>NZ_AKJQ01000054.1:0-74325 GCF_000282255.1 Pseudomonas sp. GM25 | reverse complement strand
GTAGGTGATCGAACCACCTTCGGCCACGGTGCCGGTCGCGCTGAGCGACAGGTTGGTGGTGTCGACGGTGTCGGTGACGGTGGTCGAAACCGGGGTCTTATCAGCCACCAGATTTTCGTAGTTACCACCGCTCACGCCGGTGATGGCGTTGGTCAGCGGTGCATGGCCGGTCAGCACATCGTTAGGCGCCGTGGTGGTCACGGTGCCGGTGGTTTTGCCGACTTCGATGGTGATCGACTGACCGTTCGACAGGTTCACGGTCACAGGCGAGCCGGTCACCGGTGCACCCACGGTTGCGGTGTAGGTGACGGTGCCACCCTCGGCCGCTGTTGCGGTTGCGGTCAGCTTCACGGTGGTGGTGTCGATGGTGTCGGTGACGCTGGTCACCGCTGGCGTGGTGCTGGTCACCAGGTTTTCGAAGTTGCCGCCAGTCGCGTTGGTGATGGTGGCCTGCACGTTGCCGGCGTCTTTGTAGACGTCATCGGCTGGCGCGGCGACGGTCACGGTGCCTGTGGTTTTACCGGCTTCGATGGTGATGACTGCGCCATTGCTCAAGGTCACGGTCACCGGAGTGCCCGCAGCGTTGGTCAGGGTCGCGGTGTAAACGATCGAACCGCCCTCGGCGACCGAATTGGTGGCGCTAAGGGTCAGGTTGGTGGTGTCAACAGTGTCGGTCACGGTAGTGCTGACCGGCGTCTTGTCGGCCACCAGATTTTCGTAGTTGCCGCCCGTCACGTTGGTGATCGCGTTGGTCAGCGGCGTGTGGCCGTTGAGCGCATCGTTAGGCGCCGTGGTCGTCACGGTGCCGGTGGTTTTACCCACTTCGATGGTGATGCTCTGGCCATTCGACAGGTTCACGGTCACTGGCGAGCCAGTCACCGGCGCGCCCACGGTCGCGGTGTAGGTGACGGTGCCGCCTTCAGCCGCCGACGCGGTCGCGGTGAGTTTCACCGTGGTGGTGTCGATGGTATCGGTGACTTGCGTCACGGCCGGAACAGTGCTCGGCACCAGGTTTTCGAAGTTGCCACCGCTGGCATTGGTGATCGTCGCCTGCACGTTGCCGGCGTCTTTGTAGACGTCGTCGGCTGGCGCGGCAACGGTCACGGTGCCAGTGGTTTTGCCGGCTTCGATAGTGATCACGGCGCCGTTCGACAGAGTCACGGTCACTGGCGAGCCAGCGGCGTTGGTCAGGGTCGCGGTGTAGATGATCGAACCGCCCTCGGCAACCGAATTGGTGGCGCTGAGGGTCAGGTTGGTGGTGTCGACGGTGTCAGTGACGGTGGTCGAAACCGGCGTTTTGTCGGCGACCAGATTCTCGTAGTTGCCGCCGCTCACGCCGGTGATCGCGTTAGTCAACGGCGTGTGGCCGGTCAGCGCATCGTTCGGTGCGGTGGTGGTGACGGTGCCAGTGGTCTTGCCGACTTCGATGGTGATCGACTGACCGTTCGACAGAGTCACGGTGACTGGCGAACCGGTCACGGGTGCGCCCACGGTGGCGGTGTAAGTGACAGTGCCGCCTTCAGCCGCCGACTCGGTCGCGGTCAGTTTGACCGTGGTGGTGTCGATGGTGTCGGTGACTTCAGTGACAGCCGGAACGGTGCTCGGAACGAGGTTCTCGAAATTGCCACCGGTGGCGGTCGAAATGGTCGCCTCGACTTTGCCGGCGTCTTTGTAGACGTCATCTTTCGGTGCGTCGACGGTCACGGTGCCGGTGGTTTTGCCGGCCTCGATGGTGATCACGGCGCCGTTGCTCAAGGTCACGGTCACCGGGGTGCCCGCAGCGTTGGTCAGTGTGGCGGTGTAAGTGATCGAACCGCCTTCGGCAACCGAGTTGGTGGCGCTGAGGGTCAAATTGGTGGTGTCGACGGTGTCAGTGACGGTGGTCGAAACCGGAGTTTTGTCGGCTACGAGGTTTTCGTAGTTGCCGCCAGTCACACCCGTGATCGAGTTGGTCAGCGGCGTGTGGCCGTTGAGTGCATCGTTCGGCGCGGTGGTGGTGACAGTGCCAGTGGTTTTGCCCACTTCGATGGTGATCGACTGACCATTGGCCAGGGTCACGGTCACAGGCGAGCCGGTCACTGGCGCGCCAACAGTCGCGGTGTAAGTGACGGTGCCACCTTCAGCGGCCGTTTCGGAAGCGGTCAGCTTCACGGTCGTCGTGTCGATGGTGTCGGTGACTTCCGTTACGGCTGGAACGGTGCTCGGAACCAGGTTCTCGAAGTTGCCACCGGTTGCGTCCTTGATGGTCACTTCAACCTTGCCGGCGTCTTTGTAGACGTCATCGGCTGGCGCGGCAACGGTCACGGTGCCGGTGGTTTTACCGGCCTCGATGGTGATGACGGCGCCGTTCGACAGAGTCACGGTCAGCGGGGTGCCGGCCGGGTTGGTCAGGGTCGCGGTGTAAACGATCGAACCGCCTTCGGCCACGCTGTCGGTCGCGGTCAGCGACAGATTGGTGGTGTCGACGGTGTCGGTCACGGTGGTGCTGACTGGGGTTTTATCGGCGACCAGATTTTCGTAATTGCCGCCGCTCACGCCAGTGATTGCGTTGGTCAACGGCGTGTGGCCGTTCAGCGCATCGTTTGGCGCAGTGGTGGTCACGGTGCCGGTGGTCTTGCCCACCTCGATGGTGATCGACTGACCGTTGGACAGGGTCACGGTGACTGGCGAACCGGTCACAGGTGCACCCACGGTCGCGGTGTAAGTGACGTTGCCGCCTTCAGCTGCCGATTCAGTCGCGGTCAGTTTGACCGTGGTGGTGTCGATGGTGTCGGTGACTTCGGTTACGGCCGGAACAGTGCTCGGCACCAGGTTCTCGAAGTTGCCACCGGTGGCGGTCGAAATGGTCGCTTCGACTTTGCCGGCGTCTTTGTAGACATCGTCCTTCGGTGCATCGACGGTCACGGTGCCGGTGGTTTTACCGGCCTCGATGGTGATCACGGCGCCGTTCGACAGGGTCACGGTCACCGGCGTACCTGCCGGGTTGGTCAGGGTCGCGGTGTAGACGATCGAACCACCCTCGGCCACGGAGCCAGTGGCGCTCAGGGTCAGGTTGGTGGTGTCGACGGTATCAGTGACGGTGGTCGAAACCGGCGTTTTGTCGGCCACGAGATTTTCGTAGTTGCCGCCAGTCACGCCAGTGATCGCGTTGGTCAGCGGCGCGTGGCCGTTGAGCGCATCGTTCGGCGCGGTGGTGGTGACGGTGCCGGTGGTTTTGCCGACTTCGATCGTGATCGACTGTCCGTTGGACAGGGTCACGGTCACAGGCGAACCGGTCACAGGTGCGCCCACGGTCGCGGTGTAAGTAACGGTGCCGCCTTCCGCCGCCGACTCGGTCGCGGTCAGTTTCACCGTGGTGGTGTCGATGGTGTCGGTGACGTTGGTCACGGCCGGAACGGTGCTCGGCACCAGGTTCTCGAAACCGCCACCAGTGGCGGTCGAAATGGTCGCCTCGACTTTGCCGGCGTCCTTGTAGACGTCGTCTTTCGGCGCATCGACGGTCACGGTGCCGGTGGTTTTACCGGCCTCGATGGTGATGACGGCGCCGTTCGACAGGGTCACGGTCACCGGCGTACCCGCCGGGTTGGTCAGGGTCGCGGTGTAAGTGATCGAACCACCCTCGGCAACCGAATCGGTGGCCGTCAGGTTCAGGTTGGTCGTGTCGACAGTGTCCGACACCGAGGTGTCGGCAGGCTTGCCGTCCACCGCCAGATGTTCGTAGTTGCCGCCGGTGGCCTTGTCGATGGTCACGCTCAACGAGCTGCCGCCCGCCAACGGGCTGTTCGGCGCGACGAAGTTCACGGTGCCGGTGGTCTCGCCGACGGCGATGGTGATGGTCTGGCCGTTGGACAGGGTCACGACGACCGGCGAGCCGGTCACTGGCGCCGTCACGGTCGCGGTGTAAACCACGGTTTCGCCTTCGGCGACGTTGGCGGTAGCGGTCAGCGACACGGTGGACGTGTCGATGGTGTCATTGACGGTGGTGACCGCCGGGGCGGTGCTGGTGACCAGGTTCTCGAAGTTGCCACCGGTGGTGGTCGAAATGGTCGTCTCGACTTTGCCGGCGTCCTTGTAGACGTCGTCCTTCGGTGCATCGACGGTCACGGTACCGGAGGTTTTGCCGGCCTCGATGGTGATCACGGCGCCGTTGCTCAACGTCACGGTCACCGGAGTGCCGGCGGCGTTGGTCAGGGTCGCGGTGTAGGTGATCTGGCCACCTTCGTTGACTTCCGGCGTGGCGCTCAGGGTCAGGTTGGTGGTGTCGACGGTGTCGGTCACGGTGGTGCTGACTGGCGTTTTATCGGCCACGAGGTTTTCGTAGTTGCCGCCGCTCACGCCGGTGATCGAGTTGGTCAGCGGCGTATGGCCGTTGAGTGCATCGTTCGGTGCGGTGGTGGTGACAGTGCCGGTGGTCTTGCCGACTTCGATGGTGATCGACTGACCGTTGGCCAGGGTCACGGTCACAGGCGAACCGGTTACCGGGGCGCCAACGGTGGCGGTGTAAGTGACAGTGCCGCCTTCAGCTGCCGACTCGGTCGCGGTGAGTTTCACCGTGGTGGTGTCGATGGTGTCGGTTACATCGGTGACAGCCGGAACAGTGCTTGGCACCAGATTCTCGAAGTTGCCGCCAGTTGCATCCTTGATGGTGACTTCGACTTTTCCGGCGTCTTTGTAGACGTCATCTTTCGGCGCATCGACGGTCACGGTGCCGGTGGTTTTACCGGCCTCGATGGTGATCACGGCGCCGTTCGACAGGGACACGGTCACCGGCGTACCCGCCGGATTGGTCAGAGTCGCGGTGTAGACGATCGAACCGCCTTCGGCCACCGAGTCAGTAGCGCTCAGGGTCAGGTTGGTGGTGTCGACGGTGTCGGTGACGGTGGTCGAAACCGGGGTCTTGTCGGCTACGAGGTTTTCGTAGTTACCGCCGCTCACACCGGTGATCGCATTGGTCAGCGGGGTGTGGCCGTTCAACGCATCGTTCGGCGCCGTGGTGGTGATGGTGCCGGTGGTTTTGCCCACTTCGATGGTGATCGACTGACCATTGGCCAGGGTCACGGTCACAGGCGAGCCGGTTACCGGGGCGCCAACGGTGGCGGTGTAAGTGACAGTCCCGCCTTCAGCTGCGGACTCGGTCGCGGTCAGTTTCACCGTGGTGGTGTCGATGGTGTCGGTTACATCGGTGACGGCTGGAACGGTGCTCGGCACCAGGTTCTCGAAATTGCCACCAGTCGCATCCTTGATGGTGACTTCGACTTTGCCGGCGTCCTTGTAGACGTCATCTTTCGGCGCATCGACGGTCACGGTGCCGGTGGTTTTGCCCGCTTCGATGGTGATGACGGAGCCGTTGCTCAACGTCACGGTCACCGGGGTGCCAGCCGGATTGGTCAGGGTGGCGGTGTAGGTGATCGAGCCACCTTCGGCCACGGTGTCGGTCGCAGTCAGTGTCAGGTCGGTGGTGTCGACGGTGTCAGTCACAGTGGTGCTGACCGGAGTCTTGTCGGCTACGAGATTTTCGTAGTTACCGCCGCTTACACCGGTGATCGCATTGGTCAGCGGAGTGTGACCGTTCAACGCATCGTTCGGCGCAGTGGTGGTGATGGTGCCGGTGGTTTTGCCCACTTCGATGGTGATCGACTGACCATTCGCCAAGGTCACGGTCACAGGCGAGCCAGTCACCGGAGCGCCAACGGTCGCGGTGTAAGTGACAGTGCCACCTTCAGCCGCCGACTCGGTCGCGGTCAGTTTCACCGTGGTGGTGTCGATGGTGTCGGTGACATCGGTAACAGCCGGAACAGTGCTCGGCACCAGGTTCTCGAAGTTGCCGCCGGACGCATCCTTGATGGTCACTTCGACCTTGCCGGCATCCTTGTAGACGTCGTCTTTCGGCGCATCGACAGTCACGGTGCCGGTGGTTTTACCGGCCTCGATGGTGATGACGGAGCCGTTGCTCAACGTCACGGTCACCGGAGTGCCGGCCGGGTTGGTCAGGGTCGCGGTGTAGGTGATCGAGCCACCTTCGGCCACGGTGCCGGTTGCGGTCAGCGTCAGGTCGGTGGTGTCGACGGTATCGGTCACGGTGGTGCTGACCGGTGTCTTGTCGGCCACCAGGTTTTCGTAGTTGCCGCCGCTCACGCCAGTGATCGAGTTGCTCAGCGGTGTATGACCGTTGAGCGCATCGTTCGGCGCGGTGGTGGTGACAGTGCCGGTGGTTTTGCCGACTTCGATGGTGATGGTCTGACCGTTGGCCAGGGTCACGGTGACCGGCGAACCAGTCACTGGCGCACCAACAGTGGCGGTGTAGGTGACGGTGCCGCCCTCCGCCACCGACGTATCGGCGCTCAGCTTCACGGTCGACGTATCGATGGTGTCAGTCACTTCAGTGACGGCCGGTACGGTGCTCGGAACCAGATTCTCGAAGTTGCCGCCGGACGCATCCTTGATGGTCACTTCGACTTTGCCGGCGTCTTTGTAGACGTCATCGGCCGGAGCCGGAACGGTCACGGTGCCGGTGGTTTTACCCGCTTCGATGGTGATTACCGAGCCGTTGCTCAGCGTCACGGTCACTGGCGTGCCAGCTGGATTGGTCAGCGTGGCGGTGTAAACGATCGAACCGCCTTCGGCCACGGAACCTGTAGCGCTCAAGGTCAGGTTGGTGGTGTCGACGGTGTCGGTGACTGAGGTCACGGCCGGAGTCTTGTCGGCGACCAGGTTTTCGTAATTGCCGCCGCTGGTGCCGTCGATCTTCACGCTCAACGTGTTGCCGCCGGCCAGTGCATCGTTCGGCGCGGTGTAGTTGACGCTGGCGCTGCTGGCGCCGACCGGGATGGTGATGGTCTGGCCGTTGGACAGGGTCACGACCACTGGCGAACCGGTTACCGGTGCGGTGACGGAGGCGGTGTAAACCACCACGCCGCCTTCAACGGTGCTGGCCGTGGCGCTCAGGGAAACGGTGCTGTTGTCGATAGTGTCGGTGACATCGGTCACCGCCGGGGTCTTGTCGACCACCAGATTTTCAAAGTTGCCGCCCGTGGTCTTGGTGATGCTGGCGTCGACTTTGCCGGCGTCCTTGTACACGTCATCGCCCGGTGCTGCGACAGTGATGGTGCCGGTGCTGGCGCCTTTGGCGATGTTGATCACCGCGCCGTTGCTCAGGGTCACGGTCATGGCCGTGCCGGCCGGGTTGGTCAGGGTCGCGGTGTAGACGATCGAACCGCCCTCGGCGACCGAACCGGTGGCGCTCAGGCTGATATTGGTGGTGTCGACGGTATCGGTGACCTTGGTCACCACAGCCGAACGGTTGGCATCGACCTGTTCGAAGTTGCCGCCGCTGTGGCTGGCAATCGCGGTCTGCACCTTGCCGCCATCGATGTAAGGCGTGTTGGCCGGCGCAGGGAAGTTCACCGAACCGCTGGTGGCACCGGCAGCGATGTTGATCACCGCGCCGTTGGCCAGGGTCACGGTCATGGCGGTGCCGGCCGGGTTGCTCAGGGTCGCGGTGTAGGTGATCTGGCCACCTTCGCTGACGGTGTCGCTGGCGCTCAGGGTCAGCGTGGTCTTGTCGATGGTGTCGTTGACCGTGGTGCTGACCGGCGTCTTGCTGACGTCGAGTTTCTCGAAGTTGTCACCGCTGGCATCGGTCATGGTCACGGTGAGCTTGCTGACATCCTTGTAGACGTCATCGCTCGGCGCCGGGATGGTCACCGAACCGCTGGTCTTGCCGGCCTCGATAACGATCGTCTGGCCGTTGCTCAGATTGACGGTCACCGGCGTCTGCGCGGCGTTGGTCAGGGTCGCGGTGTAGGTGATCGACGTGCCTTCGAGCACATAGCTTTCGGCGCTGAGGGTCAGGTGCGTGGTGTTGATGGTGTCGGCGACGTTGGTCACCGCTGGCGTCGGGTTGGCCACCAGGTTTTCGAAATTGCCGCCGGAGGTGTCCTTGATGGTCACTTCGACTTTGCCGGCGTCTTTATAGACGTCATCGGCTGGGGCCGGAACGGTCACGGTGCCAGTGGTTTTGCCGGCTTCGATGGTGATGACGGAGCCGTTGCTCAACGTCACGGTCACCGGGGTGCCGGCCGGGTTGGTCAGGGTGGCGGTGTAGACGATCTGCCCGCCCTCGTTGACGTTGCCGGTGGCGGTCAGCGATACGGTGGTGGTGTCGACGGTGTCGGTGATGGTGGTGCTGACCGGCGTTTTGTCGGCCACGAGGTTTTCGTAGTTGCCGCCGCTGACGTTGGTGATCGAGTTGGTCAGCGGTGCATGGCCGGCCAGTACGTCGTTCGGCGCGGTGGTGGTCACGGTGCCGGTGGTTTTGCCGACTTCGATGGTGATCGACTGACCGTTGGCCAGGGTCACGGTCACAGGCGAGCCGGTTACCGGAGCGCCAACCGTCGCGGTGTAAGTGACGGTGCCGCCTTCAGCAGCCGATTCGGTCGCGGTCAGTTTGACGGTCGAAGTGTCGATGGTGTCGGTGACCTGGGTCACGGCCGGCACAGTGCTTGGCACCAGGTTTTCGAAGTTGCCGCCGGTTGCGCCGGTAATGGTCGCTTCGACTTTGCCAGCATCCTTGTAAACGTCGTCTTTCGGCGCATCGACAGTCACGGTGCCGGTGGTCTTGCCGGCTTCGATGGTGATGACGGCACCGTTCGACAGGGTCACGGTGACCGGAGTGCCGGCCGGATTGGTCAGCGTCGCGGTGTAGATGATCGAGCCGCCCTCGGCCACGGAATCGGTGGCGCTGAGGGTCAGGTTGGTGGTGTCGACGGTGTCAGTGACGGTGGTCGAAACCGGAGTTTTGTCGGCGACCAGATTCTCGTAGTTTCCGCCGCTCACGCCGGTGATCGCGTTGGTCAGCGGTGCGTTGCCGGCCAATGCGTCGTTCGGTGCGGTGGTGGTCACGGTGCCGGTGGTTTTGCCGACTTCGATGGTGATCGACTGACCGTTAGCCAAGGTCACGGTGACAGGCGAGCCGGTAACCGGGGCGCCGACAGTGGCGGTGTAAGTAACGGTGCCACCTTCAGCCGCCGACTCGGTGGCGGTCAGTTTGACGGTGGTGGTGTCGACGGTATCGGTCACGTCGGTGACGGCCGGAACGGTGCTTGGCACCAGGTTCTCGAAGTTGCCGCCGGTGGCGTCCTTGATGGTGACTTCGACTTTGCCGGCGTCTTTATAGACGTCATCGGCAGGGGCCGGAACGGTCACGGTGCCAGTGGTCTTGCCCGCTTCAATGGTAATGACGGAGCCGTTGCTCAACGTCACGGTCACCGGGGTGCCGGCCGGATTGGTCAGGGTCGCGGTGTAAACAATCGAACCACCCTCGGCGACAGTGCCGGTGGCGCTCAGGGTCAGATTGGTGGTGTCGGCAACGTCTGTAACCGTGGTCGAAACCGGAGTTTTGTCGGCCACCAGATTTTCGTAATTACCGCCGGAAACGCCGGTGATCGAGTTGGTCAGTGGTGCATTGCCGGTCAACGCATCGTTCGGCGCGGTGGTGGTCACGGTGCCGGTGGTTTTGCCCACTTCGATGGTGATCGACTGACCGTTGGCCAAGGTCACGGTGACCGGTGAACCGGTCACTGGCGCGCCGACAGTAGCGGTATAAGTGACAGTGCCACCTTCAGCCGCCGATTCGGTCGCAGTGAGTTTCACCGTGGTGGTGTCGATGGTGTCAGTGACTTCGGTAACGGCCGGAACGGTGCTTGGCACCAGGTTCTCGAAGTTACCGCCAGTGGCGTCCTTGATAGTGACTTCGACCTTGCCGGCGTCTTTATAGACGTCATCGGCAGGGGCCGGAACGGTGACTGTGCCGGTAGTTTTGCCAGCCTCGATGGTGATGACGGAGCCGTTGCTCAACGTCACGGTCACCGGGGTGCCGGCAGGATTGGTCAGGGTCGCGGTGTAGACGATCGAACCGCCCTCGGCCACGGAACCGGTCGCGCTCAGCGACAGGTTGGTGGTGTCGATGGAGTCGGTGACGGTGGTGGTCGCTGGCGTCGTGTTCGGCACCAGATTCTCGAAATTGCCGCCGGTAGCACCGGTAATCGTGGTGCTGACGGTGCCGCCGTTGTTGTAGACGTCATTCGGTGCGGTCGGCACGTTGACGCTGCCGGTGGTCTGGCCGGCGCCGATGGTGATGGTCGAGCCGTTCGACAGGGTGACGGTCACCGGCGTCTGCGCCGGATTGGTCAGGGTCGCGGTGTAGGTGATCTGGCCACCTTCGACCACGGTGCCGGTAGCGGTCAGGGTCAGGCCGGTGGTGTCTCGCGAATCGACGATCGTGGTAACGGCCGGTGTCGGGTTCGGCACCAGGTTTTCGAAGTTGCCGCCGGTGGCACCGGTGATGGTGGTGGTGACGGTGCTGCCGTTGTTATAGACGTCATTCGGCGCGGTCGGCACGTTGACGGTGCCGGTAGTCTGGCCGGCGCCGATGGTGATGGTCGAGCCGTTCGACAGGGTGACGGTCACCGGCGTCTGGGCCGGGTTGGTCAGCGTGGCGGTGTAGGTGATCTGACCGCCTTCGGTCACGCTTGGGCCGGCCGTCAGGGTGACGGTGGTGGTGTCGATGGTGTCGGTGACCTGAGTCGTGGCCGGAGTGGTCGGCGGGGTCACGGTGATGCCGCCACCGCCAGTGGTGCCGGTGACCGTCACGTCGATCTGGGTCGGGTCGTTATAAACAGTGTCGTTCGGTGCCAGTGGCACGTTGACGGTGCCGGTGGTGGAACCGGCCGGAATCACGATCACCGCGCCGTTGGACAGGGTGATGGTCAGGTCGGTCAGCGGCGCCTGGGTCAGGGTCGCGGTGTACACCAGCACGCCGCCGGCTTCGGTGATGCTCGGCGTGGCGCTGAGGCTCAGGGTCGATTCGCGCAGGGCGTTGGCGGTGGTGTCGGTGGTCTGGCCACCGGTGGTGTCCTGTGCGACCTGGCCGGCGGAATTGATGCCCGCAGTCGGGAAGCCAATGGTCGGGTCGACACGGCCGGCGGTCGCATCGAGCATCACAAAGCTGTGACCGCCACCGGCGGCACCGCCAGTCCCTGCGGCGCTCGGGCCGGCAGCGGTGGATTCAAGGGCGGTAGTCGGGTCGACACCGGCGGCGATGGCTTGTTGCAGCTCTTCTACCGACGGCGCGGCTTGCGCGGTGGCTTCGGCCAGGTCGGTGCTGGAATCGGGGGTATCGGCGCTCCACTGAGTGTCGCGGCCCAGATCGATCGTGCGGCCATCGGCCAGTTCCAGGGACACGGCGCCGGAAACGCCGGTGTCGACCTGATCGCCGGCAAACAGCCGGTCGCCTTCAACGAGTACGCGACGGACGCCCTCTGGGGACACCACGAAAACCTGACCGACAATGCTTTTGACGATGGCAACAACACTGCTCATTGAAGACTCTCCGGGGTGTCACGTTCAGTTGACTTCCATAGACCTGATGGCTGTCTGCGCCGATTCAGTCTGGACGTACTTTTAAAAAAAGATGAAGCAAAGTTGACGCTGCTATTCGTCAATATTTTGGCTAGATTCTTTCGCTATTAACTTTATGCCAAACTATTGACCTTCTGGGAGCCATCCTAAACAATCGCCCCGGTAATGTCACATTGATATTTATGCGGCGACCTGCCCTTCAGCGTGTGATCCAGTTCCGGTTTTAAACTTTCCGACATACGGTCATTCCGGTTGCCATCTTCCGACGCAGCTCGTCATTTTGCTGTGATTCAAGACAAGAAGTTCTGGGAAATCTTTACCATGCGTTCGCACCTGTTCAAGGCTCTACCCTTCGCTCTCGCCGCGTCTTTCGTACAAGCACAATCCTTACCAGAAGCCATGCAGCAGGCACTGGATGTCCATCCGGAAATCCAGGCAGGGGTCAACAGCCGACTGGCCGCGGATTATCAGTTAAAGGCTGCAAAAGGTGGATACCTGCCCAAGGTCGATCTGCTGGGCGGCTATGGCCGTGAAGGCACCGACAGCGTCACCACCCGTGCCGCCGGTGGCGGGAATCACTGGGAAACCCTGAACCGCAGCGAGTCAAGTTTGCGTCTGTCGCAAATGGTTTTTGACGGTTTTGCGACGTCCAGCGAAGTCGGGCGTCAACAAGCCACCGTCAACTCCCGCGCCTATTCCTTGCTCGGCACTTCCGAGCGCACTGCGCTGACCGTGGCCCAGGTTTACCTGGATGTACTGACCCGTCGCGAGTTCGTGCGTCTGGCCGAGGAAAACCTCAAGAGCCACCAGCGAATCTACGATCAGATCCAGCTGCGCACCCAGCGCGGCGTCGGCAGCGGTGCCGACCTCGATCAGGCCGAAGCGCGGATGGCCCAGGCCCGCAACAACCTGATCACCGAGCAGACCAACCTCGCCGACTCGGAAACCAATTTCCTCAGCGCCGTCGGCCAGATGCCCGATCAACTGGAGCGTCCGGCGCCGTTCATGGCGATGATGCCGGCCAACCTGAATGAAGCCCGCGCGCAGATGCTGGAAAACAGCCCGATCCTGCGCTCGGCCGAATCCGATATCGCCGCTGCCGAGAAGCAGTACGAGACCGCCAAGTCGACCTTCTACCCGCGCTTCGACGCCGAGCTGGGCCGCACTGCCGACAACGACCTCGACGGCCAGAACGGTCACAACAACGAATGGCAGGCCATGCTGCGCATGCGCTTCAACCTGTATTCGGGCGGCAGCAACAAGGCGGACCTGGAATCCAAGTCGTACCTGTCGAACCAGGCGCTGGACATCCGCAACAACGCCCTGCGTCAATTGAATGAAGAACTGGGCCTGGCCTGGAACGCCCTGAACAACGCCAACGCCCAGGTACCGATCGCTCAGCAGTACGTTGATCACAGCACCTCGGTGCGCACCGCTTACCAGCGTCAGTTCAGCCTCGGCGAACGTACCCTGCTGGATTTGCTCGACAGCGAAAACGAGCTGTTCACCGCTTCGCGGCGTCTGGCCGAGATCAAAAACATTCAGTTATTTACTCAGTACCGAATCAAGGCGACCATGGGCGAGTTACTCAAGAGCCAGGGAGTGGTCGCACCATTGGCATCCGTTGTGCAGAACGACGTGAAGCCCAAGGTCCAGCTGCCTGGGATGAATTGAGTTTGTCCCTTTTCAACCGTTAAGAGTGCAGAGCGTGGAATCAGAAGTCAGTCGAGTTCATCTCAGTCATGATCCACGCGCGTTGCACGACGATCCGTTACTGGATGGTCTGCTCGCTCTTTGCATGCTCCACCAGAAGCCCGCCAGCGCGGCGATGCTGACCACCGGCCTGCCGCTGCCCAAACAA
This sequence comes from Pseudomonas sp. GM25, assembly GCF_000282255.1. Classification (NCBI taxonomy): domain Bacteria; kingdom Pseudomonadati; phylum Pseudomonadota; class Gammaproteobacteria; order Pseudomonadales; family Pseudomonadaceae; genus Pseudomonas; species Pseudomonas sp. GM25. Next base: position 61,046 of record NZ_AKJQ01000054.1, on the reverse strand, counting down.
CGCCTGAGTGTCGAGCTGCTGCCCCGTGCAGCGGCGCGCGCCGGGCTGCAGGGGCGGGTGCTGCAACGCAAGCTGGAAGAAATTCCGGCGATTGCCATGCCGGCGCTGTTGCTGCTCAAGGATGGCCGCAGCGCCGTCCTGCTCGGCTGGCAGGGTGAGAACGAAGCGCGGGTGCTGCTCAGCGAAAGCGACGGCGGCGAGTCTCTGGTCAGCCGCGAACTGCTGGCCGACGACTACACCGGCAAAGTGTTCTTCGCCCAGCCCCAGCACAAATTCGACGTCAACCACGGCACGCTGATCCCGCGTGCACGCTCGTGGTTTCGCGACACCCTCAAGCGTTCGCGCTGGCTGTATGCCGACGCCATCGCCGCCAGTTTCCTGATCAACATCATCGCCATGGCCGCGCCGCTGTTCGTGATGAACGTCTACGACCGCGTGGTGCCGAACCAGGCCGAAGCGACCCTGTGGGTGCTCGCGCTGGGCATCACCGGCGCCTATATGTTCGACCTGATCCTCAAGAGCCTGCGCAGCCTGTGCCTGGATCTGGCCGGCAAGAAAACCGACCTGATCATCTCCGCCACGCTGTTCGAACGCATCGTCGGTATGGCCATGAAATACCGCCCGGCGCGGGTCGGCAGCTTTGCCCAGAACATCCACGAGTTCCAGAGCCTGCGCGACTTCCTCGCCTCGCTGACCCTGACCAGCCTGATCGACCTGCCGTTCACCATCCTGATCTTCATCGTCATCGCGATTCTCGGCGGGCATCTGGTGTGGATTCCGGTGCTGGCCTTCCCGATTGCGCTGCTGATCGGCTACGCCTTGCAGAAGCCGCTGGTGGCAACCATGGAACGCACCATGGCCCTCGGCGCCGAGCGTCAGTCGAGCCTGATCGAAACCCTCGCCGGCCTCGACGCGGTGAAGGTCAACAACGCCGAAAGCGAACGCCAGTATCAGTGGGAGCAGACCATCGGCACCCTCAGCCGCCTCGAGCTGCGGGTGAAAATGCTCTCCGGTCTGGCGATGAACATCACCCTGCTGATCCAGCAACTGGCCGGGGTGATCATGATCGTCTTCGGTGTGTACCAGATCATCGCCGGCAACCTGAGCATGGGCGGCCTGATCGCCTGCTACATGCTCAGTGGCCGCGCCCTCAGCCCGCTGGCGTCGTTGTCCGGTCTGCTGACCCGCTACCAGCAGGCGCGGGTGACCATGACCTCGGTCGACCAGATGATGGAGTTGCCGCAGGAGCGCAATTTCGAAGAACGCCCGTTGAGCCGCAAGGTTCTGCAGGGCGCGATCGAATGCCGCCAGCTCAACTTCACCTACCCGGAACAACAGAACCCGGCGCTGAAGAACATCAACCTGGTGATCCGTCCCGGCGAGAAGATCGGCATCATCGGTCGCAGCGGTTCCGGCAAAAGCTCACTGGCGAAATTGCTGGTGGGCCTGTATCAGCCGGACGACGGTGCGTTGCTGGTGGATGGCGTCGACATCCGCCAGATCGACGTCAGCGAGCTGCGCTACAACATCGGCTACGTGCCGCAGGACATCCAGCTGCTGGCCGGCACCCTGCGCGACAACCTGGTTTCCGGCGCCCGTTACGTCGAGGACGAGCTTGTCCTGCAGGCCGCTGAACTGGCCGGCGTCCACGAATTCGCCCGCCTGCATCCACAGGGTTATGAGCTGCAAGTCGGCGAGCGCGGGCAGAACCTGTCCGGCGGCCAGCGCCAGAACGTTGCGCTGGCCCGGGCGCTGTTGCTCAATCCGCCGATCCTCTTGCTCGACGAACCGACCAGCGCCATGGACAACACCGGCGAAGAACGCCTCAAGCAACGCCTCGCGGCGGTGGTGGAAAACAAGACCGTGGTGCTGGTGACGCACCGGGCATCGCTGCTGTCGCTGGTCGATCGCCTGCTGGTGGTCGACCGTGGACAGATCCTCGCCGACGGCCCGAAAGCGGCCGTCATGGAAGCGTTGAAGAAGGGGCAGATCAGTGTTGCTTAAGTCGGGTTTCAAGGATTCGATCCGCCGCTACTTCAAGGGCTCGGCATCGCTGCAGGGCCAGCCGCTGCCGGAGGTCAACAAGGCCTTGATCGAGGACGCGCCACGCGTGGTGCGGCTGACGATCTGGGCGATCATCGGTTTCTTCGTGTTCCTGATGCTGTGGGCCAACTTCGCCGTGATCGACGAAGTGACCAAGGGCGACGGCAAGGCGATTCCCTCGTCGAAGATCCAGAAAATCCAGAACCTCGAGGGCGGGATCGTCTCCGAGCTGTTCGTCAAGGAAGGCCAGATTGTCGAGGCCGGTGCACCGCTGGTTCGCCTGGATGACACGCGTTTTGCCTCCAACGTCGGCGAAACCGAGGCTGATCGCCTGTCGATGTTGCTGCGGGTCGAGCGCCTGAGCGCCGAGGTCGATGACCGGCCGCTGAATTTCCCCGAGGACGTGCTTAAAGCCGTACCGGGTCAGGCGAAAAGTGAAGAATCGTTGTACATCAGCCGTCGTCAGCAATTGCACGACGAGGTCGGTGGTTTGCAGGAACAGTTGATCCAGCGCCAGCAAGAGTTGCGCGAGTTCACCTCGAAGCAGGCGCAATACCGCCAGCAACTCGGCCTGCAACGCCAGGAAATCAACATGTCCGAGCCGCTGGTGGCCCAGGGCGCGGTGTCGCCGGTGGAAGTGCTGCGACTCAAGCGTGCCGAAGTGGAAACCCGTGGTCAGCTCGACGCCACCACCCTGGCAATTCCGCGCGCCGAATCGGCGATCAAGGAAGTGCAGCGCAAGATTGACGAAACGCGCGGCAAATTCCGCAGCGAAGCCCTGACTCAGCTCAACGAGGCTCGCACCGACCTGAACAAGGCCCAGGCCACCGGCAAGGCGCTGGAAGACCGGGTCAGCCGTACGCTCGTCACCTCGCCGGTACGGGGCATCGTCAACAAGATGCTGGTCAACACGATTGGCGGCGTGATTCAGCCGGGCAGCGACCTGCTGGAAATCGTGCCGCTGGATGACACCCTGCTGGTCGAAGCGAAGATCCGCCCGCAGGACATTGCGTTCCTGCATCCGGGCCAGGAAGCCACGGTGAAATTCACCGCGTACGACTACACCATCTACGGTGGTCTGAAGGCCAAGCTGGAACAGATCGGCGCCGACACCATCACCGACGAAGACAAGAAAACCACCTACTACATCATCAAACTGCGCACCGAACGCAGCCATCTCGGCACTGACGAGAAACCGTTGCTGATCATCCCCGGGATGGTGGCGTCGGTGGACATCATCACCGGCAAGAAGACCGTGCTGAGCTATTTGCTCAAGCCGATCATCCGGGCGCGGGCCGAGGCGTTGCACGAACGGTAAATCTTCACGAACGCCTTCGCGGGACTCGCGGAGGCGTTCGTCGCACCAACACATTCCGTCCAGAAGTGACACAAATGGTCACTCACCATCCAGTCCATTCCTAAGCATTCGCCATATCGTTATTCGTTAACAGTATTTAAATTCCGCTTCTTATAGCTATAAAGTCAGCCTCCTGCGTACCTGCCGACCAATCGGCGCGCCGCACGACACGAACCAACACGCAATCCAGCGTGAGTTTCTGATCGACGCGCGCGCCCTTGAGCGCGCCGTGCGTGGGAGATTGATTGATGTCCGCAGCTACTGCTACCCCAAGCGCCGCGACTGTCGCGCCGCAAACCTTCGAGATCCGTCCGTTCAGCGGTGCCGTCGGCGCCGAAATCATCGGCCTCGACCTGACCCGTCCGGTCAACGATGAAGACTTCGCCCGCATCCACCGCGCGCACCTCGATCACCACGTCGTGGTGTTCCGCGACCAGCGCATCACCCCGCAACAGCAGATCGATTTCAGCCGCCGCTTCGGCGTGTTGCAGATCCACGTGCTCAAGCAGTTCCTGCTGGCCAATCACCCGGAAATCCTCATCGTTTCCAACATCGTCGAGAACGGCCAGAACATCGGCCTCGGTGATGCCGGCAAATTCTGGCACTCGGATCTTTCCTATAAGGAGCTGCCGAGCCTCGGCTCGATGCTGCACGCTCAGGAGCTGCCGTCCGAAGGCGGCGACACCCTGTTCGCCGACATGCACAAAGCCTGGGACAGCCTGCCCGACGCGCTGCGCAAAGCCGTCGAAGGCCGCTCGGCTGCGCATTCCTACACCGCGCGCTACAGCGAAACCAAATTCGAAGGCAACTGGCGCCCGACCCTGACCCCGGAGCAATTGGCTCAGGTCGCCGAGGTCGTGCACCCGGTGGTCCGCACCCACCCGGAAAACGGCCGCAAGGCGTTGTTCGTCAGCGAAGGCTTTACCACCCGCATCGTCGGCCTGCCGGAAGACGAGAGCAAACAACTGCTCGACGAGCTCTACGCCCACAGCGTGCTGCCGCAGAACATCTACCGCCATCAATGGCAGCCCCACGACATGGTGTTCTGGGACAACCGCTCGCTGATCCACCTTGCCGCCGGCTGCCCCGCGCACCTGCGCCGCAAGCTGTATCGCACCACCATCCAGGGCGACGCGCCTTTCTGATTTGCCGGAGATCCGATCATGTCCAAACGTCTTCCATTCGCGCCGCTGGCAGCGGCCATCGGCCTCGGTTTCAGCCTGATCGCCGGCAGCCTGGTGGCGCCGACCGTGGCCCACGCCGAAGGTGAAATCCGTATCGCCGAACAGTTCGGTATTGTCTATCTGTTGCTCAATGTGGTGCGCGATCAGGGTCTGATCGAGAAGTACGGCAAGCAGGAAGGGCTCGACATCAAGGTCGACTGGACCCAACTGTCCGGCGGCGCGGCGGTCAACGATGCGCTGCTTTCCGGTTCCATCGACATTGCCGGCGCCGGCGTCGGGCCGCTGCTGACGATCTGGGATCGCACCCACGGCAAGCAGAACGTCAAAGCCGTGGCCTCGCTGGGCAACTTCCCGTACTACCTCGTCAGCAACAATCCCAAGGTCAAAACCATCGCCGACTTCACCGAGAAGGACCGCATTGCGGTGCCGGCGGTGGGCGTTTCGGTGCAGTCGCGTTTCCTGCAATACGCGGCGGCCAAGCAGTGGGGTGACAAGGAATTCAATCGCCTCGACAAGTACACCATCGCCGTTCCGCACCCGGACGCCACTGCGGCGTTGATCGCCGGCGGCACCGAGCTGACCGGGCACTTCTCCAACCCACCGTTCCAGGATCAGGCGCTGGAAAATCCGAACGTGCACGTGGTGCTCAACTCCTATGACGTGCTCGGCCCGAACTCGCCGACCGTGCTGTTCGCCACCGAGAAATTCCGCAACGAGAACCCGAAAACCTACAAGGCGTTCGTCGAAGCCCTGACCGAAGCCGCGCAATTTGCGCAGAACGATAAAGGCGCGGCGGCGGACACTTACATCCGCGTGACCAAGGCCAAGATCGACCGCGCCGCGTTGCTGAAAATCATCGACAACCCGCAGTTCGAATTCAGCGTCACGCCGAAAAACACCTACCCGCTCGCCGAATTCCTCTACCGCGTCGGCGCGATCAAGAACAAACCCGAATCGTGGAAGGACTACTTCTTCCAGGACGCCAAACCGCTGCAAGGGAGCTGATCGACATGAACGCCCCTTTGCAAGGCCACGCGGCCAGCAACCCGATCGCCACCGCGCAGGCGCTGCTGGCGGTCGACCAGGTCAGCCTCGAATACCGCACGCCGCAGCGCGTCGTGCGGGCCACCCACCAGGTCAGTTTCGAAGTCGATCAACAGGATCGCTTCGTGCTGCTCGGCCCGTCCGGCTGCGGTAAATCCACGTTGCTCAAAGCCGTCGCCGGGTTCATTGCGCCGTGCGAGGGCGAGATCCGTCTGCAGGGCCAGCGTGTCGACGCGCCGGGGCCAGACCGGATCGTGGTGTTTCAGGAGTTCGATCAGCTGCCACCGTGGAAAACCGTCAAACAGAACGTGATGTTTCCGCTGCTGGCCTCGCGCACGTTGAAGAAAAAGGAAGCCGAAGAGCGCGCGCTGCACTATCTGGAAAAGGTCGGCCTGGCGGCGTTCGCCGATGCCTACCCGCATACCTTGTCCGGCGGCATGAAAGCACGGGTGGCGATTGCCCGGGCGCTGGCGATGCAGCCGAAAATCCTGCTGATGGACGAACCGTTCGCCGCGCTGGACGCCCTGACCCGGCGCAAGATGCAGGAGGAATTGCTGCTGCTCTGGGAGGAGGTGCGTTTCACCTTGCTGTTCGTCACCCACTCGATTGAAGAAGCGCTGGTGGTGGGCAATCGCATCCTGCTGCTGTCGCCGCACCCGGGCCGGGTGAGGGCGGAAGTACACAGCCATCAATACGATCTGCACAGCCTCGGTGGTGTGGCGTTTCAGGAGTCGGCACGGCGTATTCACCGTTTGCTGTTCGATGAAGGGCAGTCGCCGGAAACCGAGCGCGAACTGGATTTCACCGATATCCGCATCGCTTATTGAGCCGCCTGGAGGATTGCCCGATGAGCCATTCATCATCCGTACGTCAAGAATTCGAAAACGATCTGCAACCGCTGACCAGCGTGCCGGTGGAGCGCGAACTGCCGCTCGGCCAGCGCCTGTGGCAACAGGGCTGGCTGCGCAAAAGCGTGATCCTGATTTTGCTCGCCGTGCTCTGGGAGGTGGTGGCCCGGGTGCAGAACAACGACCTGCTGCTGCCGAGCTTTTTGCAGACCAGTCATGCGCTGTATGACGGTCTGCTCAGCGGCGAACTGCTGGGCAAGGTGTGGATTTCGCTGGTGGTGCTGCTCAAGGGCTACCTGATCGGCATCGTCCTGGCCTTCGCCCTGACCACGCTGGCGGTCTCGACCCAATTAGGCCGGGACTTGCTAAGTACGCTGACCTCTATGTTCAACCCGCTGCCAGCGATTGCGCTGTTGCCGCTCGCATTGCTGTGGTTCGGCCTGGGGCAGAACAGCCTGATTTTCGTGCTGGTGCATTCGGTGCTGTGGGCATTGGCGTTGAACACTTACGCCGGGTTTCTCGGCGTCTCGGAAACCCTGCGCATGGCCGGCCGAAACTACGGATTGAAGGGCATGCGCTTCGTGCTGTTCATCCTGATTCCGGCGGCGCTGCCGTCGATCCTCGCCGGGCTGAAAATCGGCTGGGCTTTCGCTTGGCGCACCCTGATCGCCGCCGAACTGGTGTTCGGCGCCACCAGCGGCAAGGGTGGCCTGGGTTGGTACATCTTCCAGAACCGCAACGAGCTGTACACCGACAAAGTGTTTGCCGGTCTGGCCGTGGTGATCCTCATCGGCTTGCTGGTGGAGAACCTGGTGTTCGACACGCTGGAGCGGGTGACGGTGAAACGCTGGGGGATGCAGCGCTGATTTTCTGATCTGCTAGCATTGCGTGCGAATCAATCCTGATTGGTCATGAGTGCTCAGCATGCAACTCCCGGACATGAACCTGTTGGTCGCCCTCGACGCCTTGCTCGACGAGGGCAGCGTGGTCGGCGCCGCACGGCGGATGAATCTCAGTTCGGCGGCCATGAGCCGCACGTTGACGCGGATTCGCGAAGCCATTGGCGATCCGATTCTGGTGCGTGCCGGTCGCGGTCTGGTGCCGACGCCCAAGGCGCTGGAGTTGCGCGAGCAGGTGCGCGATGTGGTCGAGCAGGCGGCGCTGCTGTTTCGCTCAGCCGATGCGGTGGAACTGGGGACGTTGCGCCGGCGCTTCAGCATTCGCGCCAACGACTTCTTCGTTGGCGTGTACGGCGGCAAGCTGTTCGACACCCTCGATCAACTGGCGCCGCACTGTGAGTTGCGTTTCGTTCCCGAAGGCGACGGCGACGATGAAGCCTTGCGTGAAGGGCGGATCGATCTGAGTGTCAGCAACACCCGCCCGGTGACCCCGGAAGTCAAAATACAGAACCTGTTTTCCACCCACTTCGTCGGCCTGGTGCGCGAGGATCATCCGCTACTGGATGGCGAGATCACCGCCGAACGTTACGCCGGTTTTTCCCACATCAGCATGTCCCGCCGGGGCATTGCCCGTGGGCCTATCGACACCGCGTTGAATGCGCTGGGCCTGGAGCGGCGGGTAGCGGTGATCGCGCCGAGTTTCCATGCGGCGATGTTCGCCCTGCCGGACTCCGATCTGATCCTGCCGGTACCCAAGGAAGCGTTGCTCAGTGTACGGCGGCTGGGCTTGAAGCTGCGCTCGTTCGACCTGCCGATCCCGCTGCCGACGCTGATGCTGACCCAGGCCTGGCACCCGCGTTTCGACAAGGATCCGGCCCACCGCTGGCTGCGCGAAACCCTCAAGACCTGCTGCGACGAAACCTGGCTGGCAGCCCAACCCTGAGGATTGCGTCTGGCGCAACTATAAGCTGCCGACAAGTCAATTTTCGTCAGCCGTAAGCCTGACTAAGATGCTCCGGTATTTTTCCCTCCGGAGTTTGCTTGCATGACATCCTTGACGGTCACGGCACCGATTGCCGCTGCCGCTCCGATGGCAGCCGCGCCACCGGTGTTCGGGGCGCGGATCATCATCGGTCTGGTCGGCGTGCTGCTGGCGGTGCTGGTGTCGGGTCTCAACGAGATGGTGACCAAGGTCGCCCTGGCCGACATTCGCGGCGCCCTGAGCATCGGCTACGACGAAGGCACCTGGCTGGTCGCCAGCTACACCGCGACCTCGGTGGCGGCCATGGCGTTCGCGCCGTGGTGCTCGGTGACCTTTTCCCTGCGTCGTTTCACTCTGTGCGCCATCGGCGTGTTCACCCTGCTCGGGGTGCTTTGCCCGTTCGCCCCGAACTACGAAAGCCTGCTGCTGATGCGCATCCTGCAAGGTCTGGCCGGCGGCGCGTTGCCGCCGATGCTGATGACCGTTGCGCTGCGGTTTCTGCCGGCCAACGTCAAGCTTTACGGTCTGGCCGGTTACGCCCTGACCGCCACCTTCGGCCCCGGTCTCGGTACGCCGCTGGCCGGGTTGTGGACCGAATACTTCGGCTGGCAGTGGACGTTCTGGCAAATCATCGTGCCGTGCCTGATCGCCATGGCCGCTGTTGCGTACGGCTTGCCGCAGGATCCGTTGCGTCTGGAACGCCTCAAGTCGTTCAACTGGAAAGGCCTGCTGCTGGGCTTTCCGGCGATCTGCATGCTGGTGATCGGCCTGTTGCAGGGCAATCGCCTGGACTGGTTCGAGTCGAACCTGATCTGCGCTTTGCTCGGCGCCGGTTCGCTGTTGCTGGTGGCGTTTCTGATCAATGAATGGTCGCAGCCGATTCCGTTTTTCAAGCTACAGATGCTCGGCATTCGCAACCTGTCGTTCGCGTTGATGACGTTGGCCGGCGTGCTGGTGGTGCTGCTGGCGGTGGTACTGATTCCGTCGAGTTACCTGGCTCAGGTGCAGGGTTACCGCCCGGTACAGACCGCGCCGATCATGCTGATCGCGGCATTGCCGCAGTTGATCGCGCTGCCGCTGGTGGCGGCGTTGTGCAACTTGCGTTGGGTCGATTGCCGCTGGGTGCTCGGCATCGGTTTGAGCATGTTGACGCTGTCGTGTCTGGGTGGTTCGCAGCTGACCTCGGAATGGATTCGCGACGACTTCTATGTCCTGCAATGGCTGCAGATTTTCGGCCAGCCGATGGCGGTGTTGCCGTTGCTGATGCTGTCGACCGGCAGCATCCAGCCGCAGGACGGGCCGTTCGCTTCGGCGTGGTTCAACACCGTGAAAGGCCTGGCGGCGGTGGTCGCCACTGGCGTGATCGAGGCGCTGACCACTTCGCGCCTGCATTTTCACTCGACGATGCTGGTCGATCGCCTCGGCAACTCGCCGCTGGCCGCGAGCAACGACCCCGGCCTCGCCCATCGCCTGCACGAACAGGCGGTGGTGCTGACTTCTTCGGATCTTTATCTGTGCATGGCTGGCGTCGCGGTGGCGCTGATCCTGCTGATTTTCTGGCTGCCGACGCGGATCTTTCCGCCGCGCGCGCCGACCTGACTGGAACAGAAGGTTTTTATGACGACTCAAGCAAAGCAAAAACTCGCGGTGGCTGTGGCCGCTGCGCTGGCGGTCGGTGTGCTGGTGTATCTGGCGATGCCGGGCCTGTTCGGCAAGCGCACCCAGCAGAACACCAACGATGCATTCGTTTCTGCCGACTTCACCCTGGTGGTGCCGCGTGTGGCGGGGTTCATCAAAGAAGTGCTGGTGGAAGACAACCAGCAGGTCAAGGCCGGGCAGTTGCTGGCGCTGATCGATGACCGCGACTTGCGCGCTGCTGCCGAGGCCGCCGACGCGCAAACCCTGGTGGCCCGCGCGCAGTTGCAGAACGCCAAAGCCACCCTGGAGCGCCAGACTTCGGTGATCGCTCAGGCGCAGGCTTCGGTGGTTTCGGCCAAGGCTGAAATGGCCTTCGCCCAGCAGGAATTGAACCGCTATAACCACCTCGCAGGCGTCGGTGCCGGCACCGTGCAGAACGCGCAACAGGCGCGCACCCGGATCGATCAGGCCTCTGCGCGGCTGGACACGGCCACGGCAAAACTGGCAGCGGAACGTAAGCAGGTCGAGATTCTGACGGCGCAGCGCGATGCCGCCGAAGGCAGTTTGAAACACGCTCAGGCCGCGCTGGAAATCGCCAGTTTCGAGCTGTCCTACACGCGCATCACCGCGCCCCAGGACGGCATGATCGGCGAGCGCGCCGTGCGGGTTGGCGCCTATGTGACGCCGGGCAGCAAACTGCTGGCGGTGGTGCCGTTGAAGCAGGCCTATGTGGTCGCCAACTTCCAGGAAACCCAGCTCACCGACGTACAGCCGGGGCAGGACGTTATCGTGCGGGTCGACAGCCTTGGCGGCGAAGCCCTCACCGGCCGCGTCGAGAGTATTGCCCCGGCCACCGGCGTGACCTTCGCGGCGGTCAAACCGGACAACGCCACCGGCAACTTCACCAAGGTTGTGCAGCGGATTCCGGTGAAGGTTTTGCTGGATCCGGGCCAGCCATTGGCCGAACGCTTGCGGGTGGGGATGTCGGTGGAGGCGAGCATCGACACCGAAAGCTCGATGACGTCGGTGCGTGAGGTGACGCAGCGATGAAGCGCTTTCAGTCCATGACGGTTGTCCTGAGTCTGTCGGCGTTGGCGGCCTGCACCGTCGGCCCGGATTTCCAGAAACCCGAAGCCACGCAGATTGCCGGGTGGGCCAAACCGTCAAAAAGCGCACCCAGCCAAGCCGTCAGCGAACCCTTGAACGAGCGCTGGTGGGAAGTCTTTCACGACGCGCAACTCTCGGCCCTGACCCAGCGCGCCTTGCGCAGCAACCTTGACCTGCAACTGGCCAGCAGCCGCCTGCAACAAAGCCGCGCCGCCCGTCAGGTGATCACCGCCGACCGTTATCCGGCGACCGCCGCCACCGGCAGCTACGCCCGCAAGCGCAACAGCGGCGAAGGCCTGAACGATCCGTCCGGGCACAACGGCGATTCTGCCTTCAACCTGTGGGATGCCGGTTTCTCCGCTTCCTGGGAACTGGACTTCTGGGGCCGCGTGCGCCGGGAAACCGAAGCCGCCGATGCCAACCTCGAAGTCGCGGAAAATGATCGTCGCGGCGTGCTGTTGGCGGTACTCGCGGATACCGCGCAGAACTACATTCAGCTGCGCGGCGTGCAGAACACCCGCGCCGTCACCGAGCAGAACCTCGATGTCGCACGGCACAGCCTGAAGCTCTCGCAACTGCGCCTCAACGACGGCGTGGCCACCGATCTCGACGTCGCCGAAGCGGCCGCGCAAGTGGCAGCCATCGAATCACGGTTGCCGGCACTGGAACAACGTCAGGCGCAACTGATCAACGCCATCAGCCTGTTGATGGGCGAACCGCCGCAGGCGCTGGCGAAAGAGTTATCCACAGACGCGCCAGTGCCGCAGTCGCCGCTGACCGTCGCCATCGGCCTGCCGTCGCAACTCGCCGAGCGCCGGCCGGACATCCGCCAGGCCGAAGCCCGGTTGCATGCCGCCACCGCCAACATCGGCGTGGCCAAGGGCGATTTCTATCCGCGTATCACCCTGTCCGGCAATCTCGGCTCGCAAGCCATGCAGCTCAGTGATTTCGGTTCCTGGGGCTCTCGCGCCTTCGGCATCGGCCCGCAATTCAGCCTGCCGCTGTTCGACGGCGGCCGCCTGCGCGGCGTGCTGCAACTGCGCGAAGCCCAACAGCAGGAAGCGGCAATCGGTTATCAACAGACCGTCCTGCGCGCCTGGCACGAAATCGACGACCAACTGACCGCCTACAACGCCAGCCAGCGCCGCCGCGACAGCCTCGCCGAAGCCGTGCGCCAGAACCAGATCGCCCTGCGCACCGCGCAACAGCAATACGTCGAAGGCGTGGTCGACTTCGTCAACGTCCTCACCGTGCAAGGCGCACTGCTCGCCACCCAGGAACAATGGGTGGAAAGCTCCACCGGCGTTTCACTGGCGATGGTCGGGTTGTACCGGGCGTTGGGCGGGGGATGGGAGTCGGTGTATCCGGTGGGGGAGATGGCGCAGCGTTGAGTGTATGAGCGCAAAAAATAAAAAAACCGGCCGAGGCCGGTTTCTTTACCCCAACTGCCAGCGAACTGAATCGCTACGTATGGGGTTGAGTGCGGCGAGAGTAAGCAACGAACGATAAATCGGCAATAACGGCCCTTTGGAAAGACGCGTAGGAAACTTCCCTAAAGTTTGTAAGCGACGAAAGCGCCCACCTCGAGACGAATGATGGCCTTTCGCTTGACGCTAATCCCCGCTGTCGTAGACTCCGAGCATCCGTCAGGGAGTAACGGTTATGCGGCGTTTTCGTGATTGGGTTGTCGGATTGACCTTTGTAACGTGTGCAGTTCAGGCTCAAACGCCCGCGCCAGACGATCCGCTGCTGGATAGCGGCGGGGCGGCGAATGCGTCGGCCAGCAGTGAAGCGCGCGGTGTGTTGCGGGCGCGGGATCAGGCGACGCTGGCCAGCGAGTTGTCGGGGCGAATTGTCGAGTTGCCGTTCAGCGAGGGCGAGTCGTTCAAGAAGGGCGATACGCTGGCGCGGTTCGACTGTTCGGCCTATCAGGCCCAGTTGAATGCCGCGCAGGCCGCCAGCCGTGGCGCCGGTGAAGAGCTGGCGCACAACCGGCAACTGGCGGCGCTCAATTCCGTCGGGCGTTTCGAAGTGGCCCGGGCCGAGGCCAAGGTCAGCGAGACCCAGGCGCAATCCCAGGTTTATCAAGTCCAGGTCAAACGCTGCAGCGTGGTCGCGCCGTTCGACGGGCAAGTGGTCGAACGCAAGGTGCAGCGTTATGAAAGCGTGCCGGCCGGTGCGCCGCTGCTCGATGTGGTCGACAACCGCACCCTGGAAATCCATCTGTTGGTGCCGTCGCGCTGGATGGCCAGGCTCAAGCCCGGTCAGTCGTTCAGCTTCGTGCCCGATGAAACCGGTCAGCCGATCGACGCCACGGTCAAACGCCTCGGTGCGCGGATCGATGAAGGCAGCCAGACCCTGTTGCTGGTCGCCACACTCCCCGAAGCCAAAGGCCTGCTCGCCGGCATGAGCGGCACCGCGCGCTTTCCGGAGCTTAAGTGAACGCCCCGGTGAGCGGCGCCGCCGAGCAAGTATTCGCGCGGTTTCTCGATCTCGAACGGCAGACCCGCGCCGCCCAAGACATTTCGCAACTGGCCTACAGCCTGGTCAATGACGGCCAGTCGCTGTTCGGTTTCCGCCATGCGGCGCTGTTGATCGCCGGCAAGGTGCAGGCGGTGACCGGGGTCAGCGCGGTGGAGCCGAATGCGCCGTTCGTTGCGTTCGTCGAGCAGGCTGTGGCGCAGTTGTTCAAGCAGGATGTGCTGAAACAGGCGCGGGTGATCTCGACGGAAATGGTCGGCGAATCGATCCAGGCCGACTGGCGCAGTCTGTCGGCCATGCAAGTGTTCTGGCTGCCGTTGATCGACCGTCAGGGTCAGGTGTTCGGCGGTTTGTGGCTGGCCCGTGATCTGCCGTGGAACCCTTCTGAACAAGTGTTGCTGTCGCAATTGGGCGACACCTACAGCCATGCCTGGCTGGCGTTGCAGCCGCGCAAGCCATGGCGGCTGCGCTGGACCCGCAAACGTCAGGTGGCGCTGGTCGCGGTGTTGTTGCTCGGGCTGTTGATCCCGGTGCGCCAGTCGGTGCTGGCGCCCGCCGAAGTGGTGCCTCAGGGCGGGCGCGTTGTCGCCGCACCGCTGGACGGGGTGATCGCCGAGTTTCTGGTCAAACCCAACCAGAGCGTGAAAACCGGTGATTTGTTGCTGCGCTTTGAAAGCACGACGCTGAAGGCTCAGGCCGATGTTGCCGAGCGTGCGCTCGGGGTCGCCGAAGCGGAACTCAAAGCCAATTCCCAGCGCTCGTTCGTTGATGCTGAATCCAGCTCCCGGGTCGATCTGCTGGCCGCCCGCGCCGAACAGAAGCGCGCCGAACGCGACTACGCCCGCGAACTGCTCAACCGCAGCGAAGTGCGCGCCGAGCGTGACGGCATTGCGGTGTTCGCCGATGCCGAGCGCTGGACCGGCAAACCGGTGCAGACCGGCGAACGGCTGATGGAAATCGCCGACCCGAGCCAGGCCGAACTGCGTATCGAGCTGGCCGTGGGCGACGCCATCTCACTGGAGCCGGGCGCCGAAGTCGCGCTGTTTCTCGACAGCGATCCGCTGCAACGCCACCTCGCCACCCTCGAACGTTCGGCCTACGAGGCGCAGCCCACCGCCGGCGGGCAATTGGCCTATCGGCTGGACGCCAATTTCGCCGACGCCCCGCCGCGTATCGGCCTGCGCGGCACCGCCAAAATTTTCGGCGACCGCGCGCCGCTGGCCTTGTACCTGCTGCGGCGTCCGCTCGCCGGGCTGCGTCAGAGCGTAGGCCTGTAAATGACCCTGCCGAGCCTGCGTGCCGACCTGCAATTGTCGCCCGCGGCGCCTGCATTGGACGGTTCGCCGCGCTGGACCCTGGCCGACCCGGTGCGCGGGCGCTACTTCAAACTCGGCGCGGCGGCCATGCGCCTGTTGCGCCACTGGTCGCTGGGCGATCCCGAACAAGTGCTGCGCGCCGCCAACCGTGAACCGGGTTTGCCTCTGGACGGCAACGAGCTGGCGCAACTGCTGGAGTTCCTGCGCGGTCACGACCTGATCAGTGCCCTCGACGAGCAACAGCGCGCCAGTTATCGGCTCAAGGCCCTCGTACAACGCCAGAGCCTGTGGAAAATCCTGCTGCATCAATACCTGTTCTTCCGCATTCCACTGTGGCGCCCGGACGCTTTTCTCAACCGTGCCTGGCCGTGGCTGGAACGCTTCGGTCCCAAGGTTTTGCGCTACGGCCTGCCGGCGACGCTGGCACTCGGGGTGTTTCTGGTGTCGCGGGACTGGCAGCGGTTCGTCGGCACCTTTCCGCATCTGTTCAGCCTGGGCGGCGCGATCGCGTTCGGCATCGCGCTGTTCTTCGCCAAGCTCTGTCACGAGTTCGGTCATGCGTTCATGGCCAAGCGCGCCGGGTGTCGGGTGCAAAGCATGGGCGTGGCGTTCATGGTCTTGCTGCCGATGTTCTACACCGATGTCAGCGATGCCTGGCGAGTCAATGACCGACGTGCGCGACTGCTGATCGGTGCCGGTGGCGTGCTGGCGGAATTGTTGCTGGCGAGCCTTGCGCTGCTGGTCTGGTCGTTCCTGCCGGACGGGCCCGGTCGCACGGCGGCGTTCATGCTCGCCAGCGCGACGTGGATCACCACGCTGGTGGTCAATCTGAACCCGTTCATGCGCTTCGATGGTTACTTTCTGCTCAGCGACTTATGGGAAGTCGACAACCTGCAGGGCCGGGCGTTTGCCCTGTGTCGCTGGCGGTTGCGGGAGTTTCTGTTCGGCTATGGCGCTCCGGCGCCGGAGCCTTGGTCGCCGACGATGCAGCGGCGTTTGCTGATCTGGGGGTATGGCTCGTGGTTATGGCGTGCGGCGTTGTTTTTCGGGATCGCGCTGGCGGTCTATCACTTGTTCTTCAAGGTGTTGGGGATCTTCCTGATGCTGGTGGAACTGGTGTGGTTCATCTTTCTGCCGATCATGAGTGAGTGGCGCCAGTGGTGGAGCCGCCGCGAACAGGCTCACGGTCCCCGGGTATTGCTCAGCAGTCTGGCGGTACTCGGCCTGTTGCTGGTGCTGATCGTGCCGTGGCGCAGCTCGGTGGAATTGCCGACGATGCTCGAGGGCGGTCGCGCCAGTGCCTTGCACGCGCCGACGGCGGCGCGGGTCAAAGCCGTGAAGGTGGCGGATGGTCAGACCGTGGCTCAGGGCGACGTGCTGATCGAGCTGGAATCACCCGATCTCGATTCGCGGCAGGCCATCGTCCGCCGGGAAATCCGCATCCAGCAATTGCTGATGCGCCGTCAGGCTGGCCGCAGTGAGACCGCTGCCGACGCCGGCATCGTCGAGCAACGCCTTGCCGAAGCGGTGGCGGAATACAGTGGCCTGACTGCTCAACGTGAACGCCTTTTGTTGCGCGCACCTCATGCCGGCACCGTGCGTGACCTGCTGCCGAACCTGACGTCGGGCCGCTGGCTGTCGAGCAAGGACGCGCTGGCGCGGGTGGTCGAGGACGGCACGCGACTGCGCGGTTACCTGCCCGAAGCCGAACTGTGGCGGGTCAAGCCCGGCGCCACCGGGCGGTTTATCGCCGACGACCCGATGCATGCCGCCATCGCGGTGCAACTCAATGAAATCGACACCAACGGTGTGGCCTATGTCGATCAGGAAGCGCTGACTTCCGATCACCACGGGCCGATTGCCGTGCGCCGCGATCAGCAGCAACGGGCAGAACCGGTGCAGGCGCAATACGGCGTGCGTTTGACTACGCTGGATCAGGCACCGACCCCGGTGCAGCCGCTGCGCGGCGTGGTGGTGTTGCAGGGCAGCGGCGAATCGGTGCTCGGCGTGGCCTGGCGCCGGATGGCGGCGCTGGGGGTCAGGGAAAGCGGTTTCTAGGGAGCATGAAGATGACGGAAAACCTGGCGGCGGACGGATTGGTGGTGCGGCCTTCGCGGGCGACTGACGGCCCCTTTCTGCACAGCCTGTATCAATCGGCGCGGCCGGATCTGCAATGGATCGACGGCGAGCAGGAACAGGTGCAGCAAATCGTTGCCCAGCAGTTTCAGGTGCAGGAGCAGGGCATGGGTGAAAATCATCCGAATGCCATGCACTACATCGTGGAAAAACTCGGCACATCCATCGGCGCACTCAGCACCGATTTCGGCGTCAATGAAATCCGCGTGTTATACCTCGCCTTCATTCCCCAGGCCCGGGGCAAGGGTTACGGACGAACCGTGTTGCAAGGCGTGCAAAAAGCCGCGCAGCAAGTGCGCTGCCCGGTGGCGACGGTGGTCTGGGCCAACAACCCCCATGCGCGCCAGCATTACCTGGCGCTGGGGTTTGCCGTGGAAGAGCGCAATCCGGCGGCGGAGCGGTTGGTGTGGTACCCGCAGTGAGGCGGGATCTCAGTTGAAGGAAATGCAGAAATAACCCAGTTGCGGATCCCGGCCCATCGCCGGCACCCGCGACACGAAAATGTCCTCCACCCGGCCGAGTTCCGGCAGCTCCAGCGCGCATAAACCGTCGACGAACCCGGTCGGCACCAGGCTGTTGAATTCGAGACAGAAGGGCATGCGTTCGCTGTAGCGGGTTTTCGCGGCGGGGACCTCATCAAGGTGCTCGATCCGAATCGGCAATGCCGTGCCATCGGGCAGGTGCAGCGTGCGTTGTTGTCCGAGCAACGGCTGGACGTGTTGAATCTGAACCGCTTGCAGCATGGTCTGACTCCAGTGAAAAAAGAACGGCCGGGGGCGGTGAAGCCCCCGGCGTTTGATCAGTTGCGCGACGGGAACAGGCCGTTCAGGGCAACGCTGAAGTTGAGGACCAGGGCCGGGTTCAAGACTTGCAGTGGCTGACTGCCGCCGGTGGAGGAAATGTCCCCGGTGACGGTGGTGGTCACGCCCTTGAGTGGCACCGGTGTGGCGCCTTGGGCGTCGGAGTAAATGTTCGCCGAACCAGGGCCGCCGCCGGACGCGCCGAGGTACGAGTTGGTGGCGGTCGGCACCGTCGCCGGATTGCTGGCGGGTACGGCCAGCGACAAGGCCGTGTTGGCCGTGAGCCCGGTCATCGCGTGAGTGTGGTTGGGCATGTTGGCGATGGTGGCGGTGACGCTTTCGGTGCCGTACACCTGACCGATGACGCGCGGTGTCAGGCCCAGTCCGGTGCCTTGTGCGACGGCCACGCGACCTTGCAGGTTGGGCAGTTGAAAGTTGGTCGTGCCATTGCCGCCGTAGTAAGTGCCCAGCAAGGCGAACAGCGCCTGGTATTGCGAGATGCCCAGGATTTGCCCGTTGCACAAGGCCCAGCCACTCGGGGCGAAGTTGAAGGCGAACGGTTGAATCGTACCCATAAAGACTTCCATGGTTCCTCATCCTTCTGTTGTGTGGTCGGCGCGCCGCGCGGTCGCCCTTGTTGTCGGGCCGGTCGAAACGTTTTGCTGACTCCTTCCTTTTGCGCGGGCAGGTCACGCCAAGCCGTAGCGTAGACCCGGATCGACGGACTTGCCGGACGTCGTCACGGCCGCGCGTCGACTTCGGCGCTGGCCTACAGTGTTCGCAGTCAATGACGCAAATCGAGTTCGCAAAAAACGCTGAGGGGAGGTTGATGGAGGTCCTTCGCGAGACACCGCTGGGGGATACCCAGGACCCGTTCGCTGCACCGAATGCCGGTGTCCGGCGCCTGTTGCGCTGGGCGCGCGAGCACTGGTTGATACCGATCCTGTTGCTGGCCACCGTGGTGCGCTTTTATGACCTGACCGCTGCCGCGATCTGGGGCGATGAAGGTTCGAGCCTGCTGCTGGCGCGCTATTCGCTGGGCGGGATCTGGACACACGCCGCGTTCGACGTGCACCCGCCGCTGTATTTCATGCTGCTGCACGGCTGGATCGGCGTGTTCGGCGACGGCCTGCTGGCCATTCGCAGTTTCAGTGCGCTGGCCGGCATCGCCACGGTCGGGCTCGGCGTGAGCCTGGTCGACCGGCTGGCCACCCGCCGCGCCGCAATCATCGCCGGGGTGTTGCTGGCGCTGCTGCCGACGGCGGTGCGCTACAGCCAGGAAGTGCGCATGTATGCGTTGCTTGGCTTGCTGCTGATCGGCGCGACGCTGGTGCTGGTCAAGTGGATCCGGCGCCCGCAGCGTCACCGCTATCTGTTGATCTACGCGCTGCTGATGACGGCGGCGTTGTACACCCACTATTTCGCCGTGCTGGCGGCGCTGAGCCATTGGCTGTATCTGGGGCTGATCCGGCTGTTGCCGGGTTATCGCCTGAAGCATCTCCAGCGCAAAGACTGGTGGCTGGCCAATCTGGCCATCGTCGTGCTCTACCTGCCGTGGTTGCCGAACCTGATTGACCTGCTGCAACACATGGACGCGCTCAAGGCCGGCGGCGATGTGGGCTGGGAAGATCCGGTGACCCTGTCTTCGCTGCCGTCGATGATCTGGCTGTGGCTGATCCAGGATGAGGGCGAGCAGTTGCCGTTGCTGCTGTTCGGCGGTGTGCCGCTGGCCTTGCTGGTGCTGGCGGCTGTCGCCGTCGCCCGGGATCGCAGCGTGAACCATGGCAGCGTCCTGCTGGCGGTCTACACCGGCGTGCCGTTGTTGCTGGTGTTCGCCGTGTCCTTCGTCACGCCGGTGTTCATCGAGCGTTACCTGACCGCCTACGCGCTGGGCCTGCCGATGCTGGCAGCGCTGGCCATCGACCGGCTCTACACCAGCGTGCGCGTGATGGCGGTGGCGGTGCTGCTGTCGCTGGTCGGGGTCGAGATGATCGGGTTGAACAACAACGCCACGGTCGATCGCAACGATCAGTTCAACGTCATGGTCGATTACGTCAACCGCCACTTCACCAGCGGCGACCGGATCGTTACCAGCGACATGCTCTGGTACCTCAGTTACGTCTATTACAACCGTACAGACGCTCAAGTCCGGCTGTTTACGCCGCCCACCGTCGAGGGGCGCTCGACCCGCCCGAACCACTACGGCTTTGGCACGCTGGTGTCCGATGGGGTTTATCTGGATCGGTTGGGAGACCTGCCGAAGGACAGTGCCCGGGTCTGGTTGATTGGTGATCTGGACGTGGAAGTACCCGATCCATTTCTGCCCCTGCCTGCGACCTGGCAGCTGCGGGACCAGGTGCAGGCGGGCGGGGCGAAAGCGCGACTTTTTTCGTTGCAGGCGCCCAATGGATCGGGAGAAAACTGACTTAAACGCTTCACCATTTTATTCGCGATAAATACGAGGTTTTTAAGTCCGTTTTGCTCTGTTTTGATATCAAAACACTACTAGTCGAAAGGGTATTGTTGGACTACGCTCGTGGGACAAAAGGACTTACAAATACGGTGAAGGGATTGCAGCAGTTCCACTTTATCTCCGGCTTGCCGCGCTCAGGTTCTACCCTCCTTTCTGCAATCCTCCTGCAGAACCCGCGCTTTCATGCCGGCATGACCAGTCCGGTTGGCGCGCTGTTCGCCGGGGTCCTTGAACAATGCAGTGCCGGCAGTGAATTCGGCGCGGTGATCGACACCGACATGCGCCGCCGCCTGTTGCGCGGCCTGTTCGATTCCTACTACGCCGACAAGGCCGCCAAACCGGTGGTGTTCGACACAAACCGCCAGTGGTCCGCGCGACTGCCGGCCATCAACGACCTGTTCCCTCAAGCCAAGGTCATCGCCTGTGTGCGCAACGTCGCCTGGGTGATGGACAGCCTCGAGCGGCTGTACCGCGCCAATCCTTTTGAAAACACCAAACTGTTCGGCGATGCGGTCGAGCGCAACACTGTCTACAGCCGCTGCGAGACTTTGGCTCAGCGCAATCGTTTGGTGGGTTTCGCCTGGGCGGCGCTCAAGGAAGCCTATTACGGCGAGCACGCCGATTCGCTGCTGATCGTCGATTACGACCTGCTGACCCAGGCCCCGGAGCGGGTGCTGCGGCTGGTCTACGACTTCATCGGCGAACCCTGGTTCGAGCACGATTTCGAGCACCTGGCCTATG
This sequence comes from Pseudomonas sp. GM25, assembly GCF_000282255.1. Lineage (NCBI taxonomy): Bacteria > Pseudomonadati > Pseudomonadota > Gammaproteobacteria > Pseudomonadales > Pseudomonadaceae > Pseudomonas > Pseudomonas sp. GM25. The sequence goes on along the minus strand of NZ_AKJQ01000054.1, from coordinate 39,997 downwards.
ACGCGCCGGAGTTCGACCAGGCCCTGGGCGTGGCCGGCCTGCACAAGGTCAAGCCCAAGGTCGCCCTTGAGTCGCGGCGCACGATTCTGCCGCCGGACCTGTTCAAGCAATACGCCGATTTGTCCTTCTGGCTCGATGGCTCAGCCAGCGCTGCCAATGTCATTCGTATGAAGTCCGACGCCGCGATCAGCTGATCGCGGCGTTTTTCATTGATGCGTCAACAACTGTGTTCGAGTCCGGGTGAGCAACATGTGGTGGAGCAAGCAGAAGTCGCGGGTTACCGAAGGCCAACGGACGCTGGCGGCGCCCATGATCATGTCGCTGGAACCGCGCATGCTGTTCGACGGCGCTGTCGCGGCCACCGTGGCCGACACCGCCGCCCAGGCTGACAGCCATGCCACCGCCGATGCCGCGAAAGCGCCGGCCGCCGATCACCCGAGCGCCAGCAAGGACACCCACGGCCAGGCTGATGCCACGCCCGCCGCCAGCCCGGTCGCGGTGCCGGGGCAGAGCGTGGTGTTCGTCGATTCCCGAGTCAAGGATGCCGACAGCCTGCTCAAGGGCGTGGCCCCCGGCACGCAAGTGGTCAAGCTCGATGCGGGCAAGGATGGTTTGCAGCAGATCGCCGATTACCTCGACCAGCATCAGGGCGTCAGCTCGGTGCAGATCATCGCCCACGGCAACGCCGGTGACCTGTGGCTGGGCAACAGTTATCTGTCGGCCGACAACGTCGCCCAGCGCAGCGCGATCCTGGCGGAAATCGGCAAAGACATGAACGTCGGCGGCGACATCCTGATCTACGGTTGCTACACCGCCGAAGGCGATCGTGGCCTGAGCTTCGTCGACTCGCTGGCGCAATTGACCGGCCGCGATGTGGCCGCCTCGAACAACCGCACCGGCGTGGGCGGCGACTGGGATCTGGAGATCGCCACCGGCAACATCGAAAGCGCCAACGTGCTGTCGACCCGGGCGATGAGCGAATACCAGTGGGGCCTGGCCACCTGGACCGCCACCAACAATGCCAACACCGGAGTCGGCTCGCTGCGCGCAGCGCTGGCGTCGGCGCAGAACGGCGACATCGTGACCTTCAGCAGCGGCATGACGGTGCAGCTCACCTCGGAATTGCTGATCAACAAGAACATCACCGTCGATGGCGACCTGAACAACGACGGTGTCGCGGACGTTACGCTCGATGGCCAATACCGGACCCGAGTGGTGGAAATCACCTCCGGTAGCACGGTGACCCTGGATGGTCTGGTCATCACCCGGGGCCTGGTCTCGGGCAACGGTGGCAATGGCGGCTACGGCGCAACCGGCGCCATGGGCGGCGGGATCTTCAACGCCGGCATCCTGACCCTGAACAACGTTTCGGTCACCGGCAACGCGGCGGCCGGCGGTGGTGGCGGCGGTGGTGTCACCGGTGCGTTTTACGGCGGTGGCGGCGGCGGTGGCGGTGGTCTTGGCGGTCAGAGCGGCGGTCATGGCGGCACGGCCGGGCCGGGCACCGGTACGCTGGGCGGCCAGGCCGGCAGCGGCGGTGTCGGCGGTTACGGCGGTGGCTACGACGCGACGCACATGGGCGGGCGCGGCGGCTCGACCACGGGCGGCGCGGGCGGTGTGGGCGTGTCCTATTACAGCAACGGCGGCAATGGCGGCACGGCCAGCAACGGCACGATTTCCATTGGCGGCGGTGGTGGCGGCGCTGGCTGGGACAAGGTTGGCGGCGTCGGCGGCAATGCAGCCGGCGGCATTTACAACGCTTCCACCGGCACGCTGAAAATCGTCGGCACCTCGGTCATCAGCAACAACATCGGTGCGGGTGGCGGTGGTGGTGGCGGCAGCGGCCAGGGCAGCAACAACCTGAACGGCGGCGACGGTGGACGGGGTGTCGGCGCGATCTGGAACCAGGGCGGCACGGTACTGATCACCGCTGCCAACTTCAGCGCCATCAGCGGCAACGCGGCCGGCAGCGGTTCCGGCGGCGCAGAACTGGGTGGTGGCGTGACGGGCTCTGTACCGCTGGCCTTCGCGGCGATCTACAACAACGGCGGCACACTCAACACCGCCTATGTGGAACCGCCGACCGCGACCATCGTGATGGCCGACACGGCTCTGAAAATCGGCGAAACCTCGCTGGTGACCATCACCTTCAGCCGGGCAGTCACCGGGTTTACCAACGCCGACCTGACCATCGCCAACGGCACGCTGACATCGGTCAGCAGCAGCGATGGCGGCCTGACCTGGACCGCGACTTTCACGCCGACCAACAACATTACCGACAGCACCAACCTGATCACCCTCGACAACACCGGAGTGACCGCCATCAGCGACGGCGTGGCGGGCGTCGGCACGACCAGCTCGGTCAATTACGCGATCGACACCGCACGGCCGACCGTGACTATCGTGATGTCCGACACGGCGTTGAAGATCGGCGATACCTCGCTGGTGACCTTTACTTTCAGCGAGGCGGTGACCGGCTTCACCAACGCCGACCTGACCATCGCCAACGGCACGCTGAGCGCCGTGAGCAGCAGCGACGGCGGCATCACCTGGACCGGAACGTTCACCCCGACGGCCAGCATCACCGACACCACCAACCTGATCTCCCTGGACAAGACCGGTATCGCTGACCTTGCCGGCAACGCCGGCAGCGGCACCACCGATTCGGCCAATTACGTGATCGATACCGTGCGGCCGACCGCGACCATTGTTGTGGCCGACACCAATCTGGCAGTGGGTGAAACGTCGCTGGTGACCATCACCTTCAGCGAAGCGGTCAGCGGCTTCACCACCGCCGACATGACAGTGGCCAACGGCACCCTGACCGGCCTGAGCAGCAGTGACGGCGGCATCACCTGGACCGCCACGCTGACGCCGACCACCAACATTACCGACACCACCAACCTGGTCACCCTGGATAACACCGGGGTCGTCGATCTGGCCGGCAACGCCGGCAGTGGCACCACCAATTCCAACAATTACGCGATCGACACCGCGCGTCCGACCGCGACCATCGTGGTGGCGGACAACGCGCTGAAAATTGGCGAAACCTCGCTGGTGACCATCACCTTCAGCGAAGCGATCACCGGTTTCACCAACGCCGACCTGACGATTGCCAACGGCACGTTGACGGCGGTCAGCAGCAGCGACGGCGGCATTACCTGGACAGCAACCTTCACGCCGACCGCCAGCATCACCGACGCGACCAACCTGATCACGCTGAACAACACCGGCATCGCGGATATGAACGGCAACGCCGGCAGCGGCACCACCGACTCCAACAACTACGCCATCGATACCGTGCGCCCGACCGCGACCATCGTGGTGGCCGACAACAACCTGCGGATCGGTGAAACCTCGCTGGTGACCATCACTTTCAGTGAAGCGATCAGCGGTTTCACCAACGCCGACCTGACGGTCGCCAACGGCACGTTGAGCGCGGTCAGCAGCAGCGACGGCGGCATCACCTGGACCGCGACGTTCACCCCGAGCGCCAGCATCACTGACACCACCAACCTGATCACCCTGGACAACACCGGCATCGTCGACCTGTCGGGCAACGCCGGCAGCGGTACTACCGATTCCAACAATTATGCGATCGATACGGTGCGGCCAACCGCGACCATCGTGGTCGCCGACAGCAACCTCACTGCCGGCGAAACCTCGCTGGTGACCATCACCTTCAGCGAAGCGGTCAGCGGCTTCACCAACGCCGACCTGATCATCGCCAACGGCACGTTGACGGCGGTAAGCAGCAGCGACGGCGGCATCACCTGGACGGCGACGTTCACGCCGAACGTAGGCGTCAACGACGCGACGAACCTGATCGTGCTGGCCAATACCGGCATCGCCGACCTTTCGGGCAACGCCGGCAGCGGCACGACCAACTCCAACAACTACACCATCGACACTGTGGTGCCGACCGCGACCATCATCATTGCCGACAACGCGCTGAAAATCGGCGAGTCCTCGCTGGTGACCATCACCTTCAGCGAGGCGGTGACCGGTTTCACCAACGCCGACCTGACGATTGCCAACGGCACGCTCAGCGCGGTCAGCAGCAGCGACGGCGGGATCACCTGGACGGCGACCTTCACACCGACCACCAACATCACCGACGCCACCAACCTGATCACGCTGGACAACTCTGGCATCCAGAACCTGTCGGGCAACGCCGGCAGCGGTACCACCGATTCGAACAACTATTCGATCGATACCGTGCGTCCGACCGCCACCATCGTGGTCGCCGACACCGCACTCGGCGTCGGCCAGACCAGCCTGGTGACCATCACCTTCAGCGAAGCGGTGACCGGCTTCACCAATGCCGACCTGATCATCGCCAACGGTACGCTGAGCGCGGTGAGCAGCAGCGACGGCGGCATCACCTGGACGGCGACGTTCACGCCGGCGGCGGGCATCACCGATACCACCAACCTGATCACCCTGGACAACACCGGCATCTCCGATCTGGCGGGCAACGCTGGCAGCGGCACTACCGACTCCAACAACTATGCGGTCGACAGTCAGCGCCCGACGGCGACCATCGTCATGACCGACAGCGACCTGCGGCCCGGCGAAAACGCGCTGGTGACCATCACCTTCAGCGAGGCGGTCACCGGTTTCGACAACTCCGACCTGAGCGTTGCCAACGGCACCCTGAGCAACGTTTCGTCGAGCGACGGCGGCATCACCTGGACGGCCACCTTCACGCCGAACATCGGCGTTACCGATCTGACCAACCTGATCGTCCTGAACAACACCGGCATCACCGACCTGGCCGGCAACACCGGCACCGGCACCACCAGTTCGGCCAACTATCAGGTGCAGACTCAGGTGCCGACCGCCACCATCGTGGTTGCCGACACTTCGCTGAAGGCCGGGGAAACTTCGCTGGTGACCATCACCTTCAACGAAGCGGTCAGCGGTTTCGACAACAGCGACCTGACCATCGCCAACGGCACGTTGAGCAACGTCAGCAGCAGCGACGGCGGTATCACCTGGACCGCGACCTTCACGCCCACCAACAACATCACCGACAGCAGCAACCTGATCACCCTGAACAACGCCGGGGTGGCCAACCTGTCGGGCAACAGTGGCGTCGGCACCACCGATTCCAATAACTTCGCGATCGACACCGCGCTGCCGACCGCCACCATCGTGGTCGCCGACAATCGCCTGGGCATCGGTGAAACCACCACCGTGACCATTACTTTCAGCGAAGCAGTGAGCGGTTTCGACCTGTCGGACATCAGCGTCGCCAACGGTTCGCTGTCGAACCTGACCAGCAGCGACGGCGGCGTGACCTGGACCGCGACCTTCACGCCGACAGCCAACGTCAACGACCCGACCAACCTGATCCTGATCGACACCGCCGGCGTCCAGGATCTGGCCGGCAACCTCGGGGCGAGCATCGCCATCTCCAACAACTACATCCTCGATGCGACCCGGCCGACGGTAAACATCGTGGTCGCCAATCCAAATCTGGGCATCGGCCAGAGCACCACGGTGACCTTCAGCTTCAGCGAGGCGGTGAGCAATTTCGACCTGTCCGACCTGAGCGTGACCAACGGCGACCTGAGCAATCTGAGCAGCAGCGACGGCGGCAAGACCTGGACCGCGACCTTCACGCCGACCGCGAATGTCACTGACCCGAGCAACTTCATTGCGCTGGACACCAGCAACGTCACCGACCTTGCAGGCAATGCCGGCAGCACGGTGGCGGTGTCGAACAACTACGCCCTCGACAGCGAACGGCCGACCGCCACGGTGGTGATCGCCAATCCGAACCTGGGCGTCGGTCAGACTTCGCAGGTAATCATCACCTTCAATGAAGCGGTGAGCGGTTTCGACCTGTCGGACCTCAGCGTGGCCAACGGCACCTTGTCCAACCTGAGCAGCAGCGACGGCGGCAAGACCTGGACCGCGACCCTGACGCCGAATGCCAACGTCAACAGCGCCAGCAATGCGATCAGCATCAACACCGCCGGGGTCAGCGACCTGTCGGGCAACAGTGGCAGCAGTGTCAGCAGCTCCGGCAATTACGTGATCAACACGGTGCCGGTGGTGCCTGTGCCTCCTGTGACACCGACTTCTCCGCTGATCGTGGTAACGCCGGATCCGGAATTCCGCAGCAGCGATCCGGTCGCGCCGCCACCACCGCCGAATGTTCCGCTGCAACCGATCGTCTTCACGCCGCCCACGGGCGACCTCGGTTCACCGCTGACTTTCGCGCCGTTGTTCGAGCAGCGGGTGATCGGCAACGGTATCCGTCCGCTGGGGGATATTTTCATCAACCGCGGTGCATTGAGCCCGAGCTTCATTGCCCAGGTTTTCAGCAGCAGCGACAACCTGGGTGACGGTTCCGGTCATGGCTTCCTCGGGTTTGGTGGCGGCGATGGCGGGGTGTTCGGCAGCAGCACGCTGTCGAGCCTGTTCAATCAGGACAGCAGCGCCGAGCGCGATTCGCTGAATGCCTTCGGCAGCCAGTCGATCAAGGGCGGCGATATTTCCCAGGGCCTGCGCGGTGTGTTCGGCGCGCCGACCCTGGGCCAGCAACTGCAACAGATCAAGGACAGCGAGCAGCACCGGGTCGACAACCTGGCGGCAGCACTGCAACAGGTCGGCATCAGCGAAATGCCGGCCTGACAACACACAACAACTCACATATGTGCGGGACCTAGGGGCGATCCAGGGATGAAGAAAAGTCAGAAGTTGTTCGGCGCCAGCCTGCTGGCGCTGGCGATCAGCGGATGTGCAGTGACCAGTGAACCGATCGAACGCAGTGTCAGTGAACAAAGGGCCCGGGCCGACCTGCAAAGCATGTACAAGGGCCAGGAACCGCTGAGCGGTCCGCTGACCCTGCACCAGGCCATGGCCCGCGCGGTGAAATACAACCTCGAAGGCCGCTTGAAAATCATGGAGGAAGCGCTGGCCAAGCGGCAGCTCGACCTCGCCAGTTTCGACATGCTGCCGCGCATGGCGCTGGACGCCGGTTACGTCGGACGTAACAACGTCAGCGCCTCCAGCAGCCAGAGTGTGCGCACCGGCACCCAGTCCCTGGAACCGTCGACCTCTCAGGACCGCGACCGCGACGTTGCGGACCTGACCATGGTCTGGAACGTCCTCGATTTCGGCGTCAGCTACATCAGCGCCAAGCAGCAGGGCGACCAGCGTCTGATCGTTCAGGAACGCCGGCGCAAGGTGATCAACACCATCGTTCAGGACGTGCGCTCGGCCTATTGGCGGGCAATGGCCGCCGAACGTCTGCTCAAGCAGATCGACAGCCTGATGGCGCGGGTCGACACCGCCCGCCGCAACAGCGAAAGCATGAGCGAACAGCGCATCGGCGATCCGGTGCAATCGCTCGGTTATCAGCGTTCGCTGATCGAGGCGACCCGGCAACTGGAAGAGCAACGCCGCGCGCTGTCGCTGGCGAAAACCGAACTGGCGACCCTGATCAACCTGCCGCTGGGCACCAACCTGACGTTGGCCACCGATGACGGTTATCAGATCCCGGAACTCAAGGTCGATCTGAGCAAACTCGAACAGGAAGCTCTGACCAGCCGTCCGGAATTGCGCGAGCAGGATTACCAGACCCGGATCAGCGCCGCCGAAACCCGCAAGGCCATGCTGCGTCTGCTGCCGGGCCTGGAGTTCTCCGCCGGCGGGCATTACGACAGCAACTCGTTTCTGGTCGAGCAGGGCTGGGCCGACTACGGCGTGAAGGTCACCTGGAACCTGTTCAACGTGATCTCTGCCCCGGCGGCCATCGACGTGGCCAAGGCCGGTGAAGAAGTCGCTGCTGCACGGCGTCAGGCAATGTCGATTGCAGTGCTGGCACAGCTTTACGTGGCCAACGCCAACTATCAGGAGGCGCTGCGCCAGTTCAAGACCAACCAGCAACTGTCGGACATCGACGGGCAAATTGTCGGTCAGTTGCGTAACCGTCGTCAGGCCGACGGCATTGGTGAACTGGACCTGATTCAGGGCGAGCTCAACACCTTGCAGGCCGATCTGCGGCGCGATCTGTCCTACGCCGATCTGCGCAATGCTTATGGCCAGATCTTCGCCAGTGCCGGCCTCGATCCGCTGCCGGATCAGGTGCAGTCGACCGAAGTCCAGTCGATCGCCACCGCGTTGGCCAACCGCGAAGCGGCGTGGGCCTCGGGGAATATTTCGGTGCCGGTGGCCCATGCCTCCGCGCAGTGACGTATTGGCGCCGACCGCCAGTATCAGCCGTGCCCAACGCGAGGCCCGCAACGGCCATCGCGGCACGGCGATGCTGCTGACCGGCCTGCCGGCGGCGGGCAAATCGACCCTTGCCCAGGCGTTGCACGCCGAGTTGTTCAGTCGCGGTCTGCAAAGCGTGGTGCTTGATGGCGATGGGTTGCGGGTCGGGCTCAACCGCGACCTGGGTTTTACCGATGCCGACCGCCTGGAAAACATCCGCCGCGCCAGTGAGCTGGCGGCGTTGCTGGTGGACAACGGGCAGATCGTGATTCTGGCGATGATCGCGCCGTTGGCGGAACTGCGCGAGGTGTTTGCCCGCCGTTTGGGCGAGGACTATCGCGAGGTCTGGTGCAGCGCCGCGCTGGCGGTGTGCGAGCAGCGTGATCCGAAAGGGCATTACGCCCGGGCCCGTCGCGGCGAGCTGGCCGGGTTTACCGGCGTGTCGGCGCCTTACGAGGCGCCGGCCCAGGCTTCGCTGGTGCTCGACACCGGCACGCTGACGGTCGAAGCCTGTCTCGACCGGTTGCTGACCTGGCTCGGCGAAACTGCGGTGTTGCCCAAGGCATGAGCCGGCCGGCGTTCTCACGGTTGCCGGTGACGGTGGACCTGCCGTTGCTGTTGCAGGCGCTGGCGGCGATTGACGACGCTGCCTGGCGCGGTCATTTCAACACCGCTTATTTCGCCGGCGACTGGAGCGGCGTGGCGCTGATTTCCGCCGCCGATGCGCTGACCGAACTGTCCCCCGGCAGCGCCGAACCCGTTCAACGCGCCCCTTGGCTGAATGACCATCGCTGGCAGCACGCCCTGCGGGATCTGCCACTGGACATCGTCAGTGCGCGGTTGTTGCGACTGGGCCCGGGCGGGCAGATTCATGAGCATCGCGACTACGATCTTGAGGGTGCGGACGCCGATTTGCGCCTGCATATTCCACTGCTCAGTCCGCCCGCCGTGGACTTCTGGCTCGACGGCCAGCGGATGCCGATGACGGCGGGTGAATGCTGGTTTCTCGATCTCGCCCGACCGCATCGGGTCGACAATCGCGACAGCACGGTTCGGGTTCATCTGGTGCTCGATTGCCGCCCTGCGCCCTGGCTGGAGCAGATGATTGTTGAGGGGTTGCCGAGCACTCCGCAGCCTGGTGGCGCGGAGACGGCGCTGCAGCGATTTCAGCGGTTGCTGGTCACGGATCCGTTGCTGTGCGCGACGTTGCAGGCATTGCACGACCCCGAAGCATTCACCGCCCAGACCCTGGCGCTGGCCGCTGAACGCGGTCTGAATTTTTCTCGTGAAGAGCTGCTGGCGGCGATGCGCAACGGTCGTCGATCATGGAACGAACAATGGCGTCTGTGAATTTCGACGGCTGGCTGCCGATCCGCGTCTGGAAAACTGCCGGGCAATGGCAGGTCGACTGGTGCTGGTTTGGCGACACGCCGCTGCATCAACCGTTCTTTCGTGAAGCCGTCGAAGACGCGTTGCGCCTGCCGTTCAATCAGGCGTTCCGCCGGCAAACACCCTTGTCGACGCTCATGGATTGGCAAGCGCTCAGTCCGGGGCTGCCGCCGAGCGCCTTCATCCTGCACGCCTCGCGTTGCGGTTCGACGCTGATCAGTCAGATGCTTGCCCGGCTCGACGATCACATCGTGGTCTCGGAGCCGCCGCCCCTTGATGCCTTGCTGCGTAGCGATCTGCCGGACGAAGAACGCCGTGCGGCCATCGCCGGATTGCTCTCGGCGTACGGTCAGCGTCGGCGCGGCACGGAGCAGTGGCTGGTGATCAAGCTCGACGCCTGGAACATCGGCGAATGGCCGTTGCTGCACGAGTGTTTTCCCGATACGCCGTGGCTGTTTGTGTATCGCGATCCGCTGGAAATCGCCGTCTCGCACCTGCGTCGTCCCGGCCTGCACATGGTGCCGGGTGCGCTCGGTGATTGTGTGCTGGACGATGATTTGCCGTTCGAGGGTCGCGAGGATTTCATCGCCCGGCGGCTGGGGCGCCTGCTGGAGGCGGGGTGGGTGCATTGCCGTGATTCTGCCGGGCTGGCGCTCAATTACAGCGAATTGCCCGACGCGATGAGCGGGCGGCTGGCGCGGTTTTTCAAGCTAAGTGCCGCGCAGTGTGAACAGGCGTTGGCGGCGACGGCGCAGCACGCGAAGCAGCCGTCACAACCCTTTGTCGTCGATGGCGAACACAAGCGCCGCGAGGCATCGGCGCTGTTGCAGGCACGGGTGGAACATTGCGCCCGCGCGCCCTATGCCGCGCTGGAGCGCTTGCGCGCGCTCACGATTTCGCCGACAGATCCGCCATCCCCTTAAGCAATTCGATTGGCAATGGAAAGACGATGGTCGAGCTCTTGTCGCCGGCAATCGAACTCAAGGTCTGCATGTAGCGCAACTGCATGGCGCCGGGCTGGCGGCCGAGCATTTCGGCGGCCTGCATGAGTTTTTCCGAGGCCTGCAATTCGCCTTCGGCGTGGATCACCTTGGCTCGCCGTTCCCGCTCGGCTTCGGCCTGCTTGGCGATGGCGCGCACCATCGACTCGTTGAGGTCGACGTGCTTGATTTCGACGTTGGCGACCTTGATCCCCCAGGCGTCGGTCTGGGCGTCGAGCACTTGCTGGATGTCGATGTTCAGACGTTCGCGCTCGGCCAGCAGTTCGTCCAGCTCATGTTTGCCGAGTACCGCGCGCAGGGTGGTCTGGGCCAGTTGGCTGGTGGCCATGAGGAAATCTTCGACCTGGATGATCGCTTTCTGTGGGTCGAGCACGCGGAAATACAGCACCGCGTTGACCTTCACCGACACGTTGTCGCGGGTGATCACGTCTTGCGGCGGCACGTCGAGGACGATGGTGCGCAGATCGACCCGGACCATTTGCTGCACCACCGGGATCAGCAGGATCAGCCCCGGCCCCTTGACCTGCCAGAAGCGCCCGAGCTGGAACACCACGCCGCGTTCGTATTCGCGCAGGATGCGGAACGTCGAGCCGGCCAGGGCGATCAGCAACAGCAGCAGCGCGACAAAACCGATTTGCAGACCCATGATCACTCTCCGAGCGGTGCCGCGTCAGTCGCGGCCACTTGCAGCAACAGGCCCTTGCGCCCGACCACGCGCACCGGTTGTCCGGTGTGCAGCGGCGTGGCGCTCAGCACCTGCCAGCGTTCTCCTTGTAATTGCACCCAGCCGTTGCGGCTGTCTTCCGGTTGCACCACCGTCACCGCCGTGACACTGCCGAGCAGGCCGGCATCGCCGCTGACCGGTTGGCGCGGTCGGGTTTTCAGGGCACGGATCAGCAATGCGATCAGCAACAGGGCGCTGACCAGCCCGAGGCCGATCATCATCGGCACCGGCAGTTCGGCGTTGCTCAGGATCAGCGCGCCGATCACGAACATGACGATACCGCCGAGGCCGATCACCCCGTAGTTGGGCAGTGCGGCTTCGGCGATCAGAAACGTGATGCCCAGGGTGATCAGCCACAGGCCGACCGGGCTGACGGCGGTAAACGGACTGTCTGCCGCAACCACCGATCCACTCAGCAGCAACAGGGCAAGCGCACAGCAACGGATGTTCACGTGACCCTCCGCGAGAGTCAGGGCTTGTTCTTACAGTCTAGTTGAGGCTGCGGCTGGATGATTTTTGATCAATTCGCCTGTCTCGCCAGTGGGCGGATTTCCCGGTGTTTGCAGCTCGCCGGACTAGACTTTCAAGGACAGCCACAGCGTTTCATTACCGTCCGCCGCGCAGCGTCGGCGGGCACCGAGGTGCATCATGCGTATGGCCAAGAAAGTGCAGAGCAGCCTCAACCGGGCGCAATGCGAATATGACATCGTCACCCACCCGCACTCGTCCAGCAGCCTGGAAACGGCGCGGGTCTCCGGGATTGCCGCAGAACGGGTGGCCAAATCGGTGATCCTGGACGACCGTCACGGGCACTACCTGATGGCGGTGCTGCCCGCCAGCCGCCACCTGGACTTGAGCAAGGTGCGCAGCAGCGGCGAATGGCAAATCACCCGCGAAAGCAATCTGGCGCACATCTTCGACGACTGTGAGCGCGGTGCCGTACCGCCGCTGGGCGATTCCTACGGCCTGGACATGGTCATCGACCCGCTGTTGACCCGGCAAAAAGACATCTACCTGGAAGCCGGCAACCACAACAACCTGCTGCACATGAGCATGCCCGAGTTCCTGAAAATGGTGCCGCATGCGCAGGTGCGGGAGTTGAGTCAGTAGCTTTTTTAGCGTCTGTGCCGACGCCAATCGCGAGCAAGCTCGCTCCCGCAGGTTCTGCGCTAAACCTGTGGGAGCGGGCTTGCTCGCGAAAAATCTTTCACGCCCTACAAATCTCGCAGGAGTTCCGACATGGAAAACCCGACGCACAGCCTCCCATCCCTGTTCAAGCAACTCGGCCTGGACAACGACCCGGTCAGCATCGACCAGTTCATCGCCACCCATTCCCCGCTCAAACCCGAACTGCACCTGTGCGACGCGTTTTTCTGGACCAAGAGTCAGGCGGATTTCCTGCGGGACGAGATTCTTGATGATGCGGATTGGGCGGAGGTGGTGGATCAGCTGGATGTGATGTTGAGGAAGGGGCGGGCGGGGTAGTAGTCATCGCGGTAGCGGCCATAACCGAGCTGTATGAACCAGCGCCAGGATCCAGGCTGCGTTGTCTTCCAATTGGTATACGAGCCGATAGCTTTTATGTGGAATGACTTCTCGCGTGCCGGCAATGATACCGGCTGGGCCGATTTCCGGATTTTGGGAAATTCGGATAACCGCTTCGCTGAAACGGTTATCCATATCTACAGCGGCTTTTGAGTTTACGGAGTGAAGATAATCCCAAATCTTTTCACGATCCTTTGTGGCGGTTTTCGTCCAGATAATCTTCATTCTTGATTGTCTGCCCGCCTGCGCCTTGCGGCGAATTCTGCTTCTACTTCTTCATTCGACAAGCCATCACCGTCGCGTATGGCGGCTCGTGCGATATCTACTTTCCGCTGTAGAAACGCCTCGTACTCGCGAGCCTCGCGTTGAGTCTGGACAAAGTGGCGCATCATTTCCCGAACGATTTGCGAGGCAGGGCGATGCGTTGCTTCAGCTTCAGCCATGAATTGCTCACGCAACTCAGGCTCCAGCTTCATCGTAAAAACGGCTTGTTTTGACATGTGAAACTCCTTCAAAAGAGGCTTGGTACTGAAAAGGTATATACATCGTAAGTTCCACAAATGGAACCAAGTGAACGATCCAGCGACAAGCGGGCAAAGTTGTTTCAAAACTTGACTGAATTTCCCAACCAATGCGATATTGATAGTTAGCAAACTAACAGTGTGTGCATTCCCTCGTGCCGAATAACCTCGACGCTCTCCAGATGAACATCAGCAGTGCCATGGTGGTGGCCGCCAGGCATTGGCGGAAGATCTGCCAGACCACGCTGGTCAACTATGGAATTTCCGAAGCCTGCGCCGTCCCGTTGTTGATGATCGGGCGTTTGGGCGAGGGTGTGCGCCAGGTGCAGGTGGCGCAGGCGGCGGGGATGGAGTCGCCGTCGCTGGTGCGTCTGCTCGATCAGTTGTGTCACGCCGGTTTTGTCTGCCGCACCGAAGATGCCCAGGACCGTCGCGCCAAATGCCTGAGCCTGACCGACACCGGACGTGAGCTGGTGCAAGCGGTGGAGGCGCAACTGGTGCGGCTGCGTCATGAAGTGCTCGAAGGCATCGACCAGCGCGATCTGGAGGCTACGCTTCGGGTACTGAGAGCTTTTGAGGCGGCCACTCCGCCAACGGTGATCAATCCGTGAACGGGTTCTTTTCCGGCATGCCCCCGGCGCGGGACTGGTTCTACGGGATCCGCACGTTCGCGGCCTCGATGATCGCGCTGTACATCGCCTTGCTTATGCAAATGCCGCGTCCTTATTGGGCGATGGCCACGGTGTACATCGTTTCCAGCCCGTTCCTCGGCCCGACCAGTTCCAAGGCGCTGTATCGCGCGATCGGCACGTTTCTCGGTGCGGCGGCGGCAGTGCTGTTCGTGCCGATGTTCGTCCAGAGCCCGTATGTGCTGGTGGTGGTCATCGCCTTGTGGACCGGGATTTTGCTGTTTCTGTCCCTCCATCTGCGCACTGCCAACAACTACGCGCTGATGCTGGCCGGCTACACCTTGCCGCTGATCGCCCTGCCGGTGGTGGATAACCCGCTGGCGGTGTGGGACGTGGCCGAGTCGCGGACCGAAGAGATCTTCCTCGGCATCGCCGTGGCGGCGGTGGTCGGCGCGATGTTCTGGCCACGACGTCTGGCACCGGTGTTCAACGATGCCGTGGGCAAATGGTTCGCCGACGCCACGACCTACAGCCTGAAATTCCTCAGCCGCGACGTGCAGCCTGAAGAAGTCACCGCCCTGCGCATGGCCATGGTTGGCAGTTTCAACAGCCTGGAATTGATGATCGGCCAGTTGCCGCACGAAGGTGCGCGGCCGCAGACGGTGCGCAACACCAAGGAACTGCGCGGGCGGATGATCCATCTGCTGCCGGTGATCGACGCCCTCGAAGATTCGCTGTACGCCCTCGAACGGCGCACGCCGGAACTGGTGGAAAAGTTCGCGCCGCTGCTCACCGCGACCCGCGAATGGCTCGGCCACAAATACGCCGATCTCGACCGCTGGCAAGCCCTGCGGGATCAGCTCGAAGCGCTGCAACCGAGCGCCGAAGCCCTCGAAGATCGCAAACAGTTGCTGTTTTCCAATGCGCTGTACCGCCTCGGCGAATTCATCGATCTGTGGCAGGACTGCCGCAGCCTGCAGGACGCGATCCTGTGCGAGCGCCAGGACAGCTGGCGCGCGGTTTATCGCCACTGGCGGCTGGGTCGCCTGACGCCATTCATCGACCGTGGGCTGATGCTGTATTCGGTGGTCTCGACCATCCTGGCGATCATCGTCGCCTCGGTACTGTGGATCCTGCTGGGCTGGACCGACGGCGGCAGTGCGGTGATTCTGGCGGCGGTGTCGTGCAGTTTCTTCGCCTCGATGGATGACCCGGCGCCGCAGATCTACCGGTTCTTTTTCTGGACCGGGATGTCGGTGCTGTTCGCCAGTCTTTACCTGTTTCTGGTGCTGCCGAACCTGCATGACTTTCCGATGCTGGTGCTGGCGTTCGCGGTGCCGTTCATCTGTGTCGGCACCCTGACGGTGCAGCCACGCTTCTACCTCGGCATGCTGCTGACGCTGGTCAATACCTCGTCGTTCATCAGCATTTCCGGTGCTTACGATGCGGACTTCTTCGCCTTCGTCAATTCCAACCTGGCGGGTCCGATGGGGCTGTTGTTCGCGTTCATCTGGACGCTGATCGCCCGGCCGTTCGGCGCCGAGTTGGCAGCCAAGCGCCTGACCCGCTTCAGCTGGAAAGACATCGTCAACATGACCGAGCCGGCCAACCTCGCCGAGCACCGACAGCTTGGCGTGCAACTGCTCGACCGCCTGATGCAGCACCTGCCGCGTCTGGCGCTGACCGGTCAGGACACCGGCATCGCCATGCGCGAAGTGCGCGTGGGGCTGAACCTGCTCGACCTGCTCGCCTACACGCCGCGAGTGACGGGCGCGCCGAACGCGCTGCTCAAGCAAGTAGTGGCTGAGGTTGGCGAGTATTTCCGGGCCTGTCTCAAGGCCGGCGAACGCCTGCCGGCGCCAAGTGCTTTGCTGATGACCATGGATCGCACCCGCCGTGCGCTCAACGGCCACGGCGATGAAGAAACCCGACTAAACCTGTTGCACGCCTTGAGCGGTTTGCGCCTGGCGCTGCTGCCCGGCGTGGAGTTCGTCTCCAACGCAGAGCCCGAAGAACCGTTGCCCGAAGGAGCGCCCCTATGATCGGTGATCTGGACATCAGCGGCATTTTCCTGCCGACCCTGCTGGTGTTGATGGGCATCACTTATGTGCTGTTTGTTTTGGTACACGGCGTGCTCACACGCCTGCATTTCTACCGTCTGGTCTGGCACCGGGCATTGTTCAACGTGGCTCTCTACGCCGTGATGCTGTACGGCGTGGATTCACTCAGTCGATACCTGATGACATGAAAAAACCGTTTCTGACCCTCGGTCGCGTCGTCCTGACGCTGCTGATCGTGACTTTCGCCGTCGTCGTGGTCTGGCGCATGGTGATGTATTACATGTTCGCGCCCTGGACCCGCGACGGCCACATTCGCGCCGACATCGTGCAGATCGCCCCGGACGTGTCCGGGCTGATCCAGCAGGTCGAAGTGAAGGACAACCAGTTGGTGAAACGCGGCCAGGTGCTGTTCAGCATCGACCAGGACCGTTTCAAACTGGCGTTGCGTCAGGCCAAGGCGGCGGTCGCTGATCGCGAAGAAACCCTCGCTCAGGCCCAGCGTGAAGCCAAGCGTAACCGCGGTCTGGGCAATCTGGTGCCGGCCGAACAGCTGGAAGAAAGCCAGTCGAAAGTGGCCCGCGCCCAATCGGCCCTGGCCGAAGCGCTGGTGGCGGTGGACAGCGCTCAGCTCAACCTCGACCGTTCGGTGATCCGCAGTCCGGTGGACGGCTACGTCAACGACCGTGCACCACGCTCGCAGGAATTCGTCACCGCCGGGCGTCCGGTGCTGTCGGTGGTCGACAGCAATTCGTTCCACATCGACGGCTATTTCGAAGAAACCAAACTCGACGGCATCCACATCGGACAGTCGGTGGATATCCGCGTGATCGGCGACCGCGCCCGCCTGCGCGGGCATGTCGAAAGCATCGTTGCCGGTATCGAAGACCGTGACCGTTCGAGCGGCAGCAACCTGCTGCCCAACGTCAATCCGGCGTTCAGCTGGGTGCGTTTGGCGCAACGGATTCCGGTGCGCATTGCCTTCGACGACGTGCCGGATGACTTCCGCATGATCGCCGGGCGTACCGCTACCGTGTCGATCATCGACGATCAACCGCAGGAGCCCGCCAAATGAGCAGGGCTCTGATGATCGCCGGTTTGGGCATGATGCTGTCGGCCTGCTCGATGGTCGGGCCGGACTATCACGTGCCCGAAGACGCGGCGATCCAGCGCAAGGATTTCCAGGGCGACTTGGCGGTGGCCGGCAAACCGGTGGTGTCGGCCCCGGTGCCGGCGGACTGGTGGCGGCTGTATCAGGATCCGCGTCTGGATCAACTGGTGCAGCAGGCCATGGCGTCCAACACCGATCTGCGGGTGGCGGCGGCGAACCTGTCGCGGGCTCGTGCGCAGGTCGATGAAGCCGAGGCGGCCGGTGGCTGGAGCGGCGGCGTGAAGATGGGCGCCCAGCGCTTGCAGGAGTCCGGCGAGGCATTCCTGCTGCCAGAGAAAGTACCGGTGGCCAACATCGGCGATATCGGTATCAGCGCGTCCTATCAGTTCGACCTGTGGGGCACGTTGCAACGCGGGATCGAAGCGGCAAAGGCCAACGCCGATGCGACCCAGGCCGCTGCCGACACCGCGCGCATCACCCTGGTCGCCGACGTGGTGCGGGCCTACACCCAGGTCTGCGCGGCGAACGAGGAACGGGAAATCGCCCAGCATTCCCTCGACCTGCAATCCCAGAGCACCACCCTGATTCAGCGCCTGCGCGACGCCGGGCGCGGCGACGAAACCCAGGTCACCCGTTCGCAGACCCAGTTCAAATCCCTGCGCGCCGACATGCCGCGCTATGAAGCGGCGCGTCAGGCCGGGTTGTTCCGTCTGTCGATGTTGCTGGCCAAACCAGTCGATCAATTGCCGACCGGCACCGCGACCTGCGCCGAACTGCCGAAAATCGCCCAACTGGTGCCGGTGGGCGATGGCGCTGCGCTGCTCAAGCGTCGGCCGGACATCCGTCAGGCCGAGCGCCGTCTGGCGGCCGCGACGGCTGGAATCGGCATCGCCACCGGCGAGCTGTACCCGGACATCAGTTTCGGCGCGACGATCGGCACCGTCGGCATTCTGGACAACCTTGGCAAACCCTCCACCAACCGCTGGGGCTTCGGCCCGTCGCTGAGCTGGAGCGTGCCGACCAACGGCGCCCGGGCCCGGATCCGCGAAGCCGAAGCGACGACCCAGGGCGCGCTGGCGCATTTCGACGGCGTGGTGCTCAACGCCATCCGCGAAACCCAGACCGGCCTGTCCCAGTACTCCGCGCTGCTGCAACGCCGCGATGCGCTGGCCGATGCCGAGCAGTCGGCGAAACTGGCGGCCGACCAGACGCACCGCTTCTTCCAGGCCGGCCGCGAGTCCTTCCTTGCCGACCTGCAGGCCACCCGCACCTACACCGACGTCACCGCGCAACTGGCCGCCGCCAACACCCAGGTTGCCATGAGCCAGATCGATTTGTTCCTCGCCCTGGGCGGCGGTTGGGAAAGCGGACGAACGCAAGCTTCGATCGCCAGCAAACCCTGAGGCCGTTGCTATGCTTTGAAGTATTGAAAGGGCGCCCCGAACCAGGCGCCTTTTCAGTGCACATCGCTAGCGCAGGTCTAGGGGAAACCAATAATGAAAAACCCTTACGCTCTCGGCTTCTGGTGCGCCCTGGTAGCCCTGGTGCTGCTGTCGGCCACCTATTTCTACGGCATCATGCTGGCCCACCAGATCGACAAGGCAATGGTCTTCCTCGACAGCACCGTGGCGCTGATCGCGGTCATGGCGATCGTGGTCGTGGCGTCGGCCCTGGTGCAAAGCCAGCGACTCAAGAAACGCCAGCTTGAGCAAAGCAAGACGCTGCTACTGATCTGGGACACCAAAGTCGCGCTGCGCAAAGTCGAAACCGTGTTCGACCGCTACTTCTGGGGCAGTTACTGGCAACCGGGGCGGACCTTCGCCGAAGTCATGGGCGAACTCACCGGCACGCCGCTGGAAAAAAGCCTCGAAGCCCTGAAAAAACAATGCCTGGCCCTCGACCGGCAAGTCGCCGACGACGGCTGGCACTGGCTCAACAACGCCCGCGAACTGTCGGACGTCGCCACCGCGATGGCCCGTGAGCGTTATCAGCTGGATTTCTGCGACCCGCGCAGCGACGGGCCGGGCGGGGCAGTGATCGACCGGGATTTCGAAGTGCTGGTGTACACGTGGACCGCGCGGCTGAAAAGCTTCGACCATCAGCTCGATGAGATCGAGGTGCAATATTCCTGATCCCGAAAAGATCGCCGAACCCGGCGATCTTTTTGTTTGTCCATGTCCCGTGGACATTCTTTAACCTTTAAACATTGGGCCGCGTCGCACTGCCAGTGCTAATCTCCACCGCTAAATTCAGCGGAGTCGCGCCACGGCCCGGTCACGGGTTCAGGGAAGACGACCACACTTTCAGCCACGGAAATCGATCAGGTCATTCATGAATAAATCAGCAGGCGTGCTTCTCGGAATTGTTGTGGCCATCGGCGCCATCAGCGTAGGCGGGGCCTGGTACACCGGCACCAAAATCGAAGGCGTGCTGAACAATGCCGTCGCCAACGCCAACAGCGAGTTGCAGACCGCCATGGCCGGCTCCAACGGCAGTGCGTCGCTGGAACTGGTATCGCTTGAGCGCAACACATTCAGCAGCACCGCGCACTATCGCCTGAAGGGCGAGGGTGAAATGTTCGGCGAGGCGCCGGTCGAGTTGCTGTTCGTCGACCATATTGAACACGGCCCGCTGCCGTTCTCGCGTCTGGTGTCGCTGAAGTGGCTGCCGGTCATGGCCACCAGTCACTACGAACTGGAAAAGACCCCGATCACCGAAAAATGGTTTGCCGCCACCAAGGGCGCCGCGCCGCTCAAAGGCGTGGTCAACATCGGTTACGACCAATCCACTACCGGCAACCTCGAACTGCTGCCGCTGGAAGCTGCGCTGGACGACAAGTCGAGCCTGAAGTTTTCCGGCCTGAACATGGACATTTCCGCCAGTGCCCAGGCGCAGAAGGTCAAGGCCAACGGCTACATGGACAGCCTGCACCTGACCACGGTCGCCGAAGATCAGGCGCCGGTGCAGATCGAACTCAACGGCCTGACCCTGGCCAGCAACCTCGCCAAGAGCACCTACGGCTATTACACCGGCGAGAACACCCTGGAACTGACCAGCAGCAAGACCACCTTCGGCGTCAAACAATCGGTGCTGGGCGTGAAGAACTTCGAGATGAAGAACCGCACCGAAGAGAACGGCAGCAACGCTTCCGGCCGTGCTGACTACAAGGTCGGTGAAGTAACCCTCAACGACAAGAAAATCGGTTCGGCCAACCTGGCCATGAGCCTGAAAAACCTCGACATCCCGTCGGCCATGTCGCTGATGCAGATCTACCAGACCAAGCTGCAGCCTTACGAGAAGGCCGCTGCCGAAGCCACCGCCGCCGGCCTGCCGGCACCGGAGCTGAACCTGACCGAGGCCGAGTCCACCCAGGTCAAGGCCGACCTGCAGAAACTGCTGGCAGCCGGGCCGCAACTGGCGCTGGAAGACCTGTCGCTGAAAACCGCCAACGGCGAGAGCCGCGCGAGTCTGGTGCTCGATCTGGCCAAGCCACAGTCGATGGACCTGCCACCGGATCAACTGGGCAAACAGCTGATCGCGCTGCTTGACGTGAATGTGCTGGTGTCCAAGCCGATGCTGGTCGATCTGCTCAGCGTGCAGGCGCAGATCGACGGTCAGACCGATGCCAAAGCCATCGTTGACCAGGCCAGCGCTGGCGCCGATATGTTCGCCGGCATGGCCGTCGGTACGCAGCTGGCAACGCTGGACGGCACCAACGTTGTCACCAAACTGCATTACGCCGCCAATCAGGTGGAATTCAACGGCCAGAAGATGACCGTCGAGCAGTTCGTCGGCTTCCTGATGAGCAAGTTCGGCAGTATCGAACAGCCTCAGTAGACGCCCCGCGCGACAACGAAACGCCCGGCCTCTGCACCCGCAGACGCCGGGCGTTTTGCTGTCTGGCGTCCGGGTTTGCGACGGGTCGGGAAATCCATCGTCACGAATCTGAACAATTATTGTGTTCTGAATATTGGTCTACGCTTGCGTGCAAGACTGCTTGGATAAGCTTGGCTGAGCGTTTATTGCTTGGCCTCCGTTACGAAATGGGCAAGGGGGGGCGTTGCTACCCGGCTGGCCATGTAAGGATGCTGACGAATGCCGCGTATTGATGTTCCCGTATTACATCGTGGTTTACGCCCTTTGTTTCGAGTCGCGCTGTGCAGCCAGTTGCTCTGGCCGGCGTTCGCGTTGGCCGATACGGCCTACGATCAAATGGTGCTCGACGCCCGGGCAGGGCATTACACGCCCGCGCTGACCGCTTTGCGTCAGGTGCCGCCAGCCCAGGCCACCACCGGCCAGGTCAGCGATCACCTGCAAATCGCCGGCTGGGCCGGGCTCGACGCTGAAGTGGTGCAGGTCTACGAGACCCAGGGTCGTGGCCGGGCATTGCCGGTTCAGGCGCTGACCGCCACCGCCCGGGCCTATCGCAATCTCAAGCGCTGGGATCAGGCGATCCAGGTCTACAACAAGGCCCTGACGCTGGAGCCGGACAACGCCGACCTGCAACTCGGTCTGGCGCTGACCCAGGCCGATTCCGGCAAGCCTGACGAAGGGGTGATCCGCGCCCGTTCGCTGGTCGCCGCCAAACCCGATGATCCTTCCCGCCGACTGGCGCTGGGCTACGCGCTTAATCGCGCCGGCAAGCCGTACGACGCGCTGTTCGAATACGACCAGGCTTTCGTTCGCGCCGGCAATAAACCGGAGGTCGCCCGCGAATACGTGGTCGCCCTGCAAAAGGCGCGTCTGCCGGAGCCGGCGCTGCGTCTGGCGAAGCAGCGTCCGGGGCTGATCGATCCCGTCACCTTGCGACGTCTGGAAGGCGATCTGGCTGCCGAACGCGTGCGCCTCGCCGAACTGGCCACCCGCAGCGAAAAAGAACGCTACGTGATCGCCGATCGTGCCTTGGCCGACTACGATCAGTTGCTCGCCACCTGGACCCCGGACGCCACTGCCCACGACGACGTGACCCGCTGGCGCATCGACCGCATGGGCGCGCTCAAGGCCCGGGCGCGCACTGCCGAGGTCATCAGCGAATACCAGAAGCTGCAAGCCGAAGGCGTGAAGATTCCGACCTACGCCCTGCGCTGGGTGGCGGCGTCCTATCTGGATCAGCGCCAGCCGGAAATCGCCACCGATCTTTACCGTCAGGTGCTGGCGGCGCCGGACGCCGATGTCGGCGACCGACTCGAAGACACCACGGCGCTGTATTACTCGCTGCTGGAAAGCGACCGCGCCGAAGAGGCGCGCAAGGTCGCCGAAGATCAGGCGAAGACACAGAAACCACGCATCGAACTCAAAGGCCTGCCGATCGGCAACCCCAACGACGAATGGATGGACGCCCAGCAACTGGCAGCGCAGGCCGGCACCTACGGCTCCGACCTGCCTCACGGCGAAGAGCGCTTGCAGACCTTGGTGGATCAGGCGCCGGGCAACATCGGCCTGCGCCTGGCCCAGGCCGATCTGTACCTGGCCCGTAACTGGCCGCGTCGCGCGGAAAACCAGCTCAAGGAAACCGAGAACATCGCGCCGCGCGACATGGGTCTGGAGGTCGCGCAGGCCCGTACCGCCATGGACCTGCAGGAATGGCGGCAGATGGATGCACTGACCGATGACGTGGTGGCGCGTTTCCCCGACAACCGTCAGGTCCAGCGTCTGGCCCGTGAGCGCGAAGTGCACGACATGTCCGAGCTGCGCGTCGAAGCCTACGGCGGCAAGGCCAACGGCGGCAACGGTGGCGATGCCGGCGCGGTTACCGGCAGCCGGGATTTCGGCATCCAGACCACCCTCTACAGCCCGCCGATCGATGAAGACTGGCGAGTGTTCGCCGGGGCCGGATACGCCACTGGCGATTTCGCCGAAGGCACCGGCCACCATCGCTTCCAGCGTGTCGGTCTGGAGCGTCGCACCCGCGACATGACCCTCGAAGCCGAGGTGTCGAACCATTCCTATGGTTTCGGCGACAAGCAGGGCGCGCGTCTGGCGATTGCCCGCGACATCGACGATCACTGGCAATACGGCGGCAGCCTCGAATACCTGTCGGCCGAGACCCCGCTGCGGGCATTGAACAGCGACATCAAGGCCAACGGCGGCAGCGGTTTCATCCGCTGGCGCGCCAACGAGAGCCGCGAGTGGCGGCTGTCGGTCAGCCCGTCGCACTTCAGCGACGGCAACAACCGCGTCGAAGCCTTGCTGACCGGAAAAGAGGGCGTCTACAGCGCGCCGAACCTGCAAGTCGACGCGGGCCTGGAAGTGGGCACCAGCCACAACTCCAAGTCCGATGACGTGCCGTACTTCAACCCGAAGTCGGACTTCAGCATCATGCCGCTGCTGAACGTCAATCACGTGCTGTACCACCGTTACGAAACCGTCTGGAGCCAGCAATTCCAGGCCGGTGCGGGTACTTACAGCCAGCGTGATCACGGCACCGGCGGCATGGCATTGCTCGGTTACGGCCAGCGCTACGCCTGGAACGACGTGTTCGAGGTGGGCGGTTTGTTCAGCGTGATCAACCGGCCCTACGACGGTGACCGGGAAACCGATCTGCGTCTGCTCGTCGACCTCACTTTCCGCTTCTAGAAGAGTTTGAAGATGCCTTTGATTTCGCGTTTCATCCTTCTGCTGGGAGTGCTGCTGGTCAGCGCCTGCGCCCAGCAAGCCCCGGCCTTCGTGCCGCCGTCCGAGCGACCGGTGGCAGCCAATGAAAAGCCCTGGCCGAAAAACCACGTGCTGGGCATTGCCTACCACGACGTTGAAGACCGTGATCCCGATCAGGCGGTGGTGGCGGTGCGCACCGAGCGCCTGCTCGAACAGCTCGCTTGGCTGCGAGAAAACAACTACAAACCGGTGACAGTCGACCAGATCATGGCCGCGCGTAAAGGCGGGCCGGAACTGCCACCCAAGGCGATCCTGCTCAGCTTCGACGACGGTTATGCAAGCTTCTACACCCGCGTGTTGCCGGTGTTGCGCGCCTACAACTGGCATGCGCTGCTGGCGCCGGTGGGCACCTGGATCGATACGCCGCTGAACCAGCCGGTGGATTTCGCCGGCACGCCGCGTCCGCGTTCCGACTTCCTGACCTGGGCTCAGGTGCGGGAAATCTCCCAATCGGGCCTGGTGGAAATCGCCGCCCACACCGACGCCAGCCACAAAGGCATCCTCGCCAACCCGCAAGGCAACCTGCAGCCGGCGGCCGCGACCCGGCGCTACGATCCGGTGAGCAAACGCTACGAGTCCGAAGCCGATTTCCAGGCGCGGATCCGCGCCGACGTGCAGGCGATCTCGGAGAAAATCCGCAAGAACACCGGTAAAAAACCGCGCATCTGGGTCTGGCCTTACGGGACGGCGGATGGCACGTCGCTGACCGTGGTCAGCGAAGAGGGCTATGAAATGGCCCTGACCCTCGATGACGGCCTCGATGCCCTCGACAACCTGATGAGCGGGCCGCGTTTCCTGGTGGCTTCCGACCCTGACGGCGAGCACTTCGCCAACAGCGTGGTCGGCGTGCAATCGGATTTCACCATGCGTGTGGTGCATGTGGATCTGGATAACGTCTACGACCCGGACCCGGCGCAGCAGGAAATCAACCTCGGCAAACTGATCCAGCGCATGGCCGACATGGGCGCCAACACCGTGTTCCTGCAAGCGTTCGCCGATCCGAAGGGCGATGGCCTGGTGCATTCGCTGTACTTCCCCAACCGTCATCTGCCGATGCGCGCCGACCTGTTCGACCGTGTCGCCTGGCAATTGCGCACCCGGGCTCACGTGAAGGTCTTTGCGTGGATGCCGGTGCTGAGTTTCGAACTGGATTCGAAGCTGCCACGGGTGACGCGCTGGGATCCGAAGACCGGCACGACCGCTGTCGACCCGGATCAATACAAACGCCTGTCGCCGTTCGACCCCGAGGTGCGGCGGATCATCGGCGAGATCTACGAAGACGTGGCGCGCCTGACTTCGGTCGACGGCATTCTCTACCACGACGACGCGGTGCTTTCGGACTTCGAAGACGCCGGCCCCCAGGCGCTGAAGGCCTATGCCGCGAACGGCTTGCCTGGCTCGATCGCCGCTCTGCGTGACGATCCGGCGGCGATGCAGCGCTGGACGCGCTTCAAGAGCCGCTACCTGATCGACTTCACCAACGAGCTGACTGCCAAAGTGCGCGCGATTCGTGGCCCGCAAGTGCTCACTGCACGCAATATCTTCGCCGAGCCGGTGCTCAATCCGCACAGCGAAGCGTGGTTCGCGCAGAACCTCGACGACTTCCTCGTGAGCTACGACTGGACGGCGCCGATGGCCATGCCGCTCATGGAAAAACAGACTCATGCGCAATCCGGCCCGTGGCTCGAAGAGCTGGTGGCGAAGATCAAACAGCGCCCCGGTGCGCTGGATCGCACAGTGTTCGAATTGCAGGCCCGGGACTGGACGAAAAAGGACCAGGCCGACATCGACGGCGCACAACTGGCCGACTGGATGGGCCGCCTCAAGCGTCAGGGCGCCACCAGTTTCGGCTACTACCCGGACAACTTCCTCGAGAACCTGCCGGACATGAAAACCGTGCGGCCTGCGCTCTCCAACAAATGGAACCCATGACATGCTGGATAGACTGCTGGCCCTGCTTGTTCTGGCGATCGTCCTCGGCGTCCCGCTGGGGCTGATCTTCCTGGTCACCGGGCAATTCCTGATGGACTTCGTGTTCTTCTACCCGCTGTTCATGTCCGGGTTGTGGATTTCCGGTGGCCTGTATTTCTGGCTGCACTGGGAACGGCACTGGCCGTGGAAGGACGACACCCTGCCGCCACCGCTGGAAGGCGAACCGCTGATTTCGATCCTGATCCCTTGCTACAACGAGGGCGACAACGCCGCCGATACCATCCACGCGGCGCTGGCGCAGCATTACCCGAACATCGAAGTCATCGCGATCAACGACGGCTCCAAGGACAACACTGCCGAAGTGCTGGATGCGCTGGCCAAGGAAGATCCGCGACTGCGGGTGCTGCACCTGGCGGAAAACCAGGGCAAGGCCGTGGCCCTGCGCATGGGCGCCATCGCTGCGCGCAGCGAATATCTGGTGTGCATCGACGGTGACGCGCTGCTGGCGCCGAACACCGCCGCTTACCTTGTGGCGCCGATGCTCGACAACGCACGACTGGGCGCGGTGACCGGCAACCCACGGATCCGCACGCGTTCGACTCTGGTCGGGCGGGTTCAGGTGGGCGAGTTCTCGTCGATCATCGGGCTGATCAAGCGCACTCAGCGGGTGTTCGGGCGGATCTTCACCGTGTCCGGTGTGATCGTCGCGTTCCGTCGCACCGCGCTGAACCGGGTCGGCTACTGGAGCCCGGACATGATCACCGAAGACATCGACATCAGCTGGAAGCTGCAACTGGACCACTGGAGCATCTTTTACGAGCCCCGTGCCCTGTGCTGGATCCTGATGCCGGAAACCCTGCGCGGTCTGTGGAAACAGCGCCTGCGCTGGGCCCAAGGCGGCGCCGAGGTGCTGTTCAAGAACATTCGCGGGATCTGGCAGTACCGTCACCGTTACCTGTGGCCGCTGCTGTTCGAATACTGCCTGTCGACCGGTTGGGCGTTCACCTTCCTGTTGTCGGTGATCTTCTGGGGCGTCGGCAAGTTCGTGGTCATGCCGGAAGCCATTGCCGTCGATCACCTCATGCCGCCGGCGTTTACCGGGTTGCTGCTGGCGTTTGTCTGCCTGGTGCAGTTCGCGGTCAGCATCATCATTGACCGGCGTTACGAGCCGGGCCTGGGCAAGACCATGTTCTGGGTGGTGTGGTACCCGATTGCGTTCTGGTTCGTCAGCCTGCTGACCACGCTGGTCAGTTTCCCCAAAGTACTGTTCGGCCAACACCAGAAGCGTGCGCGCTGGGTCAGTCCCGACCGGGGTATCAAACCGATCGGGGACGACGAAGAGGAGGTTATCAAATGAAAATCATCCGGACCCGCCAACGGCCGTTTCTGGTGGTGGTCGATGCGTTCTTCACGGTGCTGGCCTGGATCGGTCTGCTGTATCTGCTGGCGCGCGGTTTATGGCCGCTGATCGAGACCCACGAAGGCGGGCCGCGCATCGACAACTCGGCGTTCGAAGCCCTCGGCACCTTGCAGATTTATCTGTGGGTGGCGCTGGTCAACGCGGTGATCCTGATCGGCTGGGCGCGCTATCAGCAACGCAAGAGCCGAAGCTTCGCCCAGCGTCGCCTGCCGTCCCCGGTGGTCGACGATGAAGGGCTGAGCCGCAGCTTCAAGCTGTGCGACGAGCGCTTTCAGAAACTGCGCGGGCCGGGCGTGATGACCATCCACAACGATCAGGACGGTGACGTCAGTCACGTGGTGCCGCATCTGTGGCCGGTCCACCCCGAAGAGCTGCCGCCACCGCTGGCGCCACTGGAACATCCTCGGGTGATTTTTCTGCACGCCGAGGACGACGACAACCGCGAGCCGCTGAACCGGATCACCTGACGGCGCGAATCAGTCGCCAGGCTTCCTCCATCGTCAGCGGTTGCTTCATGCGTTCGGCGAGCAGGGCCATCGCTCGTTCCTCTTCGCAGGCGACTGCTGCCACAACCACGCCCTTGCTCCCGAACAGCCCGATAAACGGCGGCTGTTCGGGTTCGCCGATAAATTCGACCGCATCCCACGCCTCAGCGTGGCCGAGATAGTCGTAGTTGCGGCCGAAATGCCAGGTCCAGAAATACGGCACGTCGAGGTAATGCTCATCGCCACCGAGCAGGTTGGCGGCGGCGATCCGCGCGTGCTGCTGGGCCAGGCGCCAGTGTTCGATGCGTTGTGGTTTGCCGTTCAACGGGAAGGTGGCGATATCGCCAATCGCCCACAGGTTGTCGGTGACGCGCAGGCTGGCATCGACCAACAGTGATTGATCGTCCTCGCGCGGCAAGTCGCCGAACGCTTCGGTGGCCGGATGTACGCCGATTCCCGCCAATACCAGATCCGCCGACAGGCGCAGGCCGTTGTCGAGCAACACTGCCTCGACCTTGCCGTCGCCGGTGATCTCCCTGGCTTCGTGATCGGTGATGAATTTCACGCCGTTTTCTTCGTGCAGTGCCCGGATCGCCTTGCCGACGGCTTCACCGAATTGCGCCGCGAAGGGAATCGCATGGCGCGCCAGCACCGTCACCTCGAGACCGTGCTGGCGCAGGGCCGAAGCGCATTCGAGCGCAATGAAACTGTCACCGATGATCACCGCGCGTTGGCCGGGTCGGGCGGCGTCCATGATGGATTGCGCCTGAGCTTTGGAGCGCAGGACAAACACCTGGGGCAGGTCGGCGCCGGGCAGTTTCAGCGCGTTTGGCATTGCGCCGGTGGCCAGCACCGCCGCGTTGTAATGCAGTGTGCGGCCATCGCTCAGGTGAAGGGTTTTGGTATCGACGTCGAGCCCGCTGACCTCGCCTGAAACCCGGTTGATGTGCTGTTCGCGGTAAAAATCGTCATCGCGCAGCGGCGGGGTTTCCGCCGGCGGCATTTCCCCGGACAGCACGAATTTGCTCAGCACCGTGCGGTCGTAGCCGGCGTCCGGCTCGCGGTCGATCAGCACGATCCGCCCGCCGAAGCCTTTTTCCCGCAGAGCAGCAGCGCAGGCCGTTCCCCCGGCACCGGCGCCGACGATGACAAAGGTGCGCGGATCGTCCTGCGGCGGGGTGTGCGGATCCGGCAGCGGCTGGTCATCGACCCACACTTCGTCGCCGCGCAGTTCCAGCGGATAGCGCTTGAGGCTGTCCAGCGCCGGAGGTTCGCACAGGGCGCCATCTTCGGCGCGAAAGGCTGCCTTGTGCCACGGGCAGATCAAGCGGCCATGGCACAACGCGCCTTCCGCCAGCGGCGCGCCGGCGTGCGGGCATTCCCCCTGAAAGGCGCGCAACTGGCCGGCGGCGCGCAGCAGGACGATCTTGCAGTCGCCGATTTGCACCTCCAGCCCACGGTCTTCAGGCACATCGGCGAAACGGGCGACACGGTGCAGGGTCATGGTCGTGCTCCTCACAGGCATTTCTCTTACGAGTTTGGGCTGCATTGCGAGGTTCAGCCATTTCCCACTGCCACGGCACGAACGGTACGGCTATAGTTTGCAAGCCGACGAAGGCCCAACTGCACAAGGTGCTCCCGGAATGACCCGATTGACCTCTCTCAACCCTTGGCTGGCGGCCGTTGCCGTCGCCCTTTGCGTGCAGTTTCCGGCGCAGGCCCAGGAGCGTTTCACCCTCAGCATTCCCGGTGTGTCGGATAACCGCCTGTTCACCTCGGCGGCGGCGAGCGATGCGGCCGGCTGCGGCGGCAAGAACCAGTCGCCGGCCCTGAGCTGGAATGCCGGCCCGAGCGGAACCCTGAGCTACGCCATTGTCATGCACGATCCGGACGGCCAGAAAGGCGCGGGCGTCGATCACTGGGTTCACTACGGGATCAAGGCCACGACCCGGCAGATTCCGGCCGGTGTCGGCGCCAAATCGGCCCTTGAAGGCGTCGGTGGCACCAACAGCAAAGGCACCACCAGCTACATCGGCCCATGCCCGCCGGTTGGCGACAGCGCGCACCACTACATCATCCAGATCTACGCTCTGGATCTGGCCCCGGACGCCTTGCCTGCCGGCCTGACCCGCGCCCAGCTGATGGAAAAAATCAAAGGCCACGTGCTGCGCAACAGCAGTGCGGTGCGGCGTTATCACCGCTGAAAAAATTTTCGGCGAGGTTTAACCCGAACTGACAGGGCTGCCCGTCTCAGGGGATGAATGGATCAATTCTTCCCCGAGGTCAGCCCCCATGTCCCTTCCTTCGACGCTTCTGCGCCCCCTTGCTGCCAGTGTGTTGCTGGTGGTTGCCGGTTGCGGTGTTTCCTCCAGCCCGGAAACCACCGTCGCGCCGCCTCCGGCGCAGACCGAACTGAAATCCTCCGTGCAGCCCGAAGCGGTCATGGTCGATAGCGCGCTGGCCAAGCGCAGTGCATTGGCGGCGCCGATCGCCAGTTTTGCACCGATGCCGGCCGGTGAAAGTTATCCACAAGGCTATCGCGACGAACAGCGCGAGCAGTACGCCAAGCTGGCCGACAACCCGATCCACAGCGTCGCCGAAACTCCGGTCTCGACCTTCAGCGCCGACGTCGACACCGGCGCCTACGCCAATGTGCGGCGCCTGCTCAATCAGGGTCGACTGCCGCCGGAAGGCGCGGTGCGGCTGGAGGAGATGGTCAATTACTTTCCCTACAACTACGCGTTGCCGAGCGATGGCTCGCCCTTCGGCGTGACCACCGAACTGGCCGCCTCACCGTGGAACCCGCACACCCGCTTGCTGCGAATCGGCATCAAGGCGTCCGACCGCGCGGTGGCGGAACTGGCCCCGGCGAACCTGGTGTTTCTGGTGGATGTGTCCGGCTCGATGGACCGTCGAGAAGGCTTGCCGCTGGTCAAAAGCACCCTGAAATTGTTGGTCGATCAATTGCGCGAGCAGGATCGGGTGTCGCTGGTGGTGTATGCCGGCGAATCCAGAGTGGTGCTGGAGCCGACTTCCGGACGGGAAAAGGCGAAAATTCGCACAGCCATCGAGCAGTTGACCGCCGGTGGCTCAACCGCCGGCGCTTCAGGCATCGAGCTGGCTTATCAGATGGCGCAGCAGGCGTTCATCCCCAAAGGCATCAACCGCATCCTGTTGGCCACCGACGGTGACTTCAACGTCGGCATCAGCGACTTCGACAGCCTGAAACAAATGGCTGTGGATAAACGCAAGACCGGGATTTCCCTGACCACCCTGGGTTTCGGTGTGGATAACTACAATGAACACCTGATGGAACAACTGGCCGATGCCGGTGACGGCAACTACGCCTACATCGACAACCTGCGCGAAGCGCGCAAGGTGCTGGTGGATCAACTCGGTTCGACCCTCGCCGTGGTGGCGAAAGACGTCAAGTTGCAGGTCGAGTTCAACCCGGCGCAGGTCAGCGAATACCGGCTGCTCGGCTACGAAAACCGCGCGTTGAAGCGTGAGGATTTCAGCAATGACAAGGTCGATGCCGGTGAAATCGGTGCAGGCCATACGGTGACGGCGTTGTATGAAATTGTCCCGACAGGCGAGAAGGGCTGGCTGGAACCGCTGCGTTACGGAAAAACCGACGCGGTTGTTTCCGAGAAGAAAGGAGAATTGGCAATGTTGCGCGTGCGATATCAAAAGCCTGAGGGTGGGAAAAGTCTGCTGATCGAGCGGCCGATTGCCAATCAGGTTGCGCCGGCCAGTGAAGACCTGCGTTTTGCTGCCGCCGTCGCCGCGTTTTCCCAGCAACTCAAGGACGGCCGCTACACCGGCGAGTTCAGCCTCAAGGACACCGAAGCCCTGGCCCGAGGTGCCCGTGGCGATGACCGCTTCGGCCTGCGCAACGAGTTCGTGCAACTGGTTGAACTGGCGCAAAGCCTGCGTACCTCCACCGCCTCCAACGTAATCTCCACTGAGCGACGGATTGAATAGTGAGCCGCCTCAAAGGCTTCATCACACAGCTGTTTGCTTCTGCAGACAGCCTTGAGGCCAGCAGCGACGAATCGCTGCTGGCCCGTTATCGCGAGGGTGACGGCAAGGCGTTCGAGATACTGTACGCCCGTCATCGCCAGAGTCTTTACCGGTTTCTGCTCGGTTTGAGTGGCAAAACTGAACTGGCCGACGAGGTTTTCCAGGAGACCTGGCTGAGCCTGATCCGCAGTGCCAGTCAGCCACAAGGCCGGGCGACCTTTCGTACGTGGTTGTTCCAGATTGCCCGCAATCGCCTGATCGACCACTGGCGCAAACACGGCGCCCGGCAACCCCTGCATGACAGTTACGACGAGCAAACCCACGCCGTCAGCGACGACGCGTCCGATCCCGAACAATTGCTCAACCTCAGCCGCGACAGCGAGCGCCTGGAGAGCGCCCTGCAATCCTTGCCCGCCGACCAGCGCGAAGTGTTCCTGCTGCGCGCCCACGGCGACCTCGACCTGGCGCAAATCGCCAGTCTCACCGAAACACCGCTGGAAACCGTCAAGAGCCGTTTGCGCTACGCCCAGCAAAAACTGCGTCGGCTGCTGGCCGAGGAGGTACTGACATGACGGACGCCCGCCCGACACCCGAAGAGCAAGTGCTCAAGCACGTGCGCGAACAGCACAACGCCGAGCCGCCGGCTCATCTCGATGCGCTGATCCTCGACGCCGCCCGCCGTGAAACCCCGGCACCACGGCAGAGCCTGTGGCAACGCTGGCTCAAGGCCTGCCAGCAACCGCGCTACCAGGTGGCTTTTGCCAGTCTGGTCGGCATCGCGCTGATGCTGTCGCTGGTGCAGCGCACGCCGGAACCCGTGGCTCAATACGATTTCGCCCCTGCTGCCAAATCGGCCGCGCCTGTGGTCCGTCAGGAGGCCCGATCGTTGTCGGCTCCCGCCGGCGCACTTTCCGCGCCGGCTCCCGCAATGGCTCCCGCGCCGATGGCGGAAATGGCTGCACCGATGCAGAGCGAATCGATCAGCGCCGACTCGGCGGACGAAGCCAAGGTCAGCAAGCGCGCCGCCGCCCCGGTCAACGGTCTCGACGAGCAACTGCGCGAAGTCCTGCGCCTGCGCGAGTCCGGCCAGTCGCAAGCGGCCGACAGCCTGTTCAACAACCTGCACAAGCGCTACCCGAACGTGAATCTCGACCTGCGACTGGAAAAAATCCGCAAGAACTGACCGTATCAGCCATCCGCCATTTGGCATTGACCCGCAAAAACGCGCACTATCGGGTCGTTGCCGATGCGCTGGAGGATGCCGTGGCCCAAAAAATCGACCGCATCGCCCAAATGCTCAACTGCCCGGTGAAGGGTGAGGAACTGCGGCGGGCAGTGACGGAGAGTCGCAAGGAGTTTCTTCTGGCCAAGCAGGCTGAAGACGATCTGGAGGAAGACGTTCTCGATGATGAGTTGATCGAGGACGAAGAAGACGATGATGAATACGACGAGTTTGACTGGACGACGGAGTGAGTCGCCAGCCAGCAGACAAAAAAAGCCCCGGACCTTGCAGTCCGGGGCTTTTTCGTTTTGTTCATGGCGCACCAGGCGGGATTCGAACCCACGACCCCTGCCTTCGGAGGGCAGTACTCTATCCAGCTGAGCTACTGGTGCAGCGGGCGACATCATACCTAGGTCGGCTCGGGGCGTCCATGCCGGGTTTGGGCGTGGATTGTCAGCATGCATGTCGGTAAGAAAACCCTGCATTCCATAAAGCTGTAACGTCCTGCAAAAGGCTCGCTTGGCGCTTTGGGGAGGCTGTTCTATGGTTTCCATGCGATCGGGGCTGTTGGTACGTTGATCTGAAATGTTCAGCAAAAGCGGCGTTTTTGTTCTTTTTTTCGAACGCCCTATTGTCCTTCAACCCCTTTGAACCTAGGATTCGTTTGAGATTTCAAACGCTCCTTATCCAGGTGCTGAGCCGCACGCGTTTTGAGTCGTGCGCTATT
Source organism: Pseudomonas sp. GM25 (assembly GCF_000282255.1). Taxonomy (NCBI): domain Bacteria; kingdom Pseudomonadati; phylum Pseudomonadota; class Gammaproteobacteria; order Pseudomonadales; family Pseudomonadaceae; genus Pseudomonas; species Pseudomonas sp. GM25. The sequence goes on along the minus strand of NZ_AKJQ01000054.1, from coordinate 6,328 downwards.
TATGTGCCAGCCCGGTAAATGATTTCCCTGACGGCAGCCTTGCGAGGCGCCTTTCTACAATCATAATTTTGCTCCGCGCCTTGCGCGGTGCTGTTAAGGAAAGCCGACATGCAGCTTAAAGACACCCAGTTGTTCCGCCAGCAAGCCTTCATCGATGGCGCATGGGTCGATGCGGACAACGGTCAGACGATCAAGGTCAACAACCCGGCCACCGGCGAGATTCTGGGCACCGTGCCGAAAATGGGCGCTGCCGAAACCCGCCGTGCCATCGAAGCCGCCGACAAGGCGCTGCCGGCCTGGCGTGCACTGACCGCCAAGGAGCGTGCAGGCAAACTGCGTCGCTGGTTCGAGCTGATGATCGAGAACCAGGACGACCTCGCTCGCCTGATGACCCTCGAGCAGGGCAAACCACTGGCCGAAGCCAAGGGCGAAATCGTTTACGCCGCTTCGTTCATCGAGTGGTTCGCCGAAGAAGCCAAGCGCATCTACGGTGACGTGATTCCGGGCCACCAGCCTGACAAGCGCCTGATCGTGATCAAGCAACCGATCGGCGTGACCGCTGCCATCACCCCGTGGAACTTCCCGGCGGCGATGATCACCCGTAAGGCAGGTCCTGCGCTGGCCGCCGGTTGCACCATGGTGCTCAAGCCTGCTTCGCAAACCCCGTTCTCCGCATTCGCTCTGGCCGAACTGGCCCAGCGCGCCGGCATCCCTAAAGGCGTGTTCAGCGTGGTGTCCGGCAGCGCCGGCGACATCGGCAGCGAGCTGACCAGCAACCCGATCGTGCGCAAACTGTCCTTCACCGGTTCGACCGAAATCGGTCGTCAGCTGATGTCGGAATGCGCCAAGGACATCAAGAAAGTTTCCCTGGAACTGGGCGGCAACGCGCCATTCATCGTGTTCGACGACGCGGACCTGGATAAGGCCGTCGAAGGCGCGATCATTTCCAAGTACCGCAACAACGGCCAGACCTGCGTCTGCGCCAACCGTCTGTACATTCAGGATTCGGTCTACGACGCGTTCGCCGAGAAGCTGAAAGTGGCAGTCGCCAAGCTGAAGATCGGCAACGGTCTCGAAGACGGCACCACCACGGGCCCGCTGATCGACGAGAAAGCTGTGGCCAAGGTTCAAGAGCACATCGCTGACGCCGTTGCCAAAGGCGCAACCGTGTTGGCCGGTGGCAAGCCGATGGAAGGCAACTTCTTCGAACCGACCATCCTGACCAACGTGCCGAAAGACGCGGCTGTGGCCAAGGAAGAAACCTTCGGTCCGCTGGCGCCGCTGTTCCGCTTCAAAGACGAAGCCGACGTGATCGCGATGTCGAACGACACCGAGTTCGGTCTGGCCTCGTACTTCTACGCTCGCGACCTGGGCCGTGTGTTCCGTGTGGCGGAAGCTCTGGAATACGGCATGGTCGGCGTCAACACCGGGCTGATCTCCAACGAAGTCGCGCCGTTCGGCGGCATCAAGGCCTCGGGCCTGGGCCGTGAAGGCTCCAAGTACGGCATCGAAGATTACCTGGAAATCAAATACCTCTGCCTGGGCATCTAAGCCTCGGTAGAAGATCGCTGTAAACGCAAAGGGCACGAGAGCGCTGTCCCTTTGCGTCGTTTCAAACCGGAATTTTCTCTGCGGCCGGGAACGCCGTGGCAGTCGATCATCGCATGCTGCCACCGCCGATTCCTCCCGCTTTATCCTTGAACCACGCCGCCCGATGAGCGGCGAATGAGGACTGTAATGAGCAAGACTAACGCTGAACTGATGGCCCGTCGTACCGCAGCTGTTCCACGTGGTGTTGGCCAGATTCACCCGATCTTCGCCGAGTCCGCGAAGAACGCGACCGTGACCGACGTTGAAGGTCGTGAATTCATCGACTTCGCCGGCGGTATCGCCGTACTGAACACCGGCCACGTGCACCCGAAAATCATCGCCGCCGTGACCGAGCAGCTGAACAAGCTGACCCACACCTGCTTCCAGGTGCTGGCCTACGAGCCGTACGTCGAGCTGTGCGAGAAAATCAACGCTCGCGTACCGGGCGACTTCGCCAAGAAAACCCTGCTGGTGACCACCGGTTCCGAAGCCGTTGAAAACGCCGTGAAGATCGCTCGTGCCGCCACCGGCCGCGCTGGCGTGATCGCCTTCACCGGCGCTTACCACGGTCGCACCATGATGACCCTGGGCCTGACCGGTAAAGTCGTGCCTTACTCGGCCGGCATGGGCCTGATGCCAGGCGGCATCTTCCGCGCGCTGTACCCGAACGAACTGCACGGCGTGAGCATCGACGACTCGATCGCTTCCATCGAGCGCATCTTCAAGAACGACGCCGAGCCGAAAGACATCGCCGCGATCATTATCGAGCCTGTACAGGGTGAAGGTGGTTTCTACGTCGCGCCGAAAGAATTCATGAAGCGTCTGCGCGCCCTGTGCGACCAGCACGGCATCCTGCTGATCGCTGACGAAGTGCAGACCGGCGCTGGCCGTACCGGCACGTTCTTCGCCATGGAACAGATGGGCGTTGCTGCCGACCTGACCACTTTCGCCAAATCCATCGCTGGCGGCTTCCCGCTGGCCGGTGTGTGCGGCAAGGCCGAATACATGGACGCCATCGCTCCAGGCGGCCTGGGCGGCACCTACGCCGGTAGCCCGATCGCTTGCGCCGCGGCCCTGGCTGTGATGGAAGTGTTCGAGGAAGAAAAACTGCTGGACCGCTGCAAGGCTGTCGGCGAGCGTCTGGTCACCGGCCTGAAAGCCATCCAGGCCAAGTACCCGGTGATCGGCGAAGTCCGTGCCCTGGGCGCCATGATCGCGGTCGAGCTGTTCGAAAACGGCGACAGCCACAAGCCAAACCCGACCGCCGTCGCGGCTGTCGTGGCCAAGGCGCGTGACAAGGGCCTGATCCTGCTGTCCTGCGGCACCTACGGCAACGTTCTGCGCGTCCTGGTACCGCTGACCTCGCCGGACGAGCAACTGGACAAAGGCCTGGCGATCATCGAAGAGTGCTTCTCGGAGCTGTAATCCGTAGCACCGTGTGATCGGATCGACAAAAAACCCGCTTCGGCGGGTTTTTTCATGCCTGGAGAAACACTTGCGCGGTTTTCAGGTTGTACCGAAACGCCAGCATTGGCTAAGGTTCAAGCATTGCAAGGGAGGGCGAGCATGACTGCCGTCGAATTACCCGCTGTACCCCGAGTGCTGATTGCCGAGGCCGATCCCTGGTCGCGTGACCTGCTCAAACAAGTGTTGCTGAATGTGCGCTGCGACGCGCGGCTGGACCTGTGCGCCGATGGCCAGGAGGCAATGACGCTGCTCAGCGAAGTCCCCTATGACCTGGCGATCGTCGACTGGGAGTTGCCCGGCGTCGATGGCTTGAGCGTGTTGCGCAGTGTCCGCCAGCGCAAACGCAATCCGCCGCTGCCGTTCATTCTGATGAGCAGCCGCAACGACAGCGCCAGCGTGCGCGAAGCCTTGCCGCTGGCGCCCACCGCCTATCTGGCCAAACCCCTGAACATGGAAAGCCTGACCGAGCGTTTGCAGGGGCTGCTGCTGAATGCCGGCGAGGAAGTGTTCTGTGAAGTACCGGCGCTGGCGCCGGGCATGACCCTGTCTGTGTTTCTCGAACGTCGCCGCGAACAGGCCGATGGCGCGCCGCTGATGACCGATGTGCAGGTGGCGGTGAAACGCAGCCTCAATCCCAACGGGCTGGACCTGAAGTTGCTGGAAGAGGAAATTCGCACCGATCCGCAGATCACCGCCGTGTTGATTGCAGCGTCGAACAGCGCCGCTCAGCATCATGGCGCGCCAGTGCAGACTCTGGCGCAGGCGCTGCATCGCTTGGGCACCGGGCAGAGCATGAATCTGATTCTTGGCCTTGCACTCAAACGCAGCGCCCGACTCAGCGACCCATGCCTGGCGGATTACGCCGAGCGTTATTGGGGCCTGTCGCTGCACACCGCCGAGTACGCCCGCACCTTGGCGCGGCTGCTCGATCTGGATCAGGAGCGCTGCTACTGCGCCGGGATGCTCCATCGCCTCGGTGATCTGGCGTTGCTGCGTTGTCTGCAAGAGTGGAAGCAGGCCGGCGGCGAGCTGGATGAACTGGAGGAAGTCGGCGATGCGCTGGCGGAATTCGGTGCGGCGTACGGCTCGGCGCTACGCACCCGCTGGCGCCTGCCGCTGGAGCTGCGCGAGCTGATTGCCTCGGTCTACCAGCTCGGTGGCGGGGTGTATTCCCGCGAGGCGCTGGTGATGAACATGGCGGCGCAGATGGCCCGGCTGACCGAGCATGAGGGCGTTGAGGAACTGGCGAAGAGCCGCACGGCGCGGTTGCTCAAGATCGGCTTGCCGGAGCTGATGCGGATGCGCAAATAGCGGCTTGATTGCGCATCCGGTCTGGAATCAGGCGGAAATGATCCGGTTCTTGCCCTGCCGTTTGGCCTCGTACATCGCCGCGTCCGCGCGGGCGAACAGGGTGTCGAGGCTTTCGTCTTCCGGGGTGAGGCTGGTCAGGCCCTGGCTGACGGTGATGCCGAACGTCTGATCGGCGTGATTGAAGCTCAGCCGCTGGATTTCCCGTTGCAGCCGTTCGGCCACCTGCATCGCCATGTCCGGCGCACAGCCTGGAAAAACCGCAGCAAATTCCTCACCTCCAATCCGTCCGAACAGGTCTCCCCGGCGTAACGAAGCACGACCGCATTCGGCAATTCGTTGCAGCACGTTGTCGCCTTCCGGGTGGCCGTAGGTGTCGTTGATCACTTTGAAGTCATCGATGTCCAGCAGCAGGAACGCCAGTGGCGCACCCTGCAGGCGGGCGTCTTCGAATTCGCGGTGGGCGCATTCGAAGAAGTGCCGGCGATTGCTGCTCTGGGTCAGCACGTCGGTGGTGGCCAGGCGTTGCAGCTCGGTTTCCATCTGCTTCTTGTCGGTGATGTCTTCGGCGATGCCGACGATGATCACCGGTTGCCCCGGTTCGTCCTGACGGTTGATGAAGCACTTGTCGCTGATCCAGCGCACCTGGCCGTCGGCGGCGATGATCCGGTATTCGCGGTCTTCCACGGCGCCTTTGTGCAGCACTTCGGCGAGGCTGCGTTCGGCGTATTCCAGATCGTCCGGGTAAATGCTGTCGCGCCACTGGTTGTAGTCGGCCAGCAGCAGGGCGGCGGAGCGGCCGAAAATCCGTTCGTAGGCGGGGCTGACATACAGCACCTGACGGGTTTCCCAGTTGAAGGCCCAAAGCACGGCGTTGACGCTGACCAGCAGTGAGCTGAACAGCTGTTCACGTTCGCTCAGCCGGGCGACTTCGCCCTGGGCGTGCATCAATGCCATCAGGGTTTGCGCGGCCTCGGGCCACTGGGGAGGGGATGAGTCTTTTTGATTGTTGTTGACCATCGACACGAATCTCAAAGGGCGTGCCGGGAAGTCGACAACGGCCACGGGAAAGCCCGCCGGGGGTGGCGAAGTGTCTTTGAGATAGGGGATCGGGGGTGAAGTTCCGAAGGGTGCGCCCGGGAATGGGGCGCACCGATCAACGGCATCAGACGGCGGCAGGGCGCAGCGAGTAGGTTTTCAACTGGTCGGCGAATTCACGCAGGGACTGAATGCCACTGGCCTCGGCCTCGTGTACCCATTCCTTGATGGCGGCGAGCATGTCGTGGCCATTTGCGCTGGTCTTGACCCAGATCTGCTGCAGGGCCAGGCGTTTCTCGTAGATTACTTTCAGCGCCTGGCTGTGCTCGAGCATGTTCTGGATGCGCGCGTGGTGGCGATCTTCCAGCAGGCTGGTTTCCCGCGACAGCAGGCGTTTGGCCCGGTGGAACTGGTGACGTACCGAATGATCGACCTTGGCCAGTTCCTGCTTCACCAGCGGCCCGATCACCAGCTTGCGGTACTGGGCCATGATCTGGAAGCGGTTGTTGAGGATCGCCATGGCGGTGTCCATGTCCAGGTTGCCCTTGCCTTCGACGCGGTGGGCGATCGGGGCAACACGCTGAACCTTGGCCAGACGCAGGAAGCTGAAGACCTGGATCCAGGCCCAGCCGAGGTCGAACTCCCACTTCTTGACCGACAGCTTGGCCGAGTTGGGGTAGGTGTGATGGTTGTTGTGCAGTTCTTCGCCGCCGATCAGGATGCCCCAAGGCACCAGATTGGTCGCCGCGTCGCGGCATTCGAAGTTGCGGTAGCCGACGGCATGGCCGAGACCGTTGACCACACCAGCGGCCCAGACCGGGATCCACATCATCTGGATCGCCCAGATGGTGATGCCGATGGTGCCGAACAGCAGCAGGTCGACGACGGCCATGATCGCCACGCCCAGCAGCCGGTAGCGGCTGGG
>NZ_AKJQ01000053.1:0-1505 GCF_000282255.1 Pseudomonas sp. GM25 | reverse complement strand
CGCGGCTGGTGCGTCAGGTCGCTGCCGACGGGGGCGAACAGCTCAAGGCCTACGACGCGCAGGGCCGGCTGGTCGCCGAGCAGGATGCGCTGGGCGCGGTTACCGAGTACCACTATGACGACGTCGGACGGCTGATCGCGCTGATTCCGCCGGACGATGCGCCGACGTCCTACGAGTACCGCAATGGTTTCCTTCACAGCCGTCCGCGTGGCGATGCGGTGTGGACGTACCGGCGTAATGCTCAGGGTGACGTCACCGAAGCAGTCGATCCCGACGGTCATGTCACCCATTACCACTACGACGCGCAGGGGCGGTTGCTGTCGATCCGTTATCCGGATTCGGGCCGGCATGTGTTCGTGTGGAACGACCTCGGACAACTGGTCGAGGAAAGTCTGCCGGACGGCGGGGTTCGGAAGTTTTCCTACGATGCTTTGGGACGGCGGATTACTGCGCAGGATGAACACGGTGCGGTCACCCATCAGGCGTGGGACGCCGTTGGCCGGCTGATCCAGACCACCTCGCCTACCGGGGCGACACGGGCTTTCAGCTACAGCGCCTACGGCCAGATCACCGCCGAACGCGATGAACTGGGGCGCATCACCCGTTACGAGTATGACGACGACCTGCATTTGGTCAGTCGCCGAATCAATCCCGACGGCACCCGGCTGCAATACCGCTACGACCATGCGCAACTGCTGCTGACGGAAATCGAGAACGAGTCCGGCGAAAAGTACCGGCTGGACTACACACCGACCGGACTGATCCGACAGGAAACCGGCTTCGATGGCCGGCGCACCGCCTACGCCTACGACCGCAACGGTCATCTGCTGGAAAAGACCGAGTTCGGCGATGACGGCTCGACGCTGGTCACCGGCTATCAACGTGATGCTGCTGGGCGTCTGCTGCTCAAAACCCTGCCCGACGGGGTCGAGGTCAGCTATCGCTATAACCGCCTCGGTCGACTGGTCGGCGTCGATGACGGCCAGGATCACCCGCTGGCCTTCGAATACGACCTGCAGGACCGGCTGGTGCGCGAGCATCAGGGCTGGGGCACCTTGCGTTACACCTACGACGCCTGCGGCCAGCTCAGCCGCCTGCGCCTGCCGGACAACAGCAAGCTCGACTACCACTACGCCAAGGGCGGCGCGCTGACCGCGATCGACCTCAACGGCGCCTTGCTCACTCGCCATGTCTACCAGAACGGCCGCGAACAACAACGCCAGCAGGGCTTGCTGCTCAGCGAATACACCTACGACGAGCAGGGCCGCTTACGCGCCCACGCCGTAGGTCATCAACGCAGTGCACTGTACCGCCGCGACTTTGCCTACAGCGCCAACGGCAACCTCGAACATATTGCCGACACCCGCCACGGTCAGCGCAGCTACACGTACGACGCCCTCGACCGGCTGATCCGCGTACGCCACACCCGAGATGACCTGCCGGAAAACTTCGCCCACGACCCGGCCGGCACCCTGCTGATGCAGGACCGCCCCGGCCCGACACAG
>NZ_AKJQ01000052.1:0-16583 GCF_000282255.1 Pseudomonas sp. GM25 | reverse complement strand
AGCTACATCCCAGAGCCAGTTCGTATGATCGACAAGCCATTCCTGATGCCAATCGAAGACGTATTCTCGATCTCGGGTCGCGGTACTGTTGTGACCGGTCGTATCGAGCGCGGTATCGTTCGCGTTCAAGATCCACTGGAAATCGTTGGTCTGCGTGACACTACCGTCACCACCTGCACCGGTGTTGAAATGTTCCGCAAGCTGCTCGACGAAGGTCGTGCTGGCGAGAACTGCGGCGTTCTGCTGCGTGGCACCAAGCGTGACGACGTTGAGCGTGGTCAGGTTCTGGTTAAGCCGGGTTCGGTTAAGCCGCACACCAAGTTCACCGCAGAAGTTTACGTTCTGAGCAAGGAAGAAGGCGGCCGTCACACTCCGTTCTTCAAAGGCTACCGTCCACAGTTCTACTTCCGTACTACTGACGTGACTGGTAACTGCGAGCTGCCAGAAGGCGTTGAAATGGTAATGCCAGGTGACAACATTCAGATGACTGTTACCCTGATCAAAACTATCGCGATGGAAGACGGTCTGCGTTTCGCAATCCGTGAAGGCGGCCGTACCGTTGGTGCTGGCGTCGTAGCCAAGATCATCGAGTAAATAGTTGTAATGTCTTTTTCAGGCCGGCATAATGGTCGGCCTGATTTTGTTTTAGGTCAGTAGCTCAATTGGCAGAGCGACGGTCTCCAAAACCGTAGGTTGGGGGTTCGATTCCCTCCTGACCTGCCAGATTCACTCGGTGTGTCTGGCTTTCTTTTCACAGGATCTTCATAGATGACTCCTAAAGCTGAAGCTCAAGGCTCTCGCTTCGATTTGCTCAAGTGGCTCGTCGTAGTCGCTTTGGTAATTGTTGGCGTTGTCGGCAATCAGTATTACGCTGCTTCGCCGATCCTGTACCGTGTACTCGCTTTGCTTGTTATTGCTGCTGTAGCTGCCTTTGTAGGCCTGCAGACTGCCAAGGGCAAGTCTTTCTTTGTACTGGTTAAGGAAGCTCGCACCGAGATTCGTAAAGTCGTATGGCCAACTCGCCAAGAAACCACGCAGACCACGCTGATTGTTGTGGCTGTTGTTCTGGTTATGGCGTTGCTGTTGTGGGGGCTTGATTCCCTGCTCGGCTGGCTTGTTTCCTTGATTGTCGGCTAAGGGTGTCCCGTGGCTAAGCGTTGGTACGTTGTGCATGCTTACTCGGGTTACGAGAAGCATGTCATGCGTTCGTTGATCGAGCGCGTAAAGCTGGCTGGCATGGAAGATGGCTTCGGCGAAATTCTGGTTCCCACTGAAGAAGTGGTTGAAATGCGTAATGGCCAGAAACGCAAAAGCGAGCGCAAGTTCTTCCCAGGTTATGTGCTGGTTCAGATGGACATGAACGAGGGTACTTGGCACTTGGTCAAGGATACTCCTCGGGTGATGGGTTTTATCGGCGGTACTGCTGATAAGCCAGCACCAATCACTGATAAAGAAGCTGAGGCGATCCTGCGTCGCGTTGCCGACGGTAGCGACAAGCCGAAGCCGAAGACGTTGTTTGAGCCAGGCGAAACCGTTCGAGTCAATGACGGTCCGTTCGCTGACTTTAACGGTGTTGTTGAAGAAGTTAACTACGAAAAGAGCCGGATCCAAGTGGCAGTGCTCATTTTCGGACGCTCTACTCCGGTAGAGTTGGAGTTCAGTCAGGTCGAAAAGGTCTAACTGAGCAAGCATCCCAACCCCGCAGCCCTAGGCTGTGGGGTTTTGTCGTCACTGGGATAAACGCGCAAGTAACCGGGGAGCCTTTCGAGGCGTTCGAACCCGTAATTGGAGTGCCTCATGGCCAAGAAGATTACCGCTTACATCAAGCTGCAAGTGAAGGCCGCTCAGGCTAACCCAAGCCCACCTGTTGGTCCTGCTCTGGGTCAGCACGGCGTGAACATCATGGAATTCTGCAAAGCTTTCAACGCCCGTACCCAGGGTCTGGAAGCTGGTCTGCCGACTCCAGTGATCATCACTGTCTACAGCGACCGTAGCTTCACTTTCGAAACCAAATCCACCCCTGCTTCGGTTCTGCTGAAGAAGGCGGCCGGTCTGACCAGCGGTTCCGCTCGTCCGAACACCGTTAAGGTTGGCACTGTTACCCGTGCTCAGCTGGAAGAAATCGCGAAAACCAAAAACGCGGATCTGACTGCAGCTGATATGGATGCAGCCGTGCGTACTATCGCCGGTTCTGCTCGTAGCATGGGCCTTAACGTGGAGGGTGTGTAATGGCTAAGCTGACCAAGCGTCAAAAGGCTATCGCCGGCAAAATCGAAGCAGGCAAGGCCTACAACATTGTAGACGCCGCTGCACTGCTGGCCGAGCTGTCGACTGTCAAGTTCAGCGAGTCGTTCGACGTAGCTGTAAACCTGGGCGTAGACCCGCGTAAATCCGACCAGGTCGTTCGTAGCGCTACTGTGCTGCCACACGGCACTGGCAAGACTGTTCGCGTTGCTGTGTTCACCCAGGGTCCAGCTGCTGAGGCCGCTCTGGCTGCCGGCGCTGACCGTGTAGGTATGGACGACCTGGCTGCCGAAATGAAAGGCGGCGACCTGAACTATGACGTAGTGATCGCATCCCCGGATGCCATGCGCGTTGTAGGTCAACTGGGTCAGATCCTCGGTCCACGTGGTCTGATGCCTAACCCGAAAGTCGGCACTGTTACCCCAGACGTCGCTACCGCGGTTAAAAATGCCAAGGCTGGTCAGGTTCGTTATCGCACCGACAAAAACGGCATCATCCACACTTCCGTTGGCAAGATCGGCTTCGATGCCGTCAAGCTGAAGGAAAACGTTGAAGCCCTGATCGCTGATCTGAAGCGTATCAAGCCAGCTTCTTCGAAAGGTATCTACGTCAAGCGCGTTACCCTGAGCACCACTATGGGCCCAGGTCTGGTCATCGACCAGAGCTCGCTGGACGCGTAAGACAAGAATTGGCGCAGTTGACTGCGCCAATTGAAAGATTGGGGTCCCTGCCTGGCGGGGGCTATCCAAGACCGTAGGCGACGCAAGTCTTAAACCTCAAGCCTACGCAGATGGTGCTCCCGGTTCCTTACCGAATCAGACACCAAAACGACATTCGGTTTCGATCGAATGAAACGGTAACAAGCAGGAGTTAAACCCGTGGCAATTAATCTCGAAGACAAGAAGGCCATCGTCGCTGAAGTCAACGAGGCTGCCAAAGTCGCTCTGTCCGCTGTCGTGGTTGATGCCCGTGGCGTAACAGTAGGCGCAATGACCGGACTCCGTAAAGAGGCTCGTGAAGCTGGCGTTTACGTACGTGTTGTACGTAACACCCTGCTCAAGCGCGCTGTTGCTGACACTCCTTACAGTGTCCTCAACGACGTGTTCACCGGCCCGACCCTGATTGCATTCTCCAACGAACACCCGGGCGCTGCTGCTCGTCTGTTCAAGGAATTTGCCAAGGGTCAGGATAAGTTCGAGATCAAGGCAGCTTCGTTCGAGGGCAAGTTCCTCGCAGCGAATGAGATCGACGTGCTGGCAAGCCTGCCAACTCGCGACGAAGCTATTGCGAAACTGATGAGCGTGATTCAAGGCGCTACCAGCAAGCTGGCTCGTACTCTGGCGGCAATTCGCGATCAGAAAGAAGCAGCTGCAGCCTGAGGCTGAGCGTTTCCAATCTCGCGTATTTTTGTTTATTTCGACGGCCGTACAGGCTGTCCACCAAATCAGGAATTGAGTCATGTCTCTGACTAACGAACAAATCATCGAAGCAATCGGCCAGAAAACCGTTCTGGAAGTTGTTGAGCTGATCAAAGCAATGGAAGAAACCTTCGGCGTGACCGCTGCTGTTGCTGCTGCTGGTCCAGCTGCTGCTGCCGCTGTTGTTGAAGAGCAAACCGAGTTCAACGTTGTTCTGGTTGAAGCCGGCGAGAAGAAAGTAAACGTGATCAAGGCAGTTCGTGAACTGACCGGTCTGGGCCTGAAAGAAGCCAAAGAGAAAGTCGACGGCGCTCCTCAGGTTGTAGCTGAAGGCGTTTCGAAAGAAGCTGCTGAAGACGCTAAGAAGAAGCTGGAAGAAGCAGGCGCTAAAGTCGAGCTGAAGTAAGCATCGACTTTGCTCCTCCAGCCCGAGCGTCAAGCGACAGGCTGATGGCTGGTGGCTCTTGCCACCGGCCTTTTTCCGTTATTGGCAGCCGACTGGGTCGGTGTCGATAACGAGCTGTAACCACCCGATGCGGTGGCGCAAACCATGGGGTTTGCACGATTTTCTGGCTGCTCCCGTCGGGAGGGGCCAAACAAGCAGGTGACCAAGCTGGGGAACGCTGATGGCTTACTCATATACTGAGAAAAAACGTATCCGCAAGGACTTTAGCAAGTTGCCGGACGTCATGGATGTGCCTTACCTCCTGGCCATCCAGCTGGATTCGTATCGTGAATTCTTGCAAGCGGGAGCGACTAAAGATCAGTTCCGCGACGTGGGCCTGCATGCGGCCTTCAAATCCGTTTTCCCGATCATCAGCTACTCCGGCAATGCTGCGCTGGAGTACGTCGGTTATCGCCTGGGCGAACCGGCATTTGATGTCAAAGAATGCGTATTGCGCGGTGTAACTTTCGCCGTACCTTTGCGGGTAAAAGTGCGCCTGATCATTTTCGACAAAGAATCGTCGAACAAAGCGATCAAGGACATCAAAGAGCAAGAAGTCTACATGGGTGAAATCCCATTGATGACTGAGAACGGTACCTTCGTAATCAACGGTACCGAGCGTGTTATCGTTTCCCAGCTGCACCGTTCCCCGGGCGTGTTCTTCGACCACGACCGTGGCAAGACGCACAGCTCCGGCAAACTGCTGTACTCCGCGCGCATCATTCCTTACCGCGGTTCGTGGCTGGACTTCGAGTTCGACCCGAAAGACTGCGTATTCGTGCGTATCGACCGTCGTCGTAAGCTGCCGGCCTCGGTACTGCTGCGCGCGCTCGGTTATACCACCGAGGAAGTGCTGGACGCGTTCTACACCACCAACGTATTCCACGTGAAAGGCGAAGGCCTGAGCCTGGAGCTGGTGCCTCAGCGCCTGCGTGGTGAAGTTGCTGTTCTCGACATCCAGGACGACAAAGGCAAGGTGATCGTTGAGCAGGGCCGTCGTATTACTGCCCGCCACATCAACCAGCTGGAAAAAGCCGGGATCAAAGAGCTGGACGTGCCTCTGGATTACGTTCTGGGTCGTACCACCGCCAAGGCGATCGTGCACCCGGCTACCGGTGAGATCCTGGCAGAGTGCAACACCGAGCTGTCGACCGAGATCCTGGCGAAAATCGCCAAGGCCGGCGTCGTACGCATCGAAACTCTGTACACCAACGACATCGACTGCGGTCCGTTCGTCTCCGACACTCTGAAGATCGACTCCACCAGCAACCAATTGGAAGCGCTGGTCGAGATCTATCGCATGATGCGTCCAGGCGAGCCGCCAACCAAAGACGCTGCCGAGACCTTGTTCAACAACCTGTTCTTCAGCCCTGAGCGCTATGACCTGTCTGCGGTCGGCCGGATGAAGTTCAACCGTCGTATCGGTCGTACCGAGATCGAAGGTTCGGGCGTGCTGTGCAAGGAAGACATCGTCGCGGTACTGAAGACTCTGGTCGACATCCGTAACGGTAAAGGCATCGTCGACGACATCGACCACCTGGGTAACCGTCGCGTTCGCTGCGTAGGCGAAATGGCCGAGAACCAGTTCCGCGTTGGCCTGGTACGTGTTGAGCGTGCGGTCAAAGAGCGTCTGTCGATGGCTGAAAGCGAAGGCCTGATGCCGCAAGACCTGATCAACGCCAAGCCAGTGGCTGCGGCGGTGAAAGAGTTCTTCGGTTCCAGCCAGCTGTCGCAGTTCATGGACCAGAACAACCCGCTGTCCGAGATCACCCACAAGCGTCGTGTCTCTGCACTCGGCCCTGGCGGTCTGACTCGTGAGCGCGCGGGCTTCGAAGTCCGTGACGTACACCCGACTCACTACGGTCGTGTCTGCCCGATTGAAACGCCGGAAGGTCCGAACATCGGTCTGATCAACTCGCTGGCTGCTTACGCTCGCACCAACCAGTACGGCTTCCTCGAGAGCCCGTACCGTGTGGTGAAAGAGGGTGTGGTCACCGACGACATCGTGTTCCTGTCCGCCATTGAAGAAGCCGATCACGTGATCGCGCAGGCTTCGGCGACCATGAACGAGCAGAAAGTCCTGATCGACGAACTGGTGGCCGTGCGTCACCTGAACGAATTCACCGTCAAGGCGCCGGAAGACGTCACCTTGATGGACGTTTCGCCGAAGCAGGTAGTTTCGGTTGCAGCGTCGCTGATTCCGTTCCTCGAGCACGACGACGCCAACCGTGCGTTGATGGGTTCGAACATGCAGCGTCAGGCTGTACCAACCCTGCGTGCTGACAAGCCGCTGGTCGGTACCGGCATGGAGCGCAACGTGGCTCGCGACTCCGGCGTTTGCGTCGTGGCTCGTCGTGGCGGCGTGATCGACTCCGTTGATGCCAGCCGTATCGTGGTTCGTGTTGCTGATGACGAAGTTGAAACCGGCGAAGCTGGTGTCGACATCTACAACCTGACCAAATACACCCGCTCGAACCAGAACACCTGCATCAACCAGCGTCCGCTGGTGAGCAAAGGTGATCGCGTTCAGCGTAGCGACATCATGGCCGACGGCCCGTCCACCGACATGGGTGAACTGGCTCTGGGTCAGAACATGCGCATCGCGTTCATGGCATGGAACGGCTTCAACTTCGAAGACTCCATCTGCCTGTCCGAGCGTGTGGTTCAGGAAGACCGTTTCACCACGATCCACATTCAGGAACTGACCTGTGTGGCTCGTGACACCAAGCTTGGCCCAGAGGAAATCACTGCGGACATCCCGAACGTGGGTGAAGCCGCTCTGAACAAGCTGGATGAAGCCGGTATCGTTTACGTAGGTGCTGAAGTCGGCGCAGGCGACATCCTGGTAGGCAAGGTCACTCCGAAAGGCGAGACCCAACTGACTCCGGAAGAAAAACTGCTGCGTGCGATCTTCGGTGAAAAAGCCAGCGACGTTAAAGACACCTCCCTGCGCGTGCCTACCGGCACCAAAGGTACTGTCATCGACGTGCAGGTCTTCACTCGTGACGGCGTTGAGCGTGATGCTCGTGCACTGTCGATCGAGAAGTCCCAGCTGGACGAGATCCGCAAGGATCTGAACGAAGAGTTCCGCATCGTTGAAGGCGCGACCTTCGAACGTCTGCGTTCCGCTCTGGTAGGCCACAAGGCTGAAGGCGGCGCGGGCCTGAAGAAAGGTCAGGACATCACCGACGAAGTACTCGACGGTCTTGAGCATGGTCAGTGGTTCAAACTGCGCATGGCTGAAGATGCTCTGAACGAGCAGCTCGAGAAGGCTCAGGCCTACATCGTTGATCGCCGCCGTCTGCTGGACGACAAGTTCGAAGACAAGAAGCGCAAACTGCAGCAGGGCGATGACCTGGCTCCAGGCGTGCTGAAGATCGTCAAGGTTTACCTGGCAATCCGTCGTCGCATCCAGCCGGGCGACAAGATGGCCGGTCGTCACGGTAACAAAGGTGTGGTCTCCGTGATCATGCCGGTTGAAGACATGCCGCACGATGCCAATGGCACCCCGGTCGACGTGGTCCTCAACCCGCTGGGCGTACCTTCGCGTATGAACGTTGGTCAGATCCTTGAAACCCACCTGGGCCTCGCGGCCAAAGGTCTGGGCGAGAAGATCAACCGGATGGTCGAAGAGCAGCGCAAAGTCGCTGAGCTGCGTACCTTCCTGGACGAGATCTACAACCAGATCGGCGGTCGTAACGAAGATCTGGACAGCTTCTCCGATCAGGAAATCCTGGATCTGGCGAAGAACCTGCGTGGCGGTGTTCCAATGGCCACTCCAGTGTTCGACGGTGCCAAGGAAAGCGAAATCAAGGCCATGCTGAAACTGGCAGACCTGCCAGAAAGCGGCCAGATGCAGCTGACCGACGGCCGTACCGGCAACAAGTTCGAGCGTCCAGTTACCGTTGGCTACATGTACATGCTGAAGCTGAACCACTTGGTAGACGACAAGATGCACGCGCGTTCTACCGGTTCGTACAGCCTGGTTACCCAGCAGCCGCTGGGTGGTAAGGCGCAGTTCGGTGGTCAGCGTTTCGGGGAGATGGAGGTCTGGGCACTGGAAGCATACGGTGCTGCTTACACTCTGCAAGAAATGCTCACAGTGAAGTCGGACGATGTGAACGGCCGGACCAAGATGTACAAAAACATCGTGGACGGCGATCACCGTATGGAGCCGGGCATGCCCGAGTCCTTCAACGTGTTGATCAAGGAAATTCGTTCCCTCGGCATCGATATCGATCTGGAAACCGAATAACACGTGACGCGATCGAGAGCGGGGCAGGATTGCCCGCTCTCTGCTCCGCCAGGAGGAAAGGCCTTGAAAGACCTACTGAATTTGCTGAAAAACCAGGGTCAAGTCGAAGAGTTCGACGCCATCCGTATCGGATTGGCCTCGCCTGAGATGATCCGCTCGTGGTCGTTCGGTGAAGTTAAAAAGCCGGAAACCATCAACTACCGTACGTTCAAACCTGAGCGTGACGGTCTGTTCTGCGCCAAGATCTTTGGCCCGGTAAAGGATTACGAGTGCCTGTGCGGTAAGTACAAGCGCTTGAAGCACCGTGGTGTGATCTGCGAGAAGTGCGGCGTTGAAGTTGCGCTGGCCAAGGTTCGTCGTGAGCGCATGGCGCACATCGAACTGGCTTCGCCGGTTGCCCACATCTGGTTCCTGAAATCGCTGCCGTCCCGTATCGGCCTGCTGATGGACATGACCCTGCGTGATATCGAACGCGTTCTCTATTTCGAGAGCTATGTCGTTATCGACCCGGGCATGACCACTCTTGAAAAAGGTCAGCTGCTGAACGACGAGCAGTACTTCGAAGCGCTGGAAGAGTTCGGTGACGATTTCGACGCCCGCATGGGTGCCGAAGCTGTCCGCGAACTGCTGCACGCTATCGACCTGGAGCACGAGATTGGCCGTCTGCGTGAAGAAATTCCGCAAACCAACTCCGAAACCAAGATCAAGAAGCTGTCCAAGCGTCTGAAGTTGATGGAAGCCTTCCAGGGTTCCGGCAACCTGCCAGAGTGGATGGTGCTGACCGTTCTGCCGGTTCTGCCGCCAGATCTGCGTCCACTGGTCCCGCTGGATGGCGGTCGTTTCGCGACTTCCGACCTCAACGATCTGTATCGTCGAGTGATCAACCGTAACAACCGTTTGAAGCGCCTGCTGGATCTGTCCGCTCCGGACATCATCGTGCGCAACGAAAAGCGTATGTTGCAGGAAGCTGTCGATGCACTGCTCGACAACGGTCGTCGTGGCCGCGCTATCACAGGTTCCAACAAGCGTCCTCTGAAATCCCTGGCTGACATGATCAAGGGTAAGCAAGGTCGTTTCCGTCAGAACTTGCTCGGTAAGCGTGTTGACTACTCCGGCCGTTCGGTAATTACCGTAGGTCCGACCCTGCGTCTGCACCAGTGCGGTCTGCCGAAGAAGATGGCTCTCGAGCTGTTCAAGCCGTTCATTTTCGGCAAGCTGGAAATGCGTGGTCTGGCGACCACCATCAAAGCCGCCAAGAAAATGGTCGAGCGCGAGCTGCCGGAAGTTTGGGACGTTCTCGCTGAAGTGATTCGCGAACACCCGGTCCTCCTCAACCGTGCACCGACTCTTCACCGTCTGGGTATCCAGGCGTTTGAACCGGTACTGATCGAAGGTAAGGCTATCCAGCTGCACCCTCTGGTCTGCGCCGCGTACAACGCCGACTTCGACGGCGACCAAATGGCCGTACACGTACCGCTGACGCTGGAAGCCCAGCTCGAAGCGCGTGCGTTGATGATGTCGACCAACAACATTCTGTCGCCAGCCAACGGTGAGCCAATCATCGTTCCGTCGCAGGACGTTGTACTGGGTCTGTACTACATGACTCGTGAAGCGATCAACGCCAAGGGCGAAGGTCGTGTGTTCGCGGATCTGCAGGAAGTTGACCGTGTGTTCCGTGCCGGCGAAGCCGCACTGCACGCCAAGATCAAGGTTCGTATCAACGAAACCGTGAACGATCGTGACGGCAACAGCGTGAACAACACCCGTATCGTCGACACCACTGTCGGCCGTGCGCTGCTGTTCCAGGTTGTGCCAAAAGGTCTGTCGTTCGACGTCGTCAACCTGCCGATGAAGAAAAAGGCGATCTCCAAGCTGATCAACCAGTGCTACCGCGTGGTTGGTCTGAAAGAGACCGTGATCTTCGCTGACCAGTTGATGTACACCGGTTTTGCCTACTCGACCATCTCCGGCGTTTCCATCGGTGTTAACGACTTCGTTATCCCGGATGAAAAAGCCCGCATCATCGGTGCTGCCACCGATGAAGTGAAAGAGATCGAGAGCCAGTACGCCTCCGGCCTGGTAACCCAGGGCGAGAAGTACAACAAAGTGATCGACCTTTGGTCGAAAGCGAACGACGAAGTCTCCAAGGCGATGATGGCCAACCTCTCGAAAGAGAAAGTCATCGACCGTCACGGCGACGAAGTCGAGCAAGAATCGTTCAACTCGATGTACATGATGGCCGACTCGGGTGCGCGGGGTTCCGCAGCACAGATTCGTCAGCTGGCCGGTATGCGTGGTCTGATGGCCAAGCCGGACGGTTCCATCATTGAAACGCCGATTACTGCGAACTTCCGTGAAGGTCTGAGCGTACTCCAGTACTTCATCTCGACTCACGGTGCTCGTAAAGGTCTGGCGGATACCGCGTTGAAAACTGCGAACTCCGGTTACCTGACTCGTCGTCTGGTAGACGTGGCGCAGGATCTGGTCGTGACCGAGATCGATTGCGGCACCGAACACGGTCTGCTGATGACTCCGCACATTGAAGGCGGTGACGTTGTAGAACCGTTGGGTGAGCGCGTATTGGGTCGTGTCATTGCCCGTGACGTATTCAAGCCGGGTACCGAGGACGTCATCGTTCCTGCTGGCACCCTGGTAGACGAGAAGTGGGTCGAGTTCATCGAGCTGAACAGCATCGACGAAGTGATCGTGCGTTCGCCGATCAGCTGCGAAACCCGCTATGGCATTTGCGCCAAGTGCTACGGCCGTGACCTGGCTCGTGGTCACCAGGTGAACATCGGTGAAGCGGTCGGCGTTATTGCTGCCCAGTCCATCGGTGAGCCGGGTACCCAGCTGACGATGCGTACGTTCCACATCGGTGGTGCGGCAAGCCGTACTTCCGCAGCCGACAGCGTTCAGGTGAAGAATGGCGGTACCGTCCGTCTGCACAACCTGAAACACGTTGAGCGTGTGGATGGCAACCTGGTTGCTGTGTCCCGTTCCGGTGAGCTGGCAATCGCTGATGACTTCGGTCGTGAGCGCGAGCGTTACAAGCTGCCGTACGGTGCCGTGATTTCGGTTAAAGAAGGTGACAAGGTCGACGCTGGCGCAATCGTGGCCAAGTGGGATCCGCACACTCACCCGATCGTTACCGAAATGAAAGGTACCGTGACCTACGTGGGCATGGAAGAAGGCATCACGATCAAGCGTCAGACTGACGAATTGACCGGTATGACCAACATTGAAGTACTCGATGCCAAAGACCGTCCGGCTGCCGGCAAGGACATCCGTCCTGCGGTGAAGATGGTTGATGACAACGGCAAGGATCTGTTGCTGCCAGGCACTGACGTTATCGCTCAGTACTTCCTGCCAGCCAACGCCCTGGTCGGTGTTGCGGACGGTGCGAAGATTGCGATCGGTGATGTTATCGCTCGTATCCCGCAAGAAACTTCGAAAACCCGTGACATCACCGGTGGTCTGCCGCGTGTTGCCGACCTGTTCGAAGCCCGTCGTCCGAAAGAAGCGTCGATTCTGGCTGAAGTCAGCGGCACCATCGCGTTCGGTAAAGAGACCAAAGGCAAGCGCCGTCTGGTCATTACCCCGAACGACGGTAGCGATCCGTACGAAGAGCTGATTCCGAAGTGGCGTCACCTGAACGTGTTCGAAGGCGAACAGGTAAACCGCGGCGAAGTTATCTCCGACGGTCCGAGCGATCCGCACGACATCCTGCGTCTGCTGGGTGTGAGCGCGCTGGCCAAGTACATCGTCAACGAGATCCAGGACGTTTACCGTCTGCAAGGCGTGAAGATCAACGACAAGCACATCGAGACCATCCTGCGTCAGATGCTGCGTAAAGTTGAGATCTCCGAGTCCGGCGATTCCAGCTTCATCAAGGGCGACCAGATGGAACTGACTCACGTTCTGGTAGAGAACGAGCGTCTGAATGCGGAAGACAAGTTTGTCTCCAAGTTCACCCGCGTTCTGCTGGGTATCACCAAGGCGTCGTTGTCGACCGAATCGTTCATCTCGGCGGCTTCCTTCCAGGAAACCACCCGCGTACTGACCGAAGCGGCCGTAACCGGCAAGCGCGATTACCTGCGCGGCCTGAAAGAAAACGTGGTCGTGGGTCGTCTGATCCCGGCCGGTACCGGTCTGGCTTATCACAGCGAGCGCAAGCGTCGTCGTGA
Source organism: Pseudomonas sp. GM25 (assembly GCF_000282255.1). Lineage (NCBI taxonomy): Bacteria > Pseudomonadati > Pseudomonadota > Gammaproteobacteria > Pseudomonadales > Pseudomonadaceae > Pseudomonas > Pseudomonas sp. GM25. The sequence goes on along the minus strand of NZ_AKJQ01000052.1, from coordinate 4,037 downwards.
TGCAGACAAGCCGTTGCGCGTAAGCGCCAGTGAAGTGGAAGCTGCACTGACCGAAGCGCTGAACTCGAGCGGTAACTGAGTTCTGCGAAAAATGAGCTGAGGCCCTGATCAAGCCGTTCATCGAATCGAGACAATTTGTCGAGGTTCGACGAGCGGGGAGGTCGGGGCCTTGCCTTGACTGGGGACAAGATCCTCTTTAGACTCTTGATCCCCTAAATTTGGCGGGAATTCGTTCCTGCCATTTTGCTTTTCTTGCAAGACAATAGCGTCGCAAGACAACAGTGGAGCTAGTAGATGGCAACTATCAACCAGCTGGTACGTCAGCCGCGTAAGCGTATCGTCGAGAAATCCGACGTACCTGCGCTGCAGAACTGCCCGCAACGTCGTGGCGTGTGCACCCGTGTGTACACCACTACGCCGAAAAAACCTAACTCGGCACTGCGTAAAGTATGCCGTGTGCGTCTGACCAACGGTTTCGAGGTTTCCTCGTACATCGGTGGTGAAGGCCACAACCTGCAAGAGCACAGCGTGGTACTGATCCGCGGCGGTCGTGTAAAAGACTTGCCAGGTGTTCGTTACCACACCGTTCGCGGCTCCTTGGATACTTCCGGCGTTAAAGGCCGTAACCAGGGTCGTTCGAAGTACGGTACCAAGCGTCCGAAGTAATCGGCCGTTTTGCAGATTTTCATTTTATTGAGTCGATAAGAGTAAGGTCGGGCGCGCATCCACTGGATCTGTCCCGAGCTAACCTGAAGACCGTTTGAGGGCTTATCAATGCCAAGACGTCGCGTAGCAGCAAAGCGTGAGATTCTGGACGATCCGAAATACGGAAGCCAAATCCTCGCCAAATTCATGAACCACGTTATGGAAAGCGGCAAGAAAGCCGTTGCCGAACGTATCGTTTATGGTGCCCTGGAAACCGTTGCGGCTCGCAAGACCGGCACCGATCCCCTGGAACTCTTCGAAAAAGCACTCGACGCCATCGCTCCGCTGGTCGAAGTGAAGTCGCGCCGCGTTGGTGGTGCTACTTACCAGGTTCCGGTCGAGGTTCGTCCGTCCCGTCGTAACGCTCTGGCAATGCGCTGGTTGGTAGACTTCGCCCGCAAGCGCGGCGAGAAGTCTATGGCTCTGCGCTTGGCTGGCGAGCTGCTGGATGCTGCTGAAGGTAAAGGTGCTGCTGTTAAGAAGCGTGAAGACGTGCACCGTATGGCCGAAGCTAACAAAGCTTTCTCGCACTACCGCTTCTAATTTTAGCTTCACTAATTTTGCGAGGGCTTTATGGCTCGTACTACTCCGATTAGTCGCTACCGTAACATCGGTATCGTCGCTCACGTGGATGCTGGTAAAACCACCACCACCGAGCGCGTCCTTTTTTACACTGGCAAAAGTCACAAAATGGGCGAGGTGCATGACGGCGCCGCGACCACAGACTGGATGGTTCAGGAGCAGGAGCGTGGTATTACCATTACTTCTGCTGCCATTACCGCCTTCTGGAAAGGTTCCGAGAAGCAGTACCCACACGAGCATCGCTTCAACGTAATCGATACCCCGGGCCACGTAGACTTCACCATTGAAGTAGAACGTTCCCTGCGCGTACTCGACGGCGCTGTCGTTGTGTTCTGCGGTACTTCGGGTGTTGAGCCTCAGTCGGAAACCGTATGGCGTCAGGCCAACAAATACGGCGTTCCACGTCTTGTTTACGTAAACAAGATGGACCGTGCTGGTGCCAACTTCCTGCGCGTGATCGGTCAGATCAAACAGCGTCTGGGTCACACTCCGGTGCCGATCCAGCTGGCTATCGGTTCGGAAGACAACTTCCAGGGCCAGATCGACCTGATCAACATGCAAGCTGTCTACTGGAACGACTCTGACAAGGGCATGGTTCCGGTTCGCAAGGAAATCCCTGCGGACATGCTCGAGCTGGCTGAAGAGTGGCGCAACAACATGGTTGAAGCTGCCGCCGAAGCCAGCGAAGACCTGATGAACAAGTACCTGGAAGGTGAAGAGCTGTCGATCGAAGAGATCAAGGCTGCTTTGCGTGCACGTACTATCGCCGGCGAAATCGTTCTGGCTGTTTGCGGTTCTTCGTTCAAGAACAAGGGTGTTCCCCTGGTTCTCGACGCCGTTATCGACTTCCTGCCTGCTCCGACCGACATTCCTGCTATCAAGGGTTCCAACCCTGATAACGAGGAAGAAGAGATGGAGCGTCATGCAAGCGACGACGAGCCGTTCGCGGCTCTGGCGTTCAAGATCGCTACCGACCCATTCGTGGGTACCTTGACCTTCGTCCGCGTTTACTCGGGCGTGTTGAACTCCGGCGACGGCGTGATCAACTCGGTTAAAGGCAAGAAAGAGCGCGTGGGTCGTATGGTGCAAATGCACGCAAACGCCCGTGAAGAGATCAAGGAAGTGCGCGCTGGCGACATCGCGGCCCTGATCGGCATGAAGGACGTCACCACTGGTGAAACCCTCTGCAACGCTGACAAGCCAATCATCCTGGTTCGCATGGACTTCCCGGAGCCGGTTATTTCGGTTGCCGTAGAGCCTAAGACCAAGGATGACCAGGAAAAAATGGGTATCGCTCTGGGCAAGCTTGCTCAGGAAGACCCGTCTTTCCGCGTTAAAACTGATGAAGAGACTGGTCAAACGATCATCTCCGGCATGGGCGAGCTGCACCTGGACATCCTGGTTGACCGGATGCGCCGTGAGTTCAACGTCGAAGCCAACATCGGCAAGCCACAGGTTTCGTACCGTGAGCGCATCACGAAGAACTGCGAAATCGAAGGCAAGTTCGTTCGTCAGTCCGGCGGTCGTGGCCAGTTTGGTCACTGCTGGATTCGCTTTGCTCCTGCTGACGAAGGTCAGGAAGGTCTGCAATTCGTGAACGAAGTAGTGGGTGGTGTGGTTCCTAAGGAATACATCCCGGCTATCCAGAAGGGTATCGAAGAGCAGATGAAGAACGGCGTTGTTGCCGGCTATCCGCTGATCGGCCTGAAGGCTACCGTGTTCGATGGTTCTTACCACGACGTCGACTCCAACGAGATGGCGTTTAAAGTGGCTGCTTCCATGGCGACCAAGCAACTGGCCCAGAAGGGCGGTGGTGAGTTGCTCGAGCCGATCATGGCGGTAGAGGTTGTTACGCCTGAAGACTATATGGGTGATGTGATGGGCGACCTTAACCGTCGTCGCGGCATGATCCAGGGTATGGAAGACACAGTGTCCGGCAAGGTTATCCGTGCCGAAGTTCCACTGGGTGAGATGTTCGGTTATGCGACCGACGTTCGTTCCATGTCCCAGGGTCGCGCAAGCTACTCTATGGAATTCAAAAAATACGATACGGCTCCGTCGCACATCGTCGAATCCGTTACCAAAAAACAAGGCTGATTCAGCCCCTTTAGGCTAGGAGTTAATTGTCGTGGCTAAAGAAAAATTTGATCGTTCCCTACCGCACGTCAACGTTGGCACCATCGGTCACGTTGACCACGGTAAAACCACTCTGACTGCTGCTCTGACTCGCGTTTGCTCCGAAGTTTTCGGTTCGGCAATCGTTGACTTCGACAAGATCGACAGCGCACCAGAAGAAAAAGCTCGTGGTATCACCATCAACACCGCGCACGTTGAGTACAACTCGACTATTCGTCACTACGCTCACGTTGACTGCCCAGGTCACGCTGACTACGTGAAGAACATGATCACCGGTGCTGCTCAAATGGACGGCGCGATCCTGGTTTGCTCGGCCGCTGATGGTCCGATGCCACAAACCCGTGAGCACATCCTGCTGTCCCGTCAGGTAGGCGTTCCGTACATCGTGGTTTTCCTGAACAAGGCTGACCTGGTAGACGACGCTGAGCTGCTGGAACTGGTTGAGATGGAAGTTCGTGACCTGCTGTCGACCTACGACTTCCCAGGCGACGACACTCCGATCATCATCGGTTCGGCTCGTATGGCGCTGGAAGGCAAAGACGACAACGAAATGGGCACCACTGCCGTTCGTAAACTGGTTGAAACTCTGGACAGCTACATCCCAGAGCCAGTTC
>NZ_AKJQ01000051.1:0-103663 GCF_000282255.1 Pseudomonas sp. GM25 | reverse complement strand
GCGGGCGAACCCGCCACACGGTTATTCAAATCAATGGTTCGGGGAGCGTCAGACCGCAGGCGGCTTGCGCGGCGCGCGGGGCTTTTTCTCGGCGGCTTTTTCGCCCGGGGGAATGACCTTGGCGGCACTGGCTGGCTTGGCCTTGGCCGTCGTGGCCTTGGGCTTGGCGGCGGGCGCCTTGCCATCGACGGCTTTACCGGTGGCGGTCTTGCCAGCGGTTTTACTGCCGGCAGCCTTGGGCGATTTTTTCGGTGCCAGCGCCTCGGACTCGGCAAGTTTGCGCGCCATCTCCCAGTGGCGCGCTTCCTGGCCTTCGGGTTTACCTTCGGATTCCCAGATCTGATAGGCGAATTCGCGGATGCGTTTATCGTCGGTACTCATCGCAATGCTCCTGGACTGAACTCATGCTGCTAGACGTGTTGGATAAGCAGATTGACCGGGAAATCCCCCAGCGCGGCGCTGATGTGCAGCTCCCTGTTTTTTGTGACTGCGGTGCTTGAAAAAAGTCCCTTCAGATTTTCGTCAGAGGCGTCGAACGGTAAAACCACCCGCGTATCGCCCCAGCGCAGCGCATCGACCATGGGTAGGGCACTGTTTTCCAGCAGTGTTGCGCAACGGATCGGCACGATCACGATGACCCGTTGCCCCCCATGCTCGCGGGCAAACGCGAGCACGTTGTGCGCCTGGCTGCCCAGCACCTCGAGGGCCTGGTACGAACCGCGGCGGAACAATTCGCTGTGTTCGGTGCGCACCTGCAGCACCTGAGCGATCAAGGCCTGCTTGATTCGCCCGTCCCGCCAACCCGACAACAGTTCCTCTGCGGGCGTTGCCGTCAGAGTCTGTTCGCGCAGGCCGTAGTCCACCGGCCGGCGGTTGTCCGGATCGACCAGACTGAAATCCCAATACTCGTTGCCTTGGTACAGATCCGGTATCCCCGGCACCGTCATGCGCAGCAAGGTTTGCGCCAGACCGTTCAGGGCGCCGGCCGCAGCGATGCTGTTGACGGTCTTGGCCAGCGCCCCGCGCAGCAGTTCGCCTTCGGGAGCCAAGAGCAATTGTTCGGTGAACGCTTGAGCGGCGTTTTCGTACGCCTCGTTCGGCGCGCTCCAGCTGCTTTGCAGCTTGGCTTCGCGCAGGGCTTTCTGCTGCCACTGCCAGATTCGTTTGGCGTAGTCGGCGAAACCGGCCTGATCGTCGTCGCGCAGGTCCAGCGGCCAGCTGCCGAGCAGCGCCTGATAGAGGATCAATTCGTCCGCCGACGACGGCAGCTGATCGTCATGGCGCAGCGGCCGGGCGAGGGCGCGCCACAGCTCGATCTGCTCGGCGTACCAGTGACTGCGTTCGCTGAGCACGGCCAGCCGCGCACGGGTGTCTTCGCCGCGTTTGTGGTCGTGGGTGGCGGTGGCCAGCAGGTTGTCCGGGAAGCTCGCCAGACGTTGCTGGTTCACCGCGTGAAAGTCGCTGACCGGCGCGCTGAACTGCTCGGTGTTGTAGCCGACGTCATTGCGCGACAGCAGCACCGCCGAGCGATACAGCGCGGTGTCTTCCACCGCTTTGGCGGCGGCCGGGGAGGTGAGTTGCTGAAAGCGCACGCAGGCGTGTTTCAGAATCTTGCGCGAACGGCCACGGGGTTTGCGCCGCCACGGCTGGCCGCCAAGCCAGCCTGCTACGGAGTCCAGCACTGGCCAATCGGCTTCGCTCAATGCCTGCCGCGCACCGTCCATGGCCTGCTGGAAAAATACCTCGTCCCGCGCCGAGCGGCCCATCGGGGTGATGTAGGTGCGATAGACCGGGAAGTGCACGATCAGCGCCTGCAACACGCGGCGGATCGAGCCGAGCGTGAGGTCGCGGGTCATCAGGTCATCGCGCGCCACTTGCAGCAGGGCCTGGGCGACGCTTTCGCAATCGCTGGCCAGCGAGCCGTTGAGAATCTGCTGGCGCGCCAGTTGCGCTTCTTCGATAAACGCAGATGGGCGTTCGGTGCGGCGTTTCCACAGATCGCCCAGCACATGTTCGCCGTCCGGGTCGTGTTGCAGCAGTGACAGCTGGTTCATGAATTCATAACCGGTGCTGCCGTCCACGGACCAGTCGGTGGGCAGGGTTTCGCCATCGCCGAGGATCTTCTCGACGTAGATCGGCAAGTGCCGGCCCGGTGCCAGATGGTCGAGGCGGCGGCGCAGTTTGCGGCAGTAGCTGCGCGGGTCGGCGAGGCCGTCGATGTGGTCGATGCGCAGGCCGTCGATCAGGCCTTCGCCGATCAACTGGAAAATCTTGCCGTGGGTGGCCTCGAAAACCGCCGGGCGTTCGACGCGCAAACCGCCTAGTTCGTTGATGTCGAAGAAGCGCCGCCAGTTGATGTCGTCCGCCGCCGTGCGCCAGCTCGCCAGGCGATAACTTTGCCGCTCCAGCAACTGATGCAGGCGCTGAAAACCGTCTTCGGTCTTCGAATCGTAGTGGGTCAGGTTGCGCTGAATGGCTTGCAGAACATCAGGGTCGCTGGCCAGTTGCTGAAGTTCTTCCTTGAGTGGGAGGGCCAGCGAACGGGCGTCGGTCTGATAACTGAGCGCGCTGAAGCGGTCGGCGAGGGCCTTGAGCGCTTCGTTCGGGGCGTCATCGGATTTGAGCAGTTCACCGTAATCGCCGGGGCAGATCGGAAAGTGATGTTCGTAATGCTCGACATGAAAGGTGCCGCTCTCTGCGTTGAACACCAGCGGCAGGGTCGCGTCCTGTAGCGCGACGCCGTAATCGCTGCCCAGAAACGGCAGCAGCAACTGGCCTTCCATCAACGGGTCGGGCGAGTGCCACTGAATGTCGAAGAACTCGCCGTAGGGGCTGAGCCGTCCCCATTCCAGCAGGTCGAGCCACCACGGGTTGTCACCGCCACCGACCGCCATGTGATTGGAGACGATGTCGAGGATCAGCCCCATGCCGTGTTCGCGAAGGCTGGCGACCAAGCGGCGCAAGGCCGGCTCGCCGCCGAGTTCCGGATTGACGCGGGTCGGGTCGACCACATCGTAGCCATGCATCGAGCCCGCGCGGGCGGCGAGCAGCGGCGAGGCGTAAATGTGGCTGATGCCGAGTCGGGCGAAGTACGGCACCAGCGGCACCGCTTGATCGAGGGTAAAACCGCGATGAAATTGCAGGCGGACCGTGGCGCGCAGTGTCTGGATAGGCAGTGCACTCATCGGTCACGCTCGGCTGCCTGAAGACGCGCGCACGCCAGCAGTTCCAGGCGTCGTGCGGCGTCGACGCCGTCGAGCAGCGCCTCGCTGGTACCCGGCAAGCGCCGCGACCAGTTCGGGTGGGTGTCGATGGTGCCGGGCAGGTTGGCCTGTTCGTCGAGCCCCAGCGCATCTTCCAGTGGCAACAGCACCAGCGGCGCCCGGGTGTGGCCGAGGAAACGCACAGCGGCGTCGACCACTTGATCGGCCTCGTGGGATTCCTCGCGAAAGTTTTGCGGGTCCTGACTCAAGGCGCCGCGCAGGCCTTCACGCTCGCGTTCGCGGTAACGGCGCCAGTCGATTTCGCCGTTGGCGTCGATCAGTCCGAGCCGCGCATTCCAGTCAATGTCGCGGCCATGCCACCAGCCATTGAGCGTCGGCAGATCGTGGGTGCTGGTGGTGGCGAGGGCGTTGTCCGGCCAGTCGAGGATCGGCTTGAAATGGGTGTTGTCCTGTTCGAACAACAACACGCGCATGCCGAGCATGGCGCGGGCGATGAGCTTTTCCCGCAGGCCATCGGGCACGGTGCCGAGGTCTTCACCGAGCACGATCGCTTGATGGCGATGGGATTCGAGGGTCAGCAGACGCAGCAGGTCATCCACCGGGTAATACAGGTAGGCGCCGTCTGCCGGGACCGCGCCGTTGGGGATCACCCACAACCGTTGCAGGCCCATGACATGGTCGATACGCAACCCGCCTGCGTGGGCGAAGTTGGCGCGCAGCATGTCGATGAACGCACGAAAACCGTTGCGCACCAGACCTTCAGGTGAGAACGCAGAAATGCCCCAGCCCTGACCCGAGCGATTGAGGATGTCCGGTGGCGCACCGACGGTCAGCGAGGCGAGCAATTCATCCTGAAAGCTCCAGGCCTGACTGCCGGCACCGTCGGCACCCACCGCCAGATCGGCAATCAGGCCGATGCCCATGCCGGCGCTGCGGGCGGCGGTCTGGGCGCGTTCCAGGCAGCGGTGGATCAACCACTGGCAGAACGCGAAGTAGCTGATGCGCTCGGCGTATTCCTCGGCAAACGCGCCGAGGGCAGCGCCGCGCGGGTCGTGCCAGTGCTCGGGCCATTGGCGCCAGTCGAGGTTTTCGCCACGGGCGGCGCGCATTTCCTGAATGGCTTCGAAGCGGCAGTGGTTTTCCAGCGCTTCTCCGCCGGCATCGCGGAAGCTGGAGAAGTCGGCGTGCAACGGGTGTTCGCCGCTGATGAAGCCGTCGTACAAGGCTTGCAGCAGTTTCAGTTTGGCCTCGGCGGCTTTCGGCCAGTCGATCAGTTTCAGGTTTTCCAGTTGCTCGAACTGATCGGTCAGGCCGGCCGCGTCAATCGCATCGCGCAGGGCGCGTTCGCCGAGGATCGCACCGGGTGCGGCGTACAAGGAATTGAGAAACAGCCGACTGGACGGCGAGTAAGGGCTGTAGCGCCCGGTGTCGGCGCTGAACATCGCGTGCAGCGGGCTGATCGCCAGGGCATCGGCGCCGCGTTCGCCCGCCACCCGGGCCAGTTCTTCCAGGGCCTGGGTGTCGCCGAAACCGCCATCGCCGGGGCGGCGCAGGCCATAAAGCTGCACGCTCAGGCCCCATACGCGAGGGATCGGACTGTCCACCGCATCACCCACGCTGAAGCAGCGTTCCGGTGCCACGGCCAGGGTGAATTGCTGGTCGGCGATGTGCACTTGCTGATAGCCGACCGGAATTTCGCCGGGCAACACGGCCTCGGCATCCAGCTTCAGGTTCAGGCGTGAGCCGTCTTCCAGGTGAATCTCGCAAGGGGTTTCGGGTTCGAAATAGCGGGCCAGATCCAGGCCCACGCCGGCGTCGGCAGTGAGCAGCGGTGGCAGATGGCGATTTTCCTGCACCTGTTGCAGTTCGAGCAGGCTGGCGTCGATTTCCTGGGCCGTTCCGGCCGGGTGACCGAGACCGGTCAGAACATTGCGCAGCACCGCCGGGGCGACTTTTTGCGGTCGGCCGTTGGCGTCAATCCAGTCGACGGCAAGGCCGGCTCGGCTGGCGAGAATTTCCAGTTGCGCATCGCTCATAGGCGCTCTCCATCCAGGGGTGGCAAAGGGGTTGCGGCCGTGAGGCTGACGAGCGCGCAATACGGGGGCAGTTGCCCCTCATCCGACAGGCCGGCGGTGGACGGCTGGCGGAACAGCCACACCGATTCGGCCTGTGGAAGGTTGACCACTGGCGTGTCGCCGAGGTTCAGGTCGATTCGCAGCTCGCTGCCATCGCCCAGCCGCCAGCGCGCACTGACGGCGCCAGGCCCCAGCACCTGGGCGCCTAGCGCTTGTGTGCCTGACAGGTTGGGAATGATGTATTGATGGCGCAATTGCAGAAGCTGGCGATACAGCGCCAGTGTTGCCCTTTGCCGGGGTGTGCCGCTGCCGACCAGTCGCGGTTGTGAGGTGTGAAAGGTTTGCTCGGCGTTCGGGTCGGGAATCTGCTCGCGCTTGTGCGGATCGGAGAAAGCACTGAAGGCCGCGAACTCGTTACGCCGGCCTTCGCGCACCAGTTTCGCCAGTTCGCCATGGTGGCTGGTGAAGAACAGGAACGGCTGTTCGGCGGCGTATTCGTCGCCCATGAACATCAGGGGAATCATCGGCGACAGCAACAACAGCGCTGTCGCAGCCTCCACCGCGCGCGGGTCGGCCAATTGATGCAGGCGCTCGCCGAAGGCGCGGTTGCCGATCTGGTCGTGGTTCTGCAGGAACAGCACGAACGCCGTGGAGGGCAAATGCTCACTCGGCTCGCCACGGGGTTCGCCGTGGCGGGTGATATGACCCTGAAACACAAAACCCTGGCTCAGGCAGCGGGCCAGTTGTTCTGTGGGTTGCAGCGCATAGTCCGCGTAATAGGCGTCAGTTTCACCGGTCAGCAACACGTGCAGGGCGTTGTGGCCGTCGTCGTTCCACTGCGCGTCGTAGTTTTCCTCCAGCAGGCTCGACTGGTTGAGTTCATTTTCGATGGTCAGCCACACATGGCGGGTCGGGTCGATCTGCTGACGGATGCGATGTGCGAGTTCAGGCAGAAAGTCGGGGCTTTGTATGGCGTGCACCGCGTCCAGACGCAGGCCGTCGAAACGGTATTCCAGCAGCCACATCAAGGCGTTTTCGACGAAGAAGTCCCGCACTTCGCGACGGCGAAAGTCGATGGCCGCGCCCCACGGCGTGTGTTTGTCTTCGCGGAAAAAGCCTTTGGCGTAGCGGTGCAGGTAATTGCCGTCGGGGCCGAAGTGGTTGTAGACCACGTCGAGAATCACTGCCAGGCCATAACCGTGGGCGCTGTCGATAAGGTGTTTGAGTTGTTCCGGCGTGCCGTAACTGGCCTGCGGCGCGTAGTGCAGTACGCCGTCGTAGCCCCAGTTGCGATCGCCGGGAAACTGCGCGATCGGCATCAGTTCAATGGCGGTGATGCCCAGTCCGGCGAGACGCGCCAGATGCTGCTCGACTTCGGCAAACCCGCCGAGCGCGCCGACATGCAATTCGTAGATCACCGCTTCATTCCACGGCCGACCTTGCCAGGTGGTGTTGCGCCAGGAATAGAGGTGCGGATCGACCACCACACTGTGGCGGTCGAGGTCACCGTCCTGTGCCCTGGAGGCCGGGTCGGGCACCTCCAGTTCGCCGTCGATATTGAAACGGTAGCGGCTGCCGGCGGGGCAGCGGGTCTTGATGACAAACCAGCCATCGCCCTGGGGCAGCATGGGCAGGGACTGGCCGTTGTCCAGTTCTACGCTGACGTAAAACGCATCCGGCGCCCACAACGCGAATTGCGTGTGCTCGGCATCCAGCATGATCGCGCCGTGGGGCCAGCTTTCAGGTGTCCGTGACGGCATCGTTGAAAACCTCCCTGGTTATTTGTGGTGCGTTTTACCCAGCGCCTTGGCCACCAGTTGTTCGTAGAGTTCGGCGTAGGGTTCGACCGCCTTGCACCAGTTGAACGGCGCGGCCATCGCCCGGCAACGCATGGCGTGCAGCAGGTCGGGGAAAGCAAACACCTTGAACGCGCGGCTCAAGGCTTCGCGGTAACTGTCCGCGGTCGATTCGTTGAACAGGAAACCGGTGACGCCGTTTTCAATGGTGTCGGCCAGCCCGCCAGTGTTGCGTGCCACCGGCAACGAACCGAAACGCTGGGCGTACATCTGGCTCAGACCGCAGGGTTCATAACGCGATGGCATCAGCAGGAAATCGCTGCCGGCGAACATGCGTCGGGCGTCGGTTTCATTGAAGCCGATGCGCACGCCGATCTGGCCGGGGAAGCGCAGTGCCAGTTCGCGCATGGCCTGTTCTTCTTCCGGCTCGCCACGGCCGATGATCGCGATCTGGCCACCGTTCTGGACGATGTATTCCGACACCGCTTCAGTCAGGTCCAGGCCTTTTTGATAGACCAGGCGCGAGACCACGGCAAACAGCGGGCCTTCGGAGTCTTGCAGACCGAACAATTCGCGCACATGGGCGGCGTTGACCGCTTTACCTTCCCAGTCGCCGATGGCGAACGGTGCGAATAGATGCGGATCGGTGGCGGCGTCCCAGCTTTCATCGATGCCGTTGGGGATGCCGCTGAGCAAACCTTGCTGGGTCTTGGCAGCGAGAAAACCGTCGAGACCGCAGCCGAAGTCCGGGGTGGTGATTTCCTGCGCGTAGGTGGCGCTGACCGTGGTGATGTGGCTCGAATAGGCCATGCCGGCCTTGAGGAACGACATCTTGCCGTAGAACTCCATGCCTTCCTGTTGCAGGGCATGGGCGGGAATCCCGAGTTCCGGGCACGAGCCCAGGCTGGTCACGCCTTGATACGCGAGGTTGTGAATGGTGAACAGGGTCGGTGTGCGTTGCCCGCGCCAGTGCATATAGGCAGGTGCCAGCCCGGCCGGCCAGTCGTGGGCGTGCACCAGATCCGGGCACCAGTGGATTTGTGCGAGGTTGGCGGCGATATCGGCAGCGGCCAGACCCAGACGGGCGAAGCGGATGTGGTTGTCCGGCCAGTCGCGACCGTTGTTGGCGCCATACGGGCCGCCGTCACGGGCATAGAGTTCAGGGCAGATCAACACATAGATGACCAGACCGTCAGGCATGTCCATGCGCCCGATCTTGCAGGGCGGCAGCGCGGCGTGGCCACCCAGTTCGCCGATGATGTGGATCGGATTCTCGCTGTTCATCACTTGCGGGTAACCCGGGATCAACACCCGGACGTCATGCAGGTGCGCCATGGCGCGGGGCAGGGCGGCAGAAACGTCTCCCAGACCGCCGGTCTTCACCAGATCGGCGATTTCCGAGGTCACGAACAACACTTTTTTCTTGTTGGGGTTCTGACTGGCTACCGGCGTCAGCGTCTTGGTGCCCGGGACGTTGATCGACCGGCTGCCGGGAACGCTCACGGTGCTCGACTCGCCGACCGGCTGGTGAGCACGCTCTCCCTGAATATCCAATGCCGCACTGATCATATGAATCTCCCGTCTTTTTTGATCTGATTCTTGTGTTAAACAAGCGATGTCCATGGCCAAGTCCTGTGGCCGGGCGCAAACGCGCCACGCATCGGTGAGCAAACGCTACCCAACACGCGCAAGCAGAATGGGTGAGGGGACCATTGCAAGACTTGAACCAGTCGCTTTGGCCCTGCCTATCAGATGACACGTCGCGATCAGCAAAAGTTTCGACAAAATTTCCGCTTTGTGACCGGCCGGTTTTACCCCGCGAAAATCAGTCTAGGCCAGATCCTAGAGCGGGCCAGGCCAATCGGATGAATTGTTCGACAATCTGTTGCAGGCTCACGAAATCCGTGGCTTCGGGAGGGGGTGCGCCCCGACGAAGTGCATGTTTGGCGGGGTCGATGATGCAAAATGGTGACCGGCCGGTCACGAATTCGGGCGCCGGGAAAGTGCGGGCGCACTGTTGCGGTGCGGACAGTTGTGTTGGCGGGCGAACAGCGGGTGCTGCTTCGCGGGCAGGGATTGCCCGCGAAGGCGAGGAGTTTTCAGTTGAGCAGGCGGACCGGTTCCCCGGCTGACCAGGCTTGAATGTCTTCGATCATCTGCGAAAAGAACAACTCATAGTTCTGGCGGCTGACGTAGCCGACGTGGGGCGTGGCCAGCACGTTGTCGAGGGTGCGAAACGGGTGCAGCGCCGGCAGCGGTTCCTGATCGAACACGTCGAGGGCCGCACCGCCGATGCGCTGTTTTTGCAAGGCCTTGATCAGCGCGGCTTCGTCGACAATCGGTCCGCGCGCGGTGTTGACCAGCAGCGCGGTCGGCTTCATCCAGTCCAGCGCCTGGGCATCCACCAGGCCCCGGCTTCGGTCGCTGAGCACCAGGTGCACCGACAGCACGTCAGCCTGTTCGAACAACTGTTGCTTGCTGACATAGGTGACGCCGACCTGTTCGGCGCGCTCGGCGGTGAGGTTTTCGCTCCACGCGATCACGCGCATGCCGAACATCTGACCGAACTGCGCCACCCGCTGGCCAATGCTGCCGAGGCCGAGAATGCCGAGGGTCTTGCCGTGCAGGTCGCCGCCCAGGCCTTGCTGCCACTGGCCGGCGCGCAGGGCGTTGGCTTCGTTCAGCAGATTGCGGGTGGCGGCCATGATCAGCGCCCAGGTCAGTTCCGGCGCCGCGTGTTTGTAGCTGTCGGTGCCGCAAACCTTGATCCCGAGGCGAGCAGCGGCCGGCATGTCCAGCGCGGCGTTGCGCATGCCGCCGGTGACCAGCAGCTTAAGGTTCGGCAGGCGTTTGAGCAGGTCTTCATCGAAGCGCGTGCGTTCGCGCATCACGCAAATCACCTCGAACCGGTCCAGACGTTCGGCCAGCTCGGCGTTGTCCGCCGGGTACTCATGGACGAAGGTGACTTCGCCGAGGCTGTCGAGCACCGACCAGTCGACGACGTCACGCGCGACGTCCTGCCAGTCATCGATCACCGCAATCTGCACCGCCATCAGCGTTACCTCTTCAACGAACGGGATTGGTTTTGTCCAGCCAGCCCAGCAGTGCCTCGTGGAATTTCGCCGGCTCTTCCATCTGCGGGGCGTGGCCCATGCCGGGGAATTCCACCAGCGTGGACTGAGGAATCAGTTTCGCGACCTGCTTGCCCAGCACCTCGTAGTGACCGATTTTCGCCTTCACTTCCGGCGGCGCAATGTCCTTGCCGATGGCGGTGGTGTCGGAGGTGCCGATCAGCAGCAGGGTCGGCATCTTCAGGTCCTTGAACTCGTAGTACACCGGCTGGGTGAAGATCATGTCGTAGATCAGCGCCGAGTTCCATGCGACCTGAGTCTTGCCCGGGCCATTGCTCAGGCCGGCGAGCATGTCGACCCAGCGGTCGAATTCCGGTTTCCAGCGGCCGTCGTAATAGGTCGTGCGTTCATAGTCGCGAATACCCTGGGCGGTGACTTTCAATTCGCGCTGATACCACTGATCGACGCTGCGATACGGCACGCCGAGGGCTTTCCAGTCTTCCAGGCCGATCGGGTTGACCAGCGCCAGTTGCTCGACCTGATCCGGGTATTGCAGCGCATAGCGGGTGGCGAGCATGCCGCCGGTGGAGTGGCCGAGCAGGGTGGCTTTCTGGATACCCAGCGTCTTGAGCAGTTGCTGGGTGTTGGCCGCCAGTTGCTGGAAGGTGTACTGATAGTGATCGGGTTTGCTGGAGGTGCAGAAACCGATCTGATCCGGGGCGACCACCCGGTAACCGGCCTCGCTCAGGGCCTTGATCGAACTGTCCCAGGTCGCACCGCAAAAATTCTTGCCGTGCATCAGCACCACGGTGCGCCCGTTGGCCTTGCCGTGGGCGGCGACGTCCATGTAACCCATCTGCAGCGACTTGCCCTGGGACTGAAAGGCAAAGTGCTTGAGGGTGTAGGGATAATCAAAGCCCTGCAGCTCCGGGCCGTATTGCGGGCCTTCGGCGTGAGCAAGCAGGGGCAGGGCGGCGGTCAGCAGCAGGCCGGGCAGCCAGCGGGTCAGCGACACAGACATAGGACAACTCCACAAGAAATCGGCCGATGCTGGAACGGCCGGATTAGGGCGACGTTAAACACAGGCAATCCTCGGGCCCGATCGTTCAACCGAGCCAGCCGAGGGTGAGCATCGCCAGCACCCCGTAGCGGGCGCCTTTGGCGAGAGTGACGATCAACAGAAATCGCCCGAGGGGTTCACGCATGACGCCGGCGATCAACGTCAGCGGATCGCCAATGACCGGCAGCCAGCTGAGCAGCAGCGACCAGTGACCATAACGCTGATAGTGAACACGGGCGCGCTCCATATGCCTGGGGCTGACCGGAAACCAGCGCCGGTCCTGAAAGCGCTCCAGCCCGCGCCCCAGCCACCAGTTCACCAGCGAACCGAGGACGTTGCCCAGCGTCGCCACCGCCAGCAGCCCCCAAAGCCAGTAACGGTCGCTGACCACCAGCCCGACCAGCACGGCTTCCGATTGCAGCGGCAACAGCGTCGCCGCACCAAACGCGGCCAGGAACAGCCCGAGATAACCCGCCGTCATCAATGGGCCGGGTAATCCGCCACCACCACATCGGCGCCGTCTTTTTTCAGGCCGATCACTTGATACGCATCGCTCATGCCGTCCATTTCCATGCCCGGCGAACCCATCGGCATACCCGGTGCGGCAACGCCCAGCAGATCGTCACGCTTGCTCAGGGCCAGCACCTGTTCTGCCGGCACATGGCCTTCGACGAATTTGCCGTTGATGATTGCGGTGTGGCAGGACGCCAGACGTGGCGGTACGCCGTGTTGCTGCTTGAAGCTGCTCATGTCGCTTTCGACGTGGTCTTCGACCTTGAAGCCATTTGCTTCCAGGTGGCTGATCCACTTTTTGCAGCAACCGCAGTTGGCGTCGCGGTGGACTTCGATCGGGATAAGGTCGGCGGCTTGCGCCAGGGAGGAAATGAACAGGGCGCTCAGGGCGGCCAGACGCAGGTGGTTTCGCATGGAGGGCTCTCGGCTCGAAGGAGGAACGGTCAAAAAAGGAAGGCATTTTGACTGGTTTTTCCTGCCGGGCATCAACGGAGTGTTTCCAAGTGATACGAGGCAGGCCTGCCAACATGATCGTAGATCAAAGCTGACAGGCCACTGAGCGCAAGATGACAAAACGGTCAGCGAACCTTGAAGCGCCCCATGATCGCGCTCACCCGGCTGTTGGCTTCCAGCAACTGGCGGGTGTTGAGTTCGCTGGCCTGGCCGCTTTCCACCAGCTCATCGACCATGTGACGGATCTGCACCATGCTGCGGTTGATCTCTTCGGTGACCGCGCTTTGCTGCTCGGCGGCGGTGGCGATCTGGGTGCTGAGGCTGTTGATGTGGCTGACGGAGCCGGCCATCTCGTCGAGACCGCTGTTGACTCGCGCCGTGGCATCGGCGGCCGACTGGCAGCTGGCCTGGGTGTTTTCCATGGCGCTGACCGACGAACTCACGCCTTGGGTCAGACGGGTCAACATTTCGTTGATTTCCGAGGTGCTGGCCTGGGTGCGGGCGGCGAGGGCACGCACTTCGTCCGCCACCACCGCAAAACCACGACCCTGCTCACCGGCGCGTGCTGCTTCGATGGCGGCGTTGAGCGCCAGCAGGTTGGTCTGGCCGGCAATGGCGCCGATCACGCCGAGGATTTCGGTGATGCGCTGGGCATCCTGCTGCATGCTTTCGACTTTGTGAGTGGCGCTGGCCACTTCGTCGATCAGTGCGACCACGCTGCTTGACGCTTCGCCAACCACCACGCGCGAGCGGTCGGCGTTTTCGTTGGCGCGCTGGGTGAAAGCGGCAGTTTCGGCGGCATTTTGCGCGACGCTTTCGGCGGTCGAGCTCATTTCGTTGATCGCGGTAACGGTCTGGTCGGTTTCCGAGGCGTGGCGCGCCAGAATCTGGCTGGTGTGCGTAGACGTACGTTGCAGGTTGTCGAGGCTCGAAGCCATGGCGCCGGTGGCCTGGGTGACTTCGCCGATCATGTTCTGCAGGTAGGCGATGAAGGTGTTGACCGAATGCCCGATCGCGCCGAGTTCATCTTCAGCGCGAATGGTGATGCGCCGGGTCAGGTCGGCATCGCCGCTGGACAGCGAATCGATGTTGGCTTTCAGGGCTTTCATCCGCGAGACCAGTTGGCGGATCGCGTAGACCTGCAACAGCACCAGCAGGATCACCAGCGGAATCTGCAACAGGCTCAGGCTGCTGAGCACGTCGTCACGCTGGGCGGTGAGCATTTTGGTCGGCAGCGCGGTGGCGAGGAACCACGGGGTGCCTTCGATCGGACGCATGAAGAAGGTGCTGGCTTCACCTTTATTGTCGAATTCGACGCGCTGCGCCTGTTCGCGGTTTTGCAGGCCGGCCTTGACCTGGCTGGCGAAGGTCGAGCCGCCGGCCAGTTCGCTGATGTTCTTCAACACGATCGGCCCGCTGATGCGCGAGCTGTTGCTGATGATCTTGCCGTCGGCCTCGACGATCAGCATTTCGGCGTTGAGGTCTTTTTCCTTGCGCGCCACCAGATCGTTGAAGAAGCCCAGAGTCACGTCGATGGTCGAAACGCCCCAGGCGTTGCCGTTTTTCTGGATGGCCATGGCGCAGTTGGTGCGCGGTTCGGCGCTGGCGTCATCTTTATAGGCAGCGGCCCACGCGCACTGGCCGCGCGGGGTTTGCATGCCGCCCTTGTACCAGCTCTGGTCGTAATAATTGGGGGCCGCGTCGCTGTTCCAGAAGGTGTTCACCGCCAGTTTGCCGGAGGCATCCCGGTGCCAGAACGTACTGAACTTGTTGCGTCCGGCCTCACGCTGGCCGGGCAACGGCCAGATGCCGCCGCCGAATACTTTGAGTTCGCCGTATTGATCCACCAGCCCCGGCAACACCGTGTCGATGGCCGCGCTGTCGAGCAGCGGAATGGTCTGGGTGATGCTGCGCTGTTGCGCCTGAACCTTGTTCAATTCGCCCTGGATCTGCTCGGCCACTTCAGCGATGCGGTTGAGCACGACCTGTTCTTCGGTATGGCGCAGCTTGGGCGCGACCAACTGGCTGATGCCAACCACGGTCAGAACCGACAACAACAGTATGAACAGAACCAGAAACAGCGTGTAGCGAGCCTGAATGGTGCGGAATGCGGGCATGGAAACCGGTCCTTGAGCAGGGATTCTTATTGTGGGCAGGGGAAAAACAGCGCGGGTTTCCTAACGTATCGTCGGGTACTCGTGAAGCTTTAGGTACTTTCGTCCTAAAAGAGCCGATCCCGACCAAAGGAAGGTATCTTGCCTGATACATGGGAACTAACTGTCCCGAACATTAGAGCAATAAACCCACTTTCATCACCTTGTCATGAACGCTCTAGTCCAGTATTTCCGGGGCTTCTGTCTGTTTGTATCGTGAATGTACAAAAATTGTAAAAAAGTGCACAAAGGAGTTGGTGCCATTAGTTTGCCGGCCGATACTCCGGGCAACTCAAAAGTCGTTCAACAAGGAATTTTTCATGTTTTCCTCGCAAGGAGCTTGCTCATGACTATCGGATATACCGGTGCCTGGCAACCCAAGGCGGGTTTGCTGGTTCGAGACACAGGAAGCTCGAGCAAACCGGTTTCTCAAAGCGTGAAGGTCAAGCAGATGCTGGCCAAGGTCGGCAACGATCCCAACGCAATCAGCATCGCGGAGATGGACAAGCAGGGGCTGCACAAGAACATCAAGGGCTTCGATCCCACCAATGTTTCGGCCAAGCAACTGGGCAGCCTGAGTGCAATGCTGCGTGGCCGCGGCCTGATTTCCGAGATCACGTCCATGACCCTGCTCAACGCCGGCGACAAGTTTGATCGCTTCGGCGTACAGAAAGATCCTGACGCCAAGTTCAATGCGCTGGAGTATTTCGCGACGCAGCTGGATACCATCCAGAACAACAATCTCAAGGGCAACAAGTACGCGAATACGTTGATCCCCGAGTACAAGAAAGCCATTTATGTACTGCAGAACCTGCAGACTTATGGTCAGGGCGGGGAGCGCAAGCCACCGCCTACCGATCAAGGCGTAAAAGCCAAGGCATGACAGACAGGGCCCACCCCGACAACGGGGCGGGCCCTTTCTTTATGGACGGTTGGCGTGAACCTGAAGCCCTATCAGCGGTGCTATCTGCCGCTGCATATCGTCATGCAGTCGCTGCATTTGCGGGCAATGCAATATCAGCGATTTGGGCTGGAACCCCCGATGAAACAACGCCAGCCATCCAGCGCCTCGTTCATCGGGCGCCAGTCCGCTGAACACGAAACCCATCGCCGATAACCGGCGCCAGGCATTGTCGAAACCCTGCGCCAGCCTGAGCCTGATCGAAATCAGCCAATGGTCGGGCAGTTGTTGCAGCTGCTTGAGCAAACTGTCGTCCACTTCGTTGAATACCCCGTCGTATCGCCCCCAGCGCTGTTCCAGCTGCGCCGGTGCGCCGACCCAGGGCGACACGTTCACCCGCGTTCCGAACATGTCGCACATCTGCTGCATGAATTCACGGCATTCATTCGGCCAGGTCAAGGCCGGCAACGGGCGCTGATAACCATCGCCCGGGGCGTAACCCAGCACGAGCGATTCCGTCACCGCGCCGCCAAAGGGCGACGGTGCGTGATCGGGCAACACGCCGGTGTTGTGAAAACCAAGGCCGGCGGCCATTTTCTGGGTGTAGGGGTGATGGGTCATTTGCTTGATCGTGACCCCCTGATAACCCAGCGCCTGCGCATGGATCAGCAAATGCCGGCCCATTTGCGTGGCGACGTTTTGCCCACGGATCTGCGGATCTACCACGCTCAGGGCCAGTTCGGCGAGGGATGATCCTTTGTCGAGAATCAACGCGGAGTGCCCCGCCACCTGACCGTTCGCCACCGCTACCAACGAGTGCCAGCGGCGGTCGGCATGGTTCTGGCTGATCATGCGGGGCAGATAAACATGCGGCTGAGCGTAATGGTCGCCATAGATCTTTCTGAACAGGTGGCTGACGGCCGGGGCGTCACTGGTGCGGTAGCCTCGCAGGGTGATCGCGTCCATCAGCAGGTCCCCTGGCCAGAGCCGTTGTAGACGCGCCGATCGAGCACACGTTGACGCTTGCCGGAGCGTGGATGGCGTGCCAGTTCCTGAACCTTGCAGCAGCGAATCTGCAATGCCAGCAGGTGATCGGCGCTTAGTTGCCTGATCAACGGATAGTCTTCGATCAAGGCACTGTGCAGCGTCTGGTCGGCTACAGCGTTTGCCGGTGTCAGGGCGTCCGGCGCCCAGTGCAGGCGCAGGATATCCATGGCGTCATCCTGCTCGATGACCAGTTGCCAATCGTCGCTGCCGGTGATGCGCAGCACGGTCTCGCCAATCGATTGCGGCAGCAGAGTCAGAATGCCCACGCGCACCCTCTGGCTGTCGGCACAGCGGCCCATCAGCGCGAACTTGCGCCCCGACGTGCCTGGCGGCTCTCGCCAGCACGCACGGTCGCCGACCGGGTAGCGGATCAACGGCATCAACCGGCGCGTGAGGTTGGTCATGACCAGGCGCCCGACCCGACCGCATTCTTCGATCACTTCACCGGTCTGTTCGTCGAGAATTTCCAGCACACCGTGGCCTTCGGGAGCCCGGTGTTCGCCAAGAGCGCAGTCACGATGGCTGGCACCGATGAATCCGGCGTCCACGCTGGCGTAGCCGATCGAGGCCACGCGGGCATTGGGGAACACCCGCTCAAGCCGTTGCAACTGTGCGTCAAACAGGCTTTCGCCGGCGTAGAGCAGGGCGGTGACACCCTCGAGGGCCCGGCCATTCTGCTCGAGCCACGCGGCAAAGCTCAGCAGATGGGCCGGTATACCCGCGAGCACATTGATCCGGTGCCGGTCGATCGCATCGGCGAGGAGGTTCGAGTCGATATGGCCGGTGAAGGGAAACTCGACGATCTCGGTTTCAACCTGCGCCAGCGCATCGTGGGTAAAGATGAAACTGGCATACAGGTCACCCGCAAAGAACAGGTTGGCCACCCGGTCCCCGGCGCTCAGCTGCGCGTCGAGACTGCGACCGAAGTCCGTCACCAGCGTCTGCCATTCCTCGCGCCGGAACAGTGAAAACTTGCCGGCGCTGGTGGTGCCTCCGGTCTTGAAAACCAGTGCGTCATTCAGCGGCGCCGTCAGGACAGGCCACTGGTCAAGGTCATGACTGCCTTTCCAGTATTCCACCGGGTCGATCACCGGCAGTTGTTCCAGTGATGAGATGTGCGGGGGAATATCGGCGAAGTGGCTTGCATAAAAGCTGGAGTGCCGTCGTGCCAACGTCACCAGTTCTTGCAGTTCAAATCGTGTGTTCATGTTCGGCTCCTTGCCTGCCTGCGCAGGGGCCAATGCCCCGATTGTCGATCAGCAGCGGCGTCTTGCCGCTGTGTTTGGTGCGGGTGAACCGATCGCTGGCGCAAACCTCTACCTCAACGGTCAGCAGTCCGGTGTGGATGAGCGTCGCCAGGGTCGGATAGGTCAGCAGGCGACGCTGTACATCATCGGCTTGCCGTGGGCTGCGAAAGCGCATGCGCTCCAGGCCATCCGGGGCATGTTCGAGGATCAGCTGGAACTCGGTCTGCAGATGCTCTGCCAGTTGCGACAGGCAAATGAAGTCGGTACCGATGCGCATCAATCTGCCGTGACGTTGCAGCAGTTCGAAGCGCGGCGTGGGCAGCCCGCAGTCACACGCACCGGGGAGCCAGCGACCGCTGTCGCCGATGTCGTATCGCTGAACGTCCTGCCCTTCACGTTCGATGGAGGTGAACACCAGACGCCCGGTTTCACCGTCGTTGACCGGTCGATCGGCCTCGAATTCGACGATCTCCAGATGCTGGATATCGCTCATGAGATGAAACACGCCATCGCCAGTGGCCGGGCAAGCATGGCCGAGCGGCCCGGCGTCGACACTGCCGTAAATGGCCGAGCGAATCAGCCTGACGCCGCAGCTACGCATCAGCGCAAGGCTTTGTTCACCGGGGTGTTCGCCGCCGAGGAAGACTTTTTCGATCCCGCCATATTCGCGTAGCCGTTCCTGCTCATTGAGGAACAGACGGTGCAGGGTGCTGGGCATGCCGACCAACACGGTGACGCGTTGGTCGATGATTATCTGCGCGATCTCGCGGTAATCGTCATCGGCCGGCGCCCCCATCGGCAGGTGCGTGGCCCCCAGCAGCTCCAGCACTTTGGAAAAACTGAAGAAACCGCCATACAGCCCGCCGCTGAAGAACAGGTTCATCACCCGGTCGCGGCTCGGGTCGAGTCCCGCCGCGAACAAGCCGTCGGCACTGGCGCGCATCTGTCGATCGAAATCGCGGTAGCTGTAACCGGCCAACGCCGGGGTGCCGCTGCTGCCGCCGGAGCGGAAATACAACCGCGCCGCCGGATGGATCGGGAGGGTGACAAAGGCGTCCTTGCTCATGATCGGCAGATTGGCCACGCAGGCTGGCGTCGGCAGCGGATCGAGCGTGGCACGGGTCGCAAGCTCTGTAGCCGGCAGACTGACCGATACCCGACGGCTCAATCTCTGCAAGGCATACACACCGTCGTGGGGTTCGCCCTCATAGCCCTCGTGAATCGCCTGCACCGGAGTGACCCGTGTGACACCTGCAGCGATCAGCGTTTGAGCCAGTTCGGCCATTTCTTGTTCGGCACACATTAGTCCGGCGCTTTGCAACACGTTTCGCCAGGGCAACAGCGCCTCGGCGATCCGTGCTCGCGGCATCGGTTTGAGCAGCAGGCTGCGAAACAGCGGCGAGGGACCGAGTTGCTGGTCGTGGGTCCAGATCACCCGCCAGTCCGGCGCCTGCCACACATGACCGCTGGCCCCGCCAAAGCTCTGGGCCAGCCGCGCCATCGCCGTTCGGGTGGTGATTTCCGAGGCCTCCTGAATCGAAGGCGGCAGGACTGGCCATTGCCGGGATCGACGCTCGAACGCCTCGGCCAGTCCCTCGCCGATTGAGCGCAAAGTGTTTTCATCGTCACTGTCCACCAGCAGCCATTGCGGGCTGGAGCAGGCCTGCTGATCAAGGCGGCAGACTTCATCGGCCACGCTGTCCAGGGCTTCTGGCGTGACCGCTGCCGGTGTCAGGTAGATGAAGCTGATGCGGTGACCCCAGTCGATCCAGCGACATCCGGGCGCCAGTTGCTGGCGGATGGCTTGCAGCGCCGACTCACCGCCCCACGCCGAAACGCCGTTGGCCTGTTGGCACAACTGACCGATCTGGGCCGTGCTGGCCGGAACGACGGCGACATGCCCGGCGATCTGGCCGGTCACATCACACTGCGCCAGTCCATGAAGCAATTGCGCCGTCAGGCCCTGATCGCTGCTGCTGGGGCGCAACCAATTGACATTGCCGGCCAGCAGGCCTTCGATCGCCGCACAGAAAGCCAGCAGCGGTGCATTGCCGGGGGTGATGTGAACCACCAGGCCCAGCGGGCTCCAGCGTTCAAAGCGTGACTGGCAATAGTCGAGGCGACGCAGGCTGCCCGGCTGCTCGCCGAGTTCGCGCTCAAGCTTGCGCCGCAGGGCAGCGGGTTGGCAGAACTCGATCAGTGACTGGCGTTGTTCGGGATCGATCGGCAATGCCATGTGCGGGTCTTGCAGACGCTTGGCAAAAGTGGCTGCTGCGCCCAGCACAGTCGCCGTGTCGAGCGCCCTGGCCAATCGTTGTGGCAAATTCGGATAAAGCTGTTCCAGCGCGAGTTCCAGGGTGCAGTCGTCGTGAAGCTGTCCGTTGATCAGGTACATATCAGTGCTTCCCCAGCAGTTCAGAGGCGGCCATGGCGCAGCTACGGCCAGCGGTGGTGGCCGCGCGGCCATGCAGTTCGAACCAGTCGGTGGACAGACCACAGCCACAGCTGGCGCCGGGATGCAGGGTGGCGAGATCACTCATGACCACCGCGTGCGCGGGGCTCGAAGAAATGTACGGCGAGACAAAACTCAGCAAGCCCTGACGGCCGTAAGGCTGAACCGTAAAGTCAGCGGGATGGCGCACGAAAACCTTCGAATAGACCGGTACATGGAAACGGTGGTGAGCACATTCGAGGTAAGGCACCGCATGCTCGACCGCGCCGTAGCCGTCACGGCAACGGGACATCTCGATGCCCAATTGGCGGTGGATGCGCTCGTACAGTTGCTGGCGGGTAATCTCTTGTGCCGCGTGGGTTTTCCAGCCGCCGCCAAACAGCGTCAACGAGCCTTGCGCCAGTTGCAGGTCTGCCACCCCGGTGGCCTCCATGCGTTGCAGGGTCTGCCAGAGAAAGGCCGGGAAGCCGAAGATCCGTACCGGCAAGCCTTCTTCGGCGAAGGACTGCAAGGCTGCGATCACGCCAAAGCTGTCGAACTCATGACCATCTCCTGTGCGGCGCAGTGCGTAGGCCACGCGATTGACGGGCGCGAAGTCGCACAGAAACTGATCGGTGAATGACGTTCCCAGGCTGATGCTGCCCTCGGGTTCATAGCTCAGCAGCAGGTAGTTGCACGGCGTGTGCGGGGTGTCCCAGTCATAGTGCTGGAAGATCCGCTCGACCATGTTCTGGGCCGCGCCCAGGCTGCGCTCGTCGTAACGCATGCGGCTTTTTTCGCCGCTGGTGCCGGAGGAAGTGAGTTCCAGTGCGTCCGCTGCGGTGGAACTAAGCAACGCCTGGCGCTTGAAATAACTGGCGAAAATCGGCGGTAGCCGCGACCAGTCATCAAGGTGATCCAGGGCACGCACGATCAGGCCATTGGCGTTCAGCCAGTGTTCGTAGCCCGGAGTGTGCTGGCAGTGGAACCGGCTCATTTCGGCCATGGCCTGGTTAAACAGCCCGTCCGGCACGGAATCCGGGCAATAGGGTTGCGTCAACGCACAGAGTGCGTCGCTGTAGGGGAAGTGGTTCATCAGGCGTCCTTGTCGTTATGTTGAAGAAGCGGTGTCTGCCGGGACGTGTGGCAGAAACCGGTACAGCAGGGGCAGGCTGAGCAGGCCGCCCAGCGCCGCCCAAATAGCGAAGGATTCAAGACGGGTGCCGCCGCCGATCGCTGCGATCAACGAACCACCGACACCCATCACGGCAATCGAAATCATGCCGATCGCGGCAGACACCAGACCTTTGCTGTCATCGCTGGAAAACAGTGCCAGTCGGTACAAAGCGGCGTTGCTCATTCCCAGCCCCACGGCATACAGCGCAAGGCCGGTCATCAGTCCCGCAAGCGAAAGGCTGGTCACCGCGGTGGCGATCAAGGTCAGCAAACCCAGGCAGTACGGCCAGAGCGCCAGGCGAATCAATTGCGGCAGATCCCGCGACGCCAGCAGTCGGTCGAGGATCAGATTGCCGACGATGACCGCCGAAAACACCGGAATCTGCCACAGCGCATATTCGCGCGTGGTCAGGCCCAGCAACTGGACGAGCAGCAGCGGCGCCAGTCCGATCCAGGCAATCAGTGGCAGGCTCATCAGACCCAGGGCCAGGCAGGTGCCGACAAACCGGTGATTGCGCAGCAATGCAAGGTAGCGGCTACCGATCTGGCGAAACGAGAAAGGGATCGGCGCTTGTCGACCTCCATCGTGGCGGACAACGCCGATCGTCTCCGGCATGCAGGCATACAGTCCGATCCAGGTCAGTGTCGCGATCAGACCCAGACCGAGGAACAGCTCGCGCCAGCTCAGCCATTCCAGCAGCAGACTGCCAAGCAGCGGGCCGAGCAGGGGCGAAAGCAGCGCGACATTGCCCAGTAGCGCCATCAGGCGCACCGCATCGGCCTCGCAGAAGACTTCCTGAAGCGCGGGGTAACTGACCGCCACGACAAACCCCAGGCCCATGCCTTGCAACAGGCGCAAGGCGTTGAACACTTCGATGCCGGGCGTGGCGACAGCCGCCGCGCAGGTCGCGCCGAACAATGCGCAACCGGCCAGCAACAGCGGGCGTCGGCCAAACCGGTCGGACAGCGGCCCGATCAACCATTGCAGGCAGACACCGCCGATCAGATAAAGATTGAACGCGTTGGGGATGTGAGCGGCATCGGCTTCGAGATCCCGGGTGACGGTCAGCATGGCCGGCATGACCATGTCGCTGGCCATGTAGGTCAGCCATTCGAACAGCGTGATGGCGAGACAGAAGCCGAGCGCCTGGAGTGGCGGGAGGGGGATGAGAGTTCTTTGCATGCGCTTTCACGGTCGTCGAGAGGGAGCGCAAAGGGTAGGGATGAGCAGGGATTGTTCCTACGCCATTGGTGTGACGGTCTATGACGCGGTTATGCGTGATGTTGCAGAGGGAGACTTTCTTACTTGCACAGGTGAAACGCCCTACGGCATTGATGGCCGAGCCATAAAAAATGCCCACATTCCTGTGGGCATTTTTCCTGACGCTTAAATCCGTTGTTGCATTTGAACGGACGGACGCTGGCATCCTTTCCGTGAGATGGCTTAACGATGGTAGTAGTAACCCGGGCCAGGCCCATAGTGGCGATGATCGCCATGCCAGCCGCCGTGGGGAAAGATGATGCAGCCGCTCAGGGTGAGCAGTGCAAGGACAGGAATCAGCCAGGTGATTCGACGCAGCATTTCAAGGATCCTCATGGTTAACGCCGTTTGAAGCCAAAGCTCTTCATCGGCTGTAACATGAGACCCCGTTTACCGCGGCGCATCCCCGTCAAACGGTATGCGCATGGCATCAACGCCGATACAAACCCGATACATTCCAACGGTTCAGGAACCTGTAATGACCCATAAGCAACGCTTGATATATTCGATTCTGATCGCCGTCGCCGTACTGCTGATCATGCTCGGCCTGTCCTGGCTGCAAAACGCTGGCAAGCTCAGCGAGCAAACGTTCCAGTACATCGCCATCGGTGTGGCGGTAGTGGTCGTGGTGATCAACGGCGTGATGCGCCGCAAGGTCAAGCCCTGACGGCATCCGCCGGGTGCTTCAATCGTTGTTGAGCACCGCGGCAGCCTGGGGGTGGAGGCTGTAGCTCTTGTCGTCGTTGAACGTGATCACGCCTTCGGCACACAGACGCTTCAACACTTCACGAACGCTGAGGAAGGACAACGGAATGTCCAGATCCAGCAGTTGGCTATGCACGCCACGCACACCCAGACGACGGTCGTCCTCGGCGGCGACCAGCAGGGTGTCGATGACTTTGAGGCGAATCAGGCTGGTGCGCAGGCCGAAGCTTTTAAGCAGCAAACGGATGCGCTCATTGCCGTGACGCTCGATCCGTTGCCCGAATACGTCGACGTGCGAACCCATGGGCGCTCCTTGTGGGGTCTGGCTACCTTCCGATGGTAGGGGTGGGTTGTACATGCGATTACTCCTTTCAGAGCCTGATCAGGAAAGGTTTTTTGTGCTCTCTCTAAACAAGACGTTTCAGCTCGACAAATCATGAAGCGAAAAATGTAGAAAATTTGTCGCCGTTTTGTCTTTTCCCCGTGATTACGGTGCGAGAGGGCTGTATGACCGACTAAATTTTTTTTCCGCGGCTTCGTTTTCTGGACAGGCTCATTGCGCGTGACGCATGGGTGATTTCAGAGCGAGCCGGGCCCGACGTGTTCACGGTGGCGGGCGGTTCGCTCTACGGCATTTCGATCAGGAGCGAGCGTGACTATTTCCAGGCAATTCACCGGACTGACCCTTGCCGGCCTGTTTCTCGGGCTGAGTCTGTCGGCGCAGGCGTTCAGCCCGTCCGTTCAGACCGGCGCGGATATCCGTCGCACAGGCTTTGGCGTACCGCACATCCGTGCGGAGAACGAACGCGGTCTCGGATTCGGCATCGGTTATGCCTATGCGCAGGACAACCTGTGCCTGCTGGCCAACGAGATCGTGACGGTCAACGGCGAGCGGTCGCGGTACTTCGGGCCGGAGCAACTGACAGTCGAAGAGCGCGAGAACCGCGTCAGCGACGTGTTCTTCCAGTGGCTCAACACGCCGCAGGCAGTGAACGATTTCTGGCAGGCCCAGCCGGTCGAAGTGCGTGATCTGGTGGAAGGTTATGCCGCCGGCTACAACCGTTACCTGGCCGAGCGCCGTCAGCAGGGCTTGCCGCAACAGTGCCAGGGTGAATGGGTGCGCGATATCGCCGCCGAAGACCTGGTAAAGCTGACCCGTCGCCTGCTGGTCGAGGGCGGGGTCGGTCAGTTCGCCGAAGCGCTGGCGGGTGCTACTCCGCCGCAGGCCACTGCGCAGATTGAAAACGATGCGCGGGCTTACCAACTGGCGGACACGCGCCAGCAGCGCTTCGCCCTGGACCGTGGCAGCAACGCGGTAGCGGTGGGCAGCGAGCGTTCGTTCAATGGCCGTGGGATGCTGCTGGCCAACCCGCATTTTCCGTGGGTCGGCGGCATGCGCTTCTATCAGATGCACCTGACCATTCCGGGCAAACTCGATGTGATGGGCGCGGCGCTGCCGGGCTTGCCGATGATCAACATCGGCTTCAACCAACACCTGGCCTGGACCCACACCGTCGACTCGTCCAAGCATTTCACCCTGTATCGCCTGCAACTCGATCCGAAGGATCCGACCCGTTACCTGCTCGACGGCCAGTCCTTGCCGATGAGCAAGCAGACGGTCACGGTGCAGGTCAAACAGGCGGACGGTCAGGTCGTACCGGTCCAGCGGGATGTCTACAGTTCGCAGTTCGGCCCGATCGTGCAGTGGCCCGGCAAGCTCGACTGGAACAATCAGTACGCCTATAGCCTGCGCGATGCCAACCTCGACAACGACCGGGTGCTGAAGCAGTGGTACGCCATGAACCGTGCCGGCAATCTCAAGGATCTGCAGGATTCGGTGCACACCATTCAGGGCATCCCGTGGGTCAACACTCTGGCGGTAGATGACAAGGGCCAGACGCTGTACATGAACCTGTCGGTGGTGCCGAACGTCAGCGCCGACAAACTGGCCAAGTGCAGCGACCCGCGCGCCGGTCTGAAAATGATCGTGCTCGACGGTTCCAACAGCGCCTGTGCGTGGGACATCGATCCGCAAGCCGCGCAAAAGGGCATTTACGCTTCGAGTCAGTTGCCACAGTTGTTGCGCAAGGACTTCGTCCAGCACTCCAACGACTCGGCGTGGCTGGCCAACCCGGCGCAACCGCTGACCGGCTTCTCGCCGCTGATCAGTCAGGACGGCCAGCCGTTGGGCCTGCGCTCGCGCTTTGCGCTGGATCGTCTGGCGACCCTGAGCAAAAAAGGCCCGGTATCGGTGCAGGACCTGCAACACATGGTGATGGACGATCAGGTGTTCCTGGCAACGCAGGTGGTGCCGGATCTGTTGAAGTTCTGTGCTTCCCAGCCTGATGCCGCGCTCAAATCAGTGTGCAGCAGCCTGAAGGCGTGGGACGGCCGGGCGAATCTGGAATCGGGCGTTGGGTTAGTGCATTTCCAGACCATCATGCAAGCGATGCAGGAATCGCCGCAGGCCTGGCGCGTGGCGTTTGATCCGAAGGATGCGCAACACACACCGCGCGGGCTGGCCATTGAAAAGCCGGAAGTGGCCAAGGCATTGCGCGAGGCCATGCTGGCGTCGGCCGAGTCCGCCACCAAAATGGGCCTGACCGAGAAAACCCGTTGGGGCGATGTGCAGGTGGTCAGCAGTGGCGGCCAGCAAACGCCGATCCACGGTGGCCCGGGGACGCTGGGCATTTACAACGCGATCCAGAGCGTGCCCCGTGAAGACGGCAAGCTGGAGGTGGTCAGCGGCACCAGTTACCTGCAAGTCGTGACGTTCGACGACAAGGGGCCGCATGCCCAGGGTTTGCTGGCGTTCTCGTTGTCCAGCGATCCGGCGTCGAAGTATTCCCGCGACCAGACCGAGGCGTTCTCGAAGAAACAGTGGAGCGTGTTGCCGTTCACCGAACAGCAGATCAAGGCCGATCCGCAGTATCAGGTGCAGACCGTGCGCGATGATCTGGAAAAGGCGGGGAAAGTGGCGGCGCAGTAATCAACGGTAAACATCGCTGACAAGTGCCAAAGCAGAAGGCCGCTCCCTCACGGGAACGGCCTTC
Organism: Pseudomonas sp. GM25; assembly: GCF_000282255.1. NCBI lineage: Bacteria > Pseudomonadati > Pseudomonadota > Gammaproteobacteria > Pseudomonadales > Pseudomonadaceae > Pseudomonas > Pseudomonas sp. GM25. The sequence continues at coordinate 77,497 of NZ_AKJQ01000051.1, read as the reverse complement.
AGTTTTTTACCGGTTGCTGCGGCATCGGATTGATGACCGGGTTGCCGTCCTTGTTGCGGGTCAGGAACACCGGCAGGACTTTGGGCAGGGAACTGGCGAAGCTGTTCAGTTCCTTGATGTTGTAGATCCCGCCGACCCGGATCGAGCCAGTCGAGTTGTCGGCGAGCATCAGCGGTTTGTCCAGGTAACGGTTGATCTGCGGCAACGCTTCGTTCAGCGACAGGTTGTCGAGCACCAGTTTGCCGCTGCGCCAGGCCAGCGAGTTGTCGTTGGCGTAGGTCTGGCTGATTTGCGGCATGTCGTCGCCGTGTTTGTAGCGCGCCTGCATCGAGGGCCCCAGACGCAAGCCGTCACCGGCCAGTCGGGAATTGCTGGTGACCAGCACGGAACCCTCGATCAGGTTGACCTTCACCTGATCTTCATACATCCAGACGTTGAAGCGGGTGCCGGTGACGCGAATCCTGCCTTCGGCGGCCCTGACAATGAACGGGTGGCTCAGGTCGTGGCTGACTTCAAAGAACGCCTCGCCTTTTTTCAGGGTGACGCGGCGTTCGTCCTTGAAGTTGCTGTAGGTCAGCTCGGTGTTGAGGTTCAGCTCGACCTGACTGCCGTCACCCAGGGTGACATGGCGGACATTATCGGTGGCCGCGAAATGCTGATAGCTGTTGGGCAGCCAGCCGAGGTTCCAGCCGGTCCAGGCCGCCAGTGGCAAAGCCAGTGCGCAGACAGACGCCGCAACGGCGTACTGGCGCCATGAGCTGACGGGTTGGCGAATCGGCACAACCGGTGCTGGTTCCGGGCGCGGCAAGTGTTCAGCCACGTCCCAGATTTCCAGCATCGCCTCATACTCGAACGCGTGAAGCGGGTGTGCATCGCGCCATTGTTCGAACGCCAGCCGCTCTTCGGCGGTGCAGTCGACGGCGTGCAGACGCATGCACCAATGCGCGGCGGCATCGGTGATCGCATCGTATTCGGCTTCCGAGAGGGTGTTCTGGGTCATTGACTCATCCTGATTTCCCGCATTCTAACCTTGGGGGGGAGGTGTCGAGAACAACCGTCATGGCATTTACCCATCAAACGTGGAACTTTTTTTCCCTCAGGCGCCCCAAAAAACAGGACGTCCCGCGAACATTAATCATAAATGGAGTGAAAAAATGATCAAAAGAACCTTGGCCGCTTTCGTCGCAACCGCCAGCCTCCTGAGTGCCGGTGCGGCGCTGGCCGACCGCCCGGGCGCTGGATGGATCACCATCGAAAAGGCCATCGAAATCGTCAAGACCAAGGCCGGTTATGTCGAGGTCTACGAGATCGAGGCCGACAACAACGGCTATTGGAAAGGGGAAGGGCGCAAGGCTGATGGCGTGGTGTACGAATTCCGTATCGACGGCGCATCGGGCAATGTCCTTCGTGACCAGAAGGACTGAGTTCAACGCAGTTGAACGGAATGCGCAGGTATCGAGCCTGCGCATTTTTTGTGTGGATCAAGGGGACGATGCAACTTCCAGCTGCCGGCCCACTTCGCAGATCAGCAGCGCGATCGAATCGGCGTTGTGCAAGATGACACCGACGCGGGCATCGGATGTTTGTTGATCCATGAACGCATTGCGTGCCCCGCTCATGGTGGTGCTGTGCGTTTGCCTGAATATCTCCGCGGCCGTGGCCTCTTTTTCGGGAATTCTGTCAAAGTCAATCCAGACCGCGCGCTCCGGGTTCCATTCCGCAAACAATTGCGCCCGGGGAGTGGCCAGTGAAAGCGCCATTCTTCGTTCGTCCTGCAACTCCTGGAGCAGCTTGGCGCCGTCGGGTGTCACGGACGAAATCAGGTCACAGAAAGGTTCTCGCCCGCGTACGGTTGCGATATCCCAGGCGTTGCTCAGTTGATGGGCCAGTTCGTGGATCAGGGTTTCGGCTTGTGCGTGGCCGTCGATATCAAATCCAGGCGCAGTGACGGGCACGTAGTCCCCCAGGTCCTGGTCAAAGAAGTGCTGGGTGAAATGGACCTTGTTCTGCTGGTCGCCATCGAGGACAAACGCGATCACGTCGTGAAACCACCTGGTGGAGCCGACGATGAAGCGGTCGGTGTTGAGCAGATCGTCCGTCGGGTCTACCAACGCATTGCAGATCGGCAGGATCGCGGTCTTGATCCTGGACAGGATCTGCGTCGTGACTTTCGGAACATCAAAGAACTCCATGAGAAACCGGTTGACCCGTCCGCCGGGCACAACGTTGATGTCCAGAATGGCCAGGTTATGCAGGCAGTTGAACGCATAATCCCGGGCCAGTCCCACTGCACGCCCCAACACCCGGGCTTTTTCAGGGTAGCGCCGGGTGATTTCTTCCATACCGTGGGCTTCTATGTTGAGCATCGTGCGACGAATCCGAGTGTATTTGCTGTGCTCGAGCATTCTGGAAAAGGCTTTGCCGTAATGAACGGTCTGGCCCGGCGTGATCCGCACCATCCGTGAGTCGGTCTTGCGCAGTGACGGGCCGCGTTCTTCCCCTTTTGCCAGTTGCCAGTCCGAGCCGTTTTTGACGACCCTGTATACCTTGCCGTCCACCGCGGCATAGCTGCGGTTGTTGGATGTCTTCTGGTACACGCCCTGGGTCGCACTGAAGGTGAGATCCTTGAGCGCTACGTCGGTTGCTTCGAAAGGCTGCAGGAGCGTGCGTTGTTGCGAGGTCGATTCGATTTCGTCCAGGGTCGGCGCAACAATCTTTTCGACCTGTGTGGCGCCGGCTGCGGTTGCCTGTTCGCCGATGTCGGTGACAACCGCGCTTTCGGCGGACATTTCCGGCAGAAGGCCGACGGTGACCATTTGCTCTGCGCCATCGATAAACGACTTCAGCGCCTTCTTCCAATGATGATTCTGCAGGGCCTCGGCCGAATCCTTGAAGTCATCGTAGGCTTGCCAGAGAAAGCGCCCATAGGCGAGTTTGCCTTGCAACATGTCCGCGACCTGTCGGATGTCATCACTGAACAGGACTTTGGCGTTTTCCCAGTCGGATTGCCCGTCGCTGTCGCGCTGCGAACCGAGCATCTGCTTCAACAGCTCGAGATTGTCCTGATACAGACGTTCCAGCAGGTTGCCGCCAATCGGGCGGTAGTCCAGCGTCATTTCGCTGGTCTGTCCCAGGCTGCTGGCAAGCAGGCTGCGGAAGGTCGCTCGCTGCGTCTGCGGCAAACGGCGAAGCAACAGGTTTTGCAGGAATCCCGGAATATTCAGAGCGCCAATCAGGGCCTTCTCGTCGAAGAATTCGTGAAACGCCTGCTCGGCAAACGGGGTATAGAGCAGCACTGGCCCCTTGTGGGCGGTGCCGGGTGCCAACACATACAGTCCGCATGCCTCGACGGCAGTAGCTCCGGCGGTCTTGACCAGTGACAGTGGACACACCATGGCGTGTGTGCCGGCGACGGCGGCACGAGCGATGGCATCCGGCATGTCCAGCACCTGCCGGATGTAACTGAACGCGGTTTCGGACAAATGCTGCTGCAGTTTCAGCGCGTGAGCATGCTGCAGCAATTGCCAGGGCAACTGACGGAAGAAAACCTGCTGCCGGGCGAGCCCTGCAACCGTAGTCGTCGCTAGTGCCTGAATGACTTTTTCGCTGTAGCGGGTGGGAATTTCGAGCGACAGCAGCAGTTGCCTGACGGCGCTCTGATCCAGCCCTTTGGGCAAGGCGCTGGCGTTGATCGACGTGACTTTGAAACCGGTGCCTTGGGCGATGTTGATGTGATTGAGGGCAAACTCGACCAGGTTACGCGCAGGGCCGGCCAGGGCCAGATTGGGTGTTATCCGGATGTGGCGAGGATTGAGCCGGCTATCGGGGAAACGGCTGTCGAGCAGTGATTTCAGGGTTTGTTCGACATGGGTGACCAGTGTCGGCACACCTGTCAGGTAATCCTTGTCGTCGACGACGCTCTGGCGCCATTGCTCCATCAGTTCGACGTGCAGTTTTTGCTCCGCAACCGCCGCCATGCCGAGCCAGGCCGGGTAGGTCTGCTGTGCAGCGATTGCCCGGGCATGGGCCGTGGCCAGTTTCAGGTTGGTGTGAAAAGCCGGCTCACTCAACGCTGTCAGCGTCTTGCTGCGCCGGGCGGGATCCTTGACGCGGCTGCGCACCTGCTCGCAGCGCCCGAGAAAATGCTCGATGGCCGATTGCATGCGGTTGTGCAGCACGTTGTGTTCGATAAACTGAAACGCCCCCAGGGAATAGCGCTGATGCAGCTGAAACTGTGCAGGCAGAATGTTCTCCAGCAATGACAGGCGTTGCACGTTATGCAGCAAGCGTTGCTCGAGCCTGTGCCGGGCAACCGCGACGGTGTCGAATACTTCAAGCCCGAGCGCGGGTGTCCACAGTACCGCGCGACCGGAGTGCCGGGCGTCGAGGCCGCCACGCTCGGTCATCAGCAGGCAATGGGCGAGCGGCAGCAGGTTTTGCTGGCCGGCAGACTGCAGGGTGAGCCCATAGGCGTCCGGGCGAAAACCCTCCAGCGCCCGGCGCAGCACGCGGGTAGGCTGGTCGGGGTTGACCACGGCATCGACGATCGCCCGCGCCGACGCTTGCAGCGTACCGTTCAATGCTCGCAGCCGGGCTTCGCCGGTCACCCCGAGAAACCAGGCATGGCCCAGGTTTGACTTGAGGTTTTCGAGAAACGGTCGCTGGACTTCCAGGGTTGCCATCGGTTGCGTCTTGAGTAATTCGCCGAGCGAAGCTTCAACGCTGCTGAACGTCTTGATCGCGGCACGTGCCTTGTCCGCCAGGACCAGGGACGGCTGTTGATTGCCCGACAACACCGGGTGCGTGCTCCAGCGTCCAGCGCTGTCGAACTCGAGCAGACGCGCATGAATCATCGAGCGAATGTCCAGGCTCTTGTCGAACAGGGCGTGCAGATTCACCGCGCCATCGCTGTGGCGAAACACCTGCAAGGCGTACTCGATGTTTTGCCGTTGCTTGGTGATGATCGATTCAAAGAGGATCTTGAAGACCTCTCCAAGCACCCGCTCTCCCGACACCTGCGGCTGATCGAAGCCAAGGAAGCGATTACGCTCGTCCAGACTGAGCAGGCTGTAGAGTTCGTCTTCATGCCCCTTGGCCATGAACTTGCTCAGCAGCGTCTGTTTCAGATCGCTGTAGTCGGTGAGTATCTGCAGGCCCTGCACCGGCGTGTAAAGGAAGGCGTGGGCGCCGCTGATCATCAGCGAGCCCGCCAGTTCGACGTAGTTGGCTTCACGTTCCCAGAGACGCACGGTTTCGGTCAATGGACGAATGGAGCCGTCGTTGCGGGGCCGTATCAACTGGTGCAGTGCGTTGAATTGCGGTGCATCGAGAATGCCGGTTTCGCGTTTGATCATCCATTCGGCGCGCGCCTGATCCTCGAGTACTTCGGCGAAGAACGTCCGACGCGACGAGCCGTCGCTGGAGGGCGCATCCCAATAGCGTTCCAGATGTCGAAACAACAGGGCCGACAGCTTGCCGGCAGCACTTTTGACGGCGTCTTCCCATTGCAGTTGGTCATCCTGAGTGGCCGTTCTGTCGGGATGGGTGAACTCACGCAATGCAGCAGTCGGCCATTGCTGGTGGCGGTAATACAACAGCACTGCGTCGCTCAGGCTCATGGATTCGAGCCAATGCCTGTCGGGCGCCGCACGGTCGGAGCCGGTGGCGCCGTCCAGGGTGTAGAGGCCGACGCGGGTTCGGCTTTGCTGCAATTTGCCGAAGTGCGGTTTGAGCAACTCGTCGAGAATGTCTTCCAGCAGGTGCGTCAGCGTCGGCAGTTTCTCCAGTTCCGTACGCATTGCCTGCGCATTCAACAACTGGCTCTGTTTGATCGCCTCGGTGGTCTCATCGAATACATCGCCTTCGATCAGTGTGAACGACACGGAAATCTTTTCCGCGTCGAGCAGCCGTTTACGTTGTGGCAACGACAGGAGCGCAAACAGTGAGGTCTGGTCGTCGGCATTGTTCAGGCGTTGCTCGAACTGTTGTTTCAAGTCGGCGCGGTCAGCGTATTTCTTGATGCCGTCGAAGGCGGTGTAAAGGATATGGGCCTGATTGACGGGTGTCTGGCTGAGAACAAACGCGCCCGGAAGCGGCACCGGGATTTCACTGCCAACGTTAAGCAGTACCCGCTCGGCGCGCATGGCCGGGGTCTGCTGGCTGCGCAAGGTGTGGGAGGACAGCCTGGCATGGGCGAGCCATCTGAATTCGTGTTCGGACAGACCGTGGGTCTTGCCCAGTTCGGTCCACAGTCCGGGGGAGTCGAAGACTTCGGGAAACAACAAGGGTTTGATGGGGGCTGACATGATCGAGTCTCGATGAGGGGCGCATGCGGGCAGGCGCCGGTGGGTCGAGACGCAAGGCTAGGGCGGGTGACGCTGGCGAAGGTGGTAGATAAATATTGCGGGGTTGACAGGCCACCGGCCGGCCATGGTTAATCCTCTGGCGGGTTGTTCGTTCGCTGTTGTTCCCTCCAATAATTACTCTGGAGCTTCAGATGTCTGCGCCACACGATCATGCGGTCTCGTCCACGGTCTCGCTGGACGAGCTGACTCAATTGCTGGAAACGATTTTCACCCGTCACGGCACCTCGGCCGAAGTCGCCCGAACGCTGGCCGCCAATTGCGCCAACGCCGAACGAGACGGTGCGCACAGTCACGGCGTATTCCGGATCCCCGGTTATGTCTCGACGCTCAACAGCGGCTGGGTCAACGGCCAGGCCGTGCCGAAAGTCGAGGACGTGGCGTCAGGATTCGTCAGCGTCGATGCCGGCAACGGTTTTGCTCAACCTGCGCTGGCGGCGGCGCGTCCACTGCTGGTGGAAAAGGCCCGCAGTGCCGGGATCGCGGTGCTGGCGATTCGTAATTCCCATCACTTCGCCGCGCTGTGGCCGGACGTCGAGCCTTTCGCGGATGAGGGTCTGGTGGCGTTGAGCGTGGTCAACAGCATGACCTGCGTGGTACCCCACGGTGCCGACCGGCCATTGTTCGGCACCAACCCGATTGCCTTCGCCGCACCCCGGGCTGACGGTGCGCCGATCGTGTTCGACCTGGCCACCAGCGCCATCGCCCATGGCGACGTGCAGATCGCCGCACGCAAGGGCGAGAAACTGCCGGCAGGCATGGGCGTCGACAGCCTCGGCCAGCCGACCTGCGACCCGAAGGCGATTCTGGAAGGCGGCGCGTTGCTGCCGTTTGGCGGGCACAAAGGTTCGGCGCTGTCGATGATGGTGGAGCTGCTGGCCGCCGCGCTGACCGGTGGCAATTTCTCGTTCGAGTTCGACTGGAAGAACCATCCCGGCGCCAAGACCCCGTGGACCGGTCAATTGGTGATCGTGATCGACCCGAGCAAGACCGCCGGGCAAAGCTTTGCCGAACGCAGTCAGGAACTTGTGCGGCAGATGCACGGGGTTGGACTCAAGCGTTTGCCGGGGGATCGGCGGCATTTGCAGCGGGCCAAGTCATTGGCCAGGGGTATCGAACTGGATCAACAGACCCTGTCGCAGCTGCGTGAACTGGCCGGCGAATGAATTTTTGCCGGACATGAAAAAGGCGAGCCCGAGGGCTCGCCTTTTTTTGTTCGCGCTCAGCGGCGACCGAGCAGCAATCCGACCACCAGACCGAAACCGGCGGAAATCGCCACGGTCTGCCACGGGTGTCCGCCAATGTAGCTCTCGGTGGCGTCCACCGCCGGTTTGGTGCGGTCACGCACGCTGGTGACCGAATCCAGCGCCTGCTGCAGTTTCTGGGCGATTTGCCCGCGCAGGGTCTCCGCTTCCTCGCCGACCAGCGAGGCACTGCTCTTGAGCAGTTTTTCCGACTCTTCGATCAGCGCCTGAAGTTCGCTGAAGGCCTGGTCCTTGATTTGGTCTTCGGCGGCTTGAACGGCGGTTTTCCGGGCCATTGGGTGACTCCTTGCAGGTGAATGGACAGTGAACAATGGAGTGTGGCGCGACTTGAAAAGTTGCAGCGATTTTCCATCCGGAGCAAAAACCAGCGTCAGAGGTTTCCGTCCAGCGTGTAAGATGTCGCCATTTCATGCAGCAGGTAATTCCCGATGAGTTTCAATCTGGCCGACAAATCCCTCGCAGAGCGCGCCGCGCTGGAAGATGAAAAATCCCGACTGTTCGAACTCTGGCAGAACAATCTGGGCAAAGCCAAGGGCGAAGCCGCGCGTTTGTTCGGCGAGCGCTCCAAGCGCAAGGGCAAATGGGCCGAGTTCGTGCGCGCCGAACTGGACGGCATGTCGCCGCCGGAGTTCGCCAACATGGTGCGCAGTGAAGTCAATCGCCTGATGGCGGCCAACAAGTAATCACTCGGCCCTGAAACTGGCGCCAATCGCTTCGCGCACTGTCAGCACCACCGGATCGATCTGGGTGCTGGTGCGCCAGCCCAGTTCGATCGGGTAACGCGGCAGCGCCAGCGGGCAGGGCAGCAGCGCCAACCCGCTCATTGCAGCAATGGCCTGCGCCGCGTGGGTCGGAATGGTCGCCACCGCATCGCTGCCCTTGAGCAGATGCGGCAACGCCGCAAAATGCGTGGTCGAAGCGCAGACCCTGCGACTACGGCTCAGCGCCGCCAGCCCTTCATCGGTGATCCCGATAAAACCACCCGACGACACCAGCAGGTGCTCGCGGGTCACGAATTCTTCCAGGTCGATCTGCTGCTGGCCCGGCGCCAGGCTCGCCGGATCCACCAGACACGCGTAACCCCCTTCACCCAGCACCTGACGGCTGAGCAGCCGCTCGGCAAACCCACCGGCGGTGATCGCCAGATCGATGCTGCGCTCCATCAGCGCCCGAGCGACGATCTGGCTGTGGGTCTGGCGGAAGATCAGCCGCAGTTTCGGCGCGCGGCGGGCGATTTCCTCGATCAGCCGGCGGCCGTAGGCAATCTCGAAATCGTCCGAGAGGCCCACGGTGACCGAGCGTCCTTCGTAGTGATTGGCCGTCGGGTCGACCATGGCCAGGCTTTGCCGACACTTGTTCAGCGCATCGCTGACCACCGGTTTCAACTGATTGGCCTTGAGCGTCGGCGCCAGTCCCCGGCCGGTGCGCACGAACAATTGATCGCCATACACCTCGCGCAACCGCCGTAAGGCCGCGCTGACCGCTGACTGGGTCACGCCCAGGCGCAACGCCGCGCGGCTGGCGCTGGACTCTTCATGCAGGGCTTCGAAGACTTTCAGCAGGTTGAGGTCGACGGTTGCGATATTCATCTGGCTCATATCATTCAGCAGTGGATCGGTCTTTATTCATGATCCCGTGGCGCCGGAGAATGAGCAACACCTGAACTTCACGGAGTGACCGCCATGCCCAAATCAATCGTTGCCGCCCTGCAGATCGGCGCCTTGCCCGGTGGCAAGGCTGAAACTCTGGAACAGATCCTGAGCTGGGAAGCCGCGATCATCGAATCCGGCGCAGCGCTGGTGGTGATGCCCGAAGCGTTGCTCGGCGGTTACCCGAAAGGCGAGGGCTTCGGCACGCAACTGGGTTATCGCTTGCCGGAAGGACGCGAGGCCTACGCCCGTTATTTCGCCAACGCCATCGATGTGCCGGGGGCGGAAACCGAAGCGCTGGCCGGGCTGTCGGCGCGTACCGGGGCCAATCTGGTGATCGGCGTGATCGAGCGGGCCGGCAGCACCTTGCATTGCACGGCGCTGTATTTCGATCCGCAGGCAGGCCTGGTGGCCAAACACCGCAAGCTGATGCCCACCGGCACCGAGCGGCTGATCTGGGGCAAGGGCGACGGTTCGACGCTGCCGGTGCTCGACACTCAGGTCGGCAAACTCGGCGCGGTGATCTGCTGGGAAAACATGATGCCGCTGCTGCGCACGGCAATGTACGCCAAGGGCATCGAGGTCTGGTGCGCACCGACCGTGGACGAGCGCGAGATGTGGCAGGTCAGCATGCGCCACATTGCCCATGAAGGGCGCTGCTTTGTGGTCAGCGCCTGTCAGGTGCAGGCCTCGCCGAACGAACTGGGCGTAGAAATCGCCAACTGGCCGGGGGATCGGCCGCTGATCGCCGGTGGCAGCGTGATCGTCGGACCGATGGGCGATGTGCTGGCCGGGCCGTTGCGCGGCGAGGCCGGCTTGCTCACCGCCGAGATCGACACCGCAGAACTGGTGCGCGCCCGCTACGACTACGACGTCGTCGGCCACTATGCGCGGCCGGATGTGTTTGAGTTGAGCGTCGATGAGCGGGCGAAACCGGGCGTACGGTTCACGGTTTGACGGACTGTCGGCGCCACCATTCTTCGCGGGTGATTTCCCAGATTTCCCGTGGGAAGCGGCCGCCGACGAAGTCGTCCTCATCGGTGCGGATCAAGCGCATGCCAGTGCGCTCCGAGAGTTTTCGCGAACCAAGGTTCGGTGCGGCTTTCGGCACGCGCATCAATGGCTGATCGAGGGTTTCGAACCAGTACCGGTTCACGGCTTCGCTGGCTTCGGTCATCAAACCCCGGCCCTACCAGGCCGGGGCGAGCCAGAAACCACGGTGGTTGTCCGGTTCGTCCATCAGGCTGATGTTGCCGATCAATTGTTCCGGCGCCGATTTGAGGCGAATCGTCCAGTGCCACTCTTTGCCTGCCGCAATGGCCGGCAGCGCAATGTCACGCAGGTAGGTGAGGGCGCCGTCGTCCGGATAAGGCCAGGGCACGAAGGCGTTCAGATAGCGCACCACTTCCCAGTGGGGAAATTGCTGCTGGATGGCCTCGGCATCCGCGAGTTCAAGCGGACGCAAGATCAGTCGTTCGGTGTACAGCGTGGGAGTGTCTTCCATAAACCTGCGGCTTCCATGTTTCTGATTAAACGCTGCAGGCTACCGCATCTTTACCAGGTTGCGGCACTGGCCCTCGGCAGACTCAGCTTGCCGGTATCGACAAAGCGCATCGTGCCAAACAACCCGCCGGCCAGTTTGCCGCGCAGCACATAGGGCAGGTTGTCGAGGGTTTGGGTCTGGCTCAGGCCCAAGGTCTGGCGCAGCACCGAGAACGCGGAAATGCTCACCGGGACGCTGACGATGGTTTCGGAAAACCGTGGAATCGAGCCGCTCTGATCGCTCACACCCGACGCCAGCGAGTGGCCGTTGACCTCCAGATCCAGCGCGATGCCGTTGTAGTCGATGGGCGTTTCGTTGGGATTCTGCACCCGCAGCTTGATCGCGAAGCGCACTTCCAGATCCTGGCTCGGCAGCGGTTCGAGGCCGACCACGTTGATGTTCACCGGATCGCGGTTGGGAAACAGCGCACAGGCGCTGAGGGAGAGCAGAAGCAGGGACAGGATGACGGCTTGGAGACGGCGCATTGATGCTCTCTCATTGAAAAAGGGCTGAACCGTCGCCGGTATCAGCCCTTTTTTCATCGAGCGGACAGGATCAACGGTTCAACTGTGCGACAGCGGCCTTGGTTGCAGGTTCAGCTTTGGCCGGCAGGTCGGGGTTTTCCATGACCTGAAGGATAGAGGCTTCCGGGTCGAAGTCATCTTCTTCCAGCTCGATGAACTCTTCCGGGAGGAAGATATTCAGCACGATCGCACACAGCGCACCGACGGTAATCGGCGATTCGAAGATGTTGCGCAGCGCCTGCGGCAGTTCGCGCAGCACCTCCGGCACGGCGGCAATGCCCAGGCCCATGCCGACGGAAATCGCCACGATCAGCATGTTGCGCCGATGCAGACCAGCCTCGGCGAGGATCTTGATCCCGGCCACGGCCACGGTGCCGAACATCACAAGTTCTGCGCCGCCGAGCACCGGTTTCGGCATCAGTTGCAGCACCGCGCCGATCATCGGGAACAGCCCCAGCAGCACCAGCAGGCCGGCGATGAAGAAAGCGACGTAACGGCTGGCCACGCCGGTGAGCTGAATCACCCCGTTGTTCTGGGCGAAGGTCACCATCGGCATGCTGTTGAACACGGCGGCCATGGCCGAGTTGAGGCCATCGGCGAGCAGCCCGGACTTGATCCGGCGGATGTACAGCGGGCCTTTGACCGGCTGCCGGGAAATCATCGAGTTGGCGGTCAGGTCACCGGCCGCTTCCAGCGGCGACACCAGGAAAATCACCGCCACCGGCACGAACGCCACCCAGTCGAAATTGAAGCCGTACTTGAACGGCACCGGCACGCTGACCACCGGCACTTGCGGCAGGTTGGCGAAATCCACGGTGCCCATCAGCCACGCCACCACGTAGCCGAGGGTCAGGCCGATGACAATCGCGCCCAACCGCAGGAACGGCACATCGACCCGGTTCAACACCACGATGGTGCCCAGCACCAGCGCTGCCAGGAACACGTGACTGGCCGCGCCCAGATCCGCCGCGCCGAAGCCGCCGGCAATGTCGGTCATCGCCACTTTGATCAGCGACAGGCCCATCAGGGTGATGATGGTGCCGGTCACCACCGGGGTGATCAGCATGCGCAACTTGCCGATGAACTGGCTCAGCACCACTTCGATGAAGGCGGCGAAGAAGCACACGCCGAAGATCGTCGAGAGGATTTCATCGGTGCCGCCGCCCCGGGCCTTGACCATGAAACCGGCGCTGAGAATCACGCTGATAAAGGAAAAACTGGTGCCTTGCAGGCACAGCAGCCCCGAACCGACCGGGCCGAAGCGCTTGGCCTGAACGAAGGTGCCGAGGCCCGAGACGAACAGCGCCATGCTGATCAGGTACGGGATTTCGCTTTGCAGGCCGAGGGCGCCGCCCATGATCAGGGTCGGGGTGATGATGCCAACGAAGCTGGCCAACACGTGTTGCAGGGCGGCAAACACCGTTGCGGTGAAGTGCGGACGGTCGTTGAGGCCGTAGATCAGATCGTTGTTGCGCGGGGCTTTTTCAGAGACGGTCATGGTGGTTTGCGTGCCGCAATGCGGGGCCGGGTCGGAAAATGGGTGCGCAGGATGCCGTAAGCGGGAGGCGAGGGCAACGCATTAAAACTGCCCAAAAGGTCAGGTTCGACCAAAGGCTGACAGCAGATCTTCTTCAAAAGCCTTCTGCGCATCACCGGGCACCTGCGCCCGATGGCGGGCCAGATGGAACGCCACGTCAAAGCTCAACTCGCCTTCGCGCACCGGGCGCAGCAAGCCTCTGTCCTGCCACTGGCGGGCGTAATGGTCGGGCAGATAACCGAGATGTTTACCCGACAGAATGAAGGCGAGGGTGCCTTCGACCTGTTCCGAGCGCGCCGAGCAGACCTTGCCCTGAAACGGCTCGTCACTGCGCAGAAACCGGTAGGGGTGATCGACCCGGTCGCAGGCCTGCAACGCGGCATCATCGGGAGCATCGTTGGTGAACAGAGGATGGCCAGGCGCGCAGTACAGATGCTGGGTTTCGCTGAACAGTTCGCGGTAGTCGAACGCGCTCTGCACCTGGGAGAAATAACCGATGGCCAGGTCCAGCCGCTGTTGCAGCAGCAGGCGCTCCATTTCGCCGGGCATGGCGCTGATCAGCTCGATACGCACCGATTCGTCGCGCTCGCGAAACCGCCGGATCGCATCCGCCACCCGTTGCAGCACCGACTGATCGACCGCTTCCGACAGGCCCAGGCGCACTTGGCCGATCAGACGTCCGGCGACGCCGTTGGATTGATGGCGGAAGGTTTCGATCGAGTCGAACAGTGCCCGCGCGGCAATCAACAGTTGCTCGCCCTTGGGCGTCAGGCTGAAACCACCCTTGCCACGGTTGCACACGCGATAGCCGAGACGGGTCTCAAGCTTGGCCATTTGCTGGCTGATGCTCGACTGGCTCAGCCCCAGTTCACCTTGCGCAGCACTGAAACCATTGGATTCGACCACGCCGAGAAACAGCCGCAGAAGCTGAAGATCGACATCATGGAGCTGACCGAGCATCACATTACTCCGGGATAAAGTCAGGTTAACAAACTTGATATTTCTCGAATGTATCCGACGGCGCATCCTGCCACCACTTCCTTCGGTCAGGTGTTCGTCATGGCTCCCGTCTTCAAGCTATGTTTGCCCGCTTTGTTGCTTACCGTCTCCATCGCCGCCCAGGCCGAAGAGAAAACCCTCAATCTCTACAGCTGGGCCGATTACGTGGCGCCTGAAACCTTGCAGCGCTTCGAAAAGGAAACCGGCATCCACGTGCGCTACGACACCTTCGATACGTCCGAGGTGCTGGAAACCAAACTGCTTACCGGCGGCAGCGGGTATGACGTGGTGGTGCCGTCATCCAGCGTGCTGGCCCGTGGATTGGCTGCCGGCGCATTGAAGGAAATCCCTCACGAAGGGCTCAAGGGCTACGCCAATCTCGATCCGGATCTGCTGGAAAAACTGGCGGCGGTCGATCCCGGCAACCGCTATGGCGTGCCTTACACCTGGGGCACGCTAGGGCTGGGCATGAACGTCGAGGCCGTCAAACAGCGGCTGCCGGATGTGCCGCTCAACAGCCTCGATCTGCTGTTCAAGCCTGAATACGCCAGCAAACTCAAGGATTGCGGGATCGCCATTCTCGACTCGCCGCAGGAAGTGATCGGCCTGGCGCTGCACTACCTCGGTAAAGATCCCTACAGCACCGACAAGACCGATCTGGCCGCCGCCGAAGCCTTGTTGCAGAAGTTACAGCCCTCGGTGCTCTACGTCGCCACCGGCCGGCAGATCAGCGATCTGGCCAACGGTAGCGTCTGCCTGGCGCTGACCTACAACGGTGACGCGAGCATGGCCGCCGATCAGGCGCGCAAGGCCAACAAGCCGTTTGAAGTGGCTTACCGGATTCCCAAGGAAGGCACGCTGGTGTGGCAGGACAACCTCGCCATCCCGAAAGACGCGCCGCACCCCGAGGCCGCTCGTACCTTCATCGAGTTCATGTTGCGCCCCGAATCCGTGGCGGCGCTGACCAACACGTTGTTCTTCGCCACCGCCAACCAGGCCGCCACGCCGCTGGTGGATGAGGCGGTGCGCAACGATCCGGACATTTTCCCGAAACCCGAAGTGCGCGAGCGGCTGTACGCCGACCACAGCATGAGCCTCAAGGACATGCGCCAGCGCACGCGCCTGTGGACCACTTTCCGTAGCCGCCAATAGCCCTTCATAACGACAGGAACACACCGATGGACGTGCCCATGCAAAACGATCAGGCCCTGACCCGTGACAGCCTTTACGGCACCGCCGCCGAAAGCACCTACGCCGGGATCACCAGTTTCATGCGCCGGCGCTACAGCCGTGACTTGCGCGGCGTGGACGTGGCGGTCAGCGGTGTGCCGTTCGACACCGCCACCAGCAACCGTCCGGGCGCACGTTTCGGGCCGCGCGGGATTCGTGCGGCGTCCACCGGGATTGCCTGGGAACGGCACTGGCCATGGGCGTTCGACCCGTTCGATCATCTGGCGGTGATCGATTACGGCGATTGCGACTTCGATTACGGCTCGCCGCATACGATCCCGGAAAGCATCGAGGCTCACGCCGAGCACATCCTCAGCTCCGGCAGCGCCATGCTCACTTTCGGCGGCGATCACTTCATCAGCTATCCGTTGCTCAAGGCCCATGCCCGCAAGCACGGCACGCTGTCGCTGATTCACTTTGATGCCCACAGCGACACCTGGCCGGACGAGGGCGGCAAGCGGGTCGATCACGGCACCATGTTCTGGCACGCCGCGCGGGAAGGGCTGGTGGATCCGGCGCGTTCGGTGCAGATCGGTTTGCGCACCACCAACGACGATCATCAGGGCTTTCAGGTGCTGGACGCACGTCAGGTGCATCGCCGTGGCTGCGAAGCGATCGTCGAGGCCATTCGCACGCGGGTCGGGGATAACCCGGTGTACCTGACGTTCGACATCGATTGCCTGGATCCGGCCTTTGCGCCGGGCACCGGCACCCCGGTGTGCGGCGGGTTGAGCACGGTGCAGGCGCTGGAGATCCTTGGCGGCCTGCGCGGGATCAATCTGGTGGGCATGGACGTGGTGGAAGTGGCCCCGGCCTACGACCATGCGGACGTGACGTCGCTGGCGGCGGCGACCCTGGCCATGGAGATGCTTTGCCTGTACGCGGCCCGGCACAAAGTCGACGCGTGACCCCCTCCGAGCCTGGTGAAAGCACCTGACAATTTCTGACACCAGGCTCTGCTAAGCTCCGGCAAATTTTTGCCCGGAGCCGCACACCGTGTCGCGAACCACTCGTCTGTTGACCCTGTTGCAAGTGCTGCGTGGCAAGAAACGCCCGGTCACCGCGGCGACACTGGCCTCCGAGCTGGAAATCTCCGAACGCACCCTCTATCGCGACATCGCCGAACTGACCGCGCTCGGCGCGCCGATCCATGGCGAGGCGGGCATCGGTTACGTATTGCGCAGCGGTCTGTTTCTGCCGCCGCTGATGCTCAACGCCGACGAGACCGAAGCCATCGTGTTGGGCCTGCGCTATGTCGATCAGCGTGGTGACGAGGTGCTGAGCAAGGCGGCGGCGGATGCGCTGGCAAAAATTGCGGCCGTGCTGGACCCGCAGGCCCAGGAAGCGATGCGCAATCCGACCGTCATGCCCGGGCCTTCGGGCTACGGCTTTCCGCAAAACGCGGTGCCGTTGAACGTTTTCCGTCACGCGATCCGCGATCAGGCCAAGCTGCACATCGATTACGCCGATGCGCAGCAGGTGCAGAGCCAGCGCCTGATCTGGCCGCTGGCGCTGGGCTTTCTCAACGAGGTGCGGATCATCGTCGCGTGGTGTGAATTGCGCGGCGCCTATCGCACCTTTCGCACCGACCGGATTGCCGCCGCCAGCCAGCAGGGCGAGCGCTATCCGGGGCGGCGCAGCGACCTTTTGCGCACCTGGCAGCGGCAGATGCAACTGGACGAAAATGGCCGTTTCACTCCTGACAGGAATTGACGCAGGGCTGTTCTAGGATGGCGACAGAACCCGAAAAAAGGAGCTGTAACCATGTTCCATCCCACCTCGATCCTCGCCCCGGCCATCGTTGAGTACATCAACGCCGCCAATGCTCGCGATACGTCCCGGGTCGGCAGTTTTTTTGCCGAGGATGCCCATGTGTTCGATGAAGGCCATCATCAGGTCGGCCCGCAGGCTATCGCCAACTGGATGCAAGACACCGCCCAGCGCTATCAGCCACGGGTCGAAGTGCTGGGCGTCCAGCAGCGCACCGGCAAGGTGCTGGTGCAAGGGCTGATCTCCGGAACGTTTCCCGGCAGCCCGCTGGAGCTGCGCTACACGTTCCGGCTCAACGAACAGGGCAAAATCGCTCGGCTGGATATTTCCCTGTAGCCATCGTGGCATACTGCCGCGCATGACTTTCGACTCCCCTTTGAGCGCCTGGCAATACGCCGTCGACCACAAGGGCTTCATCCAGGATGAAGCCCAGGAACACGCGGTCTGGGCCTTGCAAAAATGCCATGAAGCCCTGCACGCCGGTGCCCGTTCGGTCACCGGCGTTTACCTGTGGGGCCCGGTCGGGCGCGGCAAGACCTGGCTGATGGATCAATTCCACCAAAGCCTGAGGGTGCCGGCGCGGCGGCAGCACTTTCATCACTTCATGGGCTGGGTGCATCAACGCTCGTTTCAACTGACCGGGATCGCCGATCCACTGCGGGCGCTCGCCCGTGAGTTGGCGGCCGAAGTGCGGGTGCTGTGTTTCGATGAGCTGTTCGTCAATGACATCGGTGATGCGATCATTCTCGGGCGCCTGTTTCAGGTGATGTTCGACGAAGGCGTGGTGGTGGTTTGCACCTCCAACCTGCCACCGGATCAGCTGTATGCCGACGGCTTCAACCGCGATCGCTTTTTGCCGGCGATCACCGCGATCAAGCAGCACATGCAAGTGGTCGCGGTGAATGGCGCCAAAGATCACCGCTTGCATCCCGGCGCTGTCGAGCAACGCTATTGGGTTGCATCTCCGGGGCAGGGTAGCGCGCTAAGTCAGGTGTTCGACGCACTGGCTGCCGGGCAGACCGTCAGCGCCGAACCGGTGCCGGTCGGTTATCGAGCCTTGAACGTGGTGCAGGCCAGCGATTCGGTGCTGTGGTGCCGTTACGCCGACCTGTGCGAGCAACCGTTCGCCGCCATGGACTTCATCGCGCTGTGCGACACCTACCGGGCTATCCTGTTGAGCGAGGTGCCGAACCTCAGCGCGAAAAAACGCGAAGGGCGGATCGCCCGAGGCACCGAGGATGGGGCCGAACGGGTGGTGGCCGGCGATCGCGAATTGCCGCAGTTGTCGGTGCACGATGACGGCGTGCGCCGCTTTATCGCGCTGGTCGACGAGTGCTACGACCGCAAGGTGCCGCTGTACATCGAGGCCGAAGTGCCGATGGACGCGCTGTACACCGAGGGCTATCTGGAATTCCCGTTCCGCCGGACCCTCAGCCGCTTGCAGGAGATGCAGCTGCAACGCTTCGCCGAAACCTGAAACACGGAGGGCGCGACATGACTCAGCCACTGTCCCACCATTTGCTGACCATGGCCTACCAGAACGCCTGGGCCAACCATCGACTGGCCAAGGCCTGGAGCCAGCTCGATGACGCGCAACTGGCCGCGCCACGGGTGAGTTTCTTCCCGAGCATCCGCCTGACCCTCAATCACATCCTCACTTGCGACTGGTTCTATGTCGATGCGCTGGAACGCGAGTTGCGCGGTGACGAGCCACATCCCGACTGCTACGTGTTCTTTAACGCAGACGAACCCTTCACCGAGGCGCAGGCCTTGCGCGGGGAGCAGGCGCATGTCGACCGTCGACTGATCGCCTACTGCGAGCAACTGCGCGATGCCGATCTGGGGCGCATCGTCACCATCGCCCGCGACACGCCTCAGCACGACAGCCGTCTGCGGATGATCTCGCATCTGTTCGAACACCAGATCCACCACCGTGGCCAGGTCCACGCGATGCTTAGCGGCACTTCGGTGAAACCGCCGCAACTGGACGAGTTTTTCTGTGCCGGCGAGTCCGGTCTGCGAGCTGAGGATTTCGCCGAACTGGGCTGGACCGAAGAACTTATCTGGGGGCACTGAAAACGCCGGGTTGTGGCCGGGGCCTGCCTCGCGCTAAGGTCGCCGAGCCTATCAGTGCGTATCAAACGCGCCGGGGCCCCGTGCGATCGAGGAAGGAAATGGATTCCGCAGAAATTCTTGTGCTTCAAGCCAGTTACACCAACCCGGTGCATGCCGAGGCCATCGGTGTGGTGCTCAATCATTACGCCGAAGACCCGATGGGCGGCGGCCATCCCATTGCTCCCGAACTGTTGCAGCAACTGCCCGCCGAATTGGCCAAGCGGCCCCACGCGTTCAGCGTCCTGGCGTTCGTCGGTGGCGAACCGGCAGGGCTGGTGAACTGCTTTGAAGGGTTTTCCACGTTTGCCTGCAAGCCGTTGGTCAACGTGCACGACGTGTCGGTGGTGACGAAGTTTCGAGGTTTGGGGCTGAGTCAGAAAATGCTGCGCAAGGTCGAGGACATCGCTCGTCAGCGCGGGTGCTGCAAGATCACCCTGGAAGTGCTTGAAGGCAATGCCGTGGCGCAAAATTCCTACGCCAAGTTCGGCTTCGCGCCGGGCATGTTCGACCCGAGTCACGGGCGCATGCTGTTCTGGATCAAGGATCTGCAGGCATAAAAAAAGGCGCCCGGTAAGGGCGCCCAACTGTCATCTGCGGGGCCAGAGCGGAGCCATCGCAGGTCCATCGGTGAAGCGTTCGCTCAAGGGCGATAGGACTCGGTGACCTGGGCGGTCTGGTCGTCCGGAACCTTGAGTTCGTTGGTCTTCGCGTCAGCCTGCTGACTTTGTGCGGAATGAACCGGGAAATTGGCCCAGTAATGTCTCATGCGCTCGGCGCCGCCTTCAGCGAATGCGCTGGCGGATGCGAGGGTGAGTAGACCGGCAAGGATTGCAGTCGTGGTTTTCATGGTGCCTCCTACGAAAAATGTCGGAGCCGTTCGTCCATGAATCTGGTCCTCGGGGCGCAGTGTCCGTCGAGGGCATTAACGAGAGGTTAACGCTCGTTCAGTGTAGGTTTTACAGGGTGTTTCCACGGCGTATCGGACGAACGCTGCACGCGTGAATGACGCGTGCAGGTCGTAAGGGAAGGGCGTCAGAGTTTCCAGTCGAGGCTCAGCGTCACGGTGCGTGGATCGCCCCAGAACACGCCGTTGTAGAAGCCGACGTTGTCGTAATACTTCTTGTCGAACAGGTTGTCGACGTTGAGGGACGCCGACAGGTGTTTGTCGAACTCATAACGCGACATCAACTTGACCACCGTGTAGGCGTCCTGACTGATTCGCGCCCGCTCGGTGATGATCCGGCCATTGGCGTTGCGCCCGACCGGACGGTTGGAATTGCCGTAGACGTCGCTCTGCCAGTTCACCGCGCCGCCCACGGTCAGGGCGTTCCAGTTGCCCGGCAGGCGATAGGCCGTGGAGAGGCGGAACAGGTTCAGCGGCTGATTGGTGTTGCTGCGTTGTTTTTCGCCGTTGACCGAGTGGGTGTAGGTGTAGCCGGCGGTCATGTTCCAGCCGTCGTGGATTTCACCCGAGACCTCGGCTTCGAAACCGTTGACCTTGTTCCCTTTCCCGCCGGACTTGTAGAACTCCTCCAGGGTCACCGGATCCGGCGGCACCGAGTCATCCACTTCGGCGACGTTGTCCTGTTTGCTCCAGAAAATGGCAGTGGCCAGATTCAGGCGTTCGTCCAGCAGGCTGCCCTTGAGCCCGATTTCATAGTTGCTGCCGACGATCGGCTCGATGAACTTGCGGTTGGCGTCGCGGTAGGTCTGCGGTTTGAAGATGTCGGTGTAGCTGCCGTAAACGGTGTACTCCGGCGTCAGGTCATAGAGCAGGCCGGCGTAGGGTGTCCACATGTCGTTGTGCTGCTGACGGCTGGCATCGACGCTTTCCAGTTGCAGGTTGTCGTCGAAGGTGTTGGCCGTTTTTGACGCCTTCCAGCTGCCGTAACGGGTGCCGAGCACGGCGTGAAGGTCGTTCGTCAGGCTCAGGCGGGTCGCCAGATAGCCGGCTTTTTGTTGCGTGCTGTCTTTGGCACTGGTTAACCCGGTCACTGTGTCCGGAAATTTGGCGATGTCGCCCATGTATTTCCAGTCGCGGATGGTGCTGTAGTTGCGCGCCACCGGACCGTCAACGGTGTACGGCGAGCTGGAGCTGCGTTCGGCTTCGCCATAACCGATCATCATCTGATGTTCGCGACCCAGCAGCGAGTAGGGGCCGGACAGGTTGAAGTCGTACGCCTTCATGCGCTGCGGGCCGATCATGTGCGAGCTGTAGGCGGTCATGCCGCTGCGATCGGGCTCGGGGAAACCGGCGCCGGCGTAGTAGACCTTGCCGTCGGTATCGCTCTTGCGGTGGGTGTAGGCGGCTTTCAGGTGCCAGTCGCCCGCCAGGGCTTGATCGAGGGTGGCGAACGCGGTCTTGTCGCGCAGCGGCCAGGAACTCCAGGAGGTTGCCATGTTCGTCGAGCGTCCGAGGCTGGCCTTGCTGCCGTCGGCATTCCAGTACGGCAAGGTGCCCCACGAAGAGCCTTGTACCTGTTTGTCCTGATAGTCGTAACCGACGGCCAGCACGGTGGAGTCGGTCAGGTCGGCTTCGAGGATGCCGTAGCCGACTTCCCGTTGCAGGGCGTACTTGTCGCGAAACGATCCCTGGTCACGATAGGCCAGCACGCTGCGACCGCGCAGGCGCCCATCGAACGCCAGTGGGCCGCCGACATCGACGTAACTGTAGTAATCGTCATAGCTGCCGCCGCTCGCACCGGCCTGAGCCTGCCATTGGGCGGTCGGGCGTTTGCGCACCATGTTGATGGTTGCCGACGGATCGCCTGCGCCGGTGGTCAGGCCGGTGGCGCCGCGCACGACTTCGATGCGGTCGTAGATGATGGTGTCCGAATCGGACTTCATGTACTGGAAGGTGTTGAGCATCCCGTCGATCTGGAAATTGTTGATCGAGTAGCCGCGGGACGAATAGCTGACCCGATCCGAGTCGTTGTGTTGCACCACGATGCCGGTGGTCTGGCTCATGGCCTCGGACAATGTACCGAGTTTGAAATCATCCATCTGCTGGCGAGTGACCACGGACACCGACTGCGGGGTTTCCTTGATCGACAGGTTCAACCGTGTCGCCGTGCTCATGGCGCCGGTGGTGTAGGCGTGGGTGTTTTCAGTGGTGCTGCCCAGGCCTTGGGCGGTGACGCTGGTGGAGGCCAGCTCCAGGGCCGGCGCAGCGGGGGGCGACTGTTTTTCTGTGTCGGTTTCAGCCAGCAGATCCGGGCTCAGTGCAACACTGCACAGGCCCAGGGTGAGGGTCATGGAACGGGTGATGGGCGCGAACATCGCAGCCGACTCCTTGTCATCGAGGGAAAAATTCCGTTTGCTCAAAGACGAAAGCGGGCAGTGCGATTTAGTGTCAAACGAGAAATATTGTTATTTGAAGATGTTTCGCCGATATGAAAAAAGGGCCGTTTCCGGCCCTTTTTTTTATTCCTGCAGCACCACTTCCGTGGTCGTGGCGGCGGGTTTTTTCGGCTTCATCAGGCTGAAGTCGATCAGGGCCCGCTGTTCGCGCTCGTAAGGGTTGCCGATCAACAGCGGACGCGGCTTGAAGCTGTCGCTGACCAGGCTCTTGCTGCGGTCGAGTTCATCGAAACTCAAGCCGGCCAGATCCGCCCAGGTGTGGATCAGGTGCGAGCTGCTGTACGGCCGGCTCAGATCCCCGGCGAAACTCCAGTCGTGGTTTTCACGCCACTTCGGCGACGCCCAGGCCATGAACGGAATGGTGTACATCGGCGCGGTCGGCTTGTTTTCGTTGCGGCCCAGGGTGCTGTGGCCCACCGAGTCGAACACGTCTTCACCGTGGTCGGAGAGGTACAGCAAAAAGCCGTTCGGATCGGATTTGGCGTAGTCCTTGATCAGGCTCGAGACCACGAAATCGTTGTACAGCACCGCGTTGTCGTAGCTGTTGTAGGTCGGCACCTGATCGTCACGCACGCCGGCCGGAACGCCGTTGCGATCCTGGAACTTGTCGAAGCTCGGCGGATAACGGTACTGGTAGCTCATGTGCGTACCGAGCAGATGCACGACGATCAACTTGCGCGGCGCCGCGTCGGCCAGGGCCTTGTTGAACGGTTCGATCACGTCGCCGTCGTACTGCGCGGCGTTCTGGTTGCGGTTGTTGTTCAGGTACACCTGCTCGTCGGCCTGTTCGGAGAACGTCGTGAGCATGGTGTTGCGCTTGGTCATGGTCTGCTGGTTGGTGATCCAGAAGGTCTTGTAGCCGGCCTGTTTCATCATGCTGACCAGCGACGGCGTGGACAGGTACAGGTCCGGGTTTTCTTCGTCGGCGAAGGTCAGCACCTGTTGCAGCGCCTCAATGGTGTACGGGCGCGGGGTGATGACGTTATCGAAGACCGACAGCTGATCCTTGAGCTTGTCCAGTTCCGGCGTGGTTTTACGCGGGTAACCGTAGAGGCTCATGCGCTGGCGGTTGGTGGATTCGCCGATCACCAGCACCAGGGTCGCCGGCTGGTTGGCGCCCGAGTCCTTGAGGTTTTTCAGCGGCGGGATCTTGCTCGCGCTGTGCAGCATGCCCTGCATGTCGGCCAGGGTTTCCTGATAGCGGTGATAAGCCACGGCCATCTGCCACGGCACAGCCGGCTCGATGCGGGTTTCGAATTTCTCGAAGCCCTGGGCGAAGCTGCCGGTGCGCATTGTCTGCTTGACCAGCGGATAACCGATCACGGCCACCAGAATCGCCATGGCGGCGACGAATGCGCGGCCACGGGGCAGGTACACCGGACGCAGGCGGGTCCACAGGAAATACGCGAACGCGGTGTGCGCGAGGAACGCCGGGACCATCCACCAGGCAAAGTACTGGGTCATGTACTCGCCGGCTTCGGACACGTTCGACTCGAACATGATGAAGATCACGCTCTGGGAGAATTCCTGCTGGTAAATGAAGAAGTAACCCAGGCTGGCCATCGAGCAGGCCCACAGCACCACGCCGATCAGCGCGGCGAGCAGACGGGTGCGTTTGGGGAACAGCAGCATCGGCGCGAGCCACACGGCGCTCATCACGAAGGCCTGGCGAAAGCCGGTGAACCCAGAGGTGCCCGTCAACTGGATCAGCAGTTGGGTGATACCGGAGAAGTACCAGAAAAACACGAACAGCCAGAGAAAACCGGCCCAGTCGAAACCTGTCGCAGTCGTATTGCTGCGTTTGAACACCGCCATTCAGCACTCCAGCTCAGTCGTCACATCCACCGCCGGGCGCTTCATGCAACCGGCGCATGAACCCGACGAACGGAGGCCATGCGCAGACACGCACGGCCAGAATGCGCCGGAGTATCAACAAGCGAATGTGAAAACTTTGTTAGTTGCCGGAATCGGCTGGAGGTGCAGCATGTCGGGAACGGCAATGGCCGCTCCCGAAGCGGGCGGGGAGATCAGGCGTGAGGCGAGCGCTGTACGCGCGGCAGAGGCTGTGGCTCGGCGCCCTGGGTCAGCAGGCGCAATTGCGCGAGTTCCTGCTTGAGCTGATCGCGTTCATCTTTCAACTGCCGCAATTCATCGCGACGGATGGTGACGTACAGGGTTTGTGGCGGCATTGCTGTGTGTACTGTGCCCATTGCTCACCTCGCAAATGGCGTGTCTCAACTGCAGATCAGCCCCGGTTTCGGGCCTTGACCTGCTATCGGCGCCGATTTTGATTTCTTTTGCTCGTGAATGGAACTTTTTTATTTTTCATGGTCGTTGTGTCTTCGGCACGTTTCCAGACGTTATCAGTCTGGATCGGGCACAATGCACGGAAACTTCAACCCGACGCTCTGGACTAACCTCCATTAGTCGCGTTGGGCTATACCTTTGACACACTTTTATTTGTAGTAAGGAGCATCAGCACATGCAACTCGGGATTATTGGACTGGGCCGCATGGGCGGCAATATTGCGCGACGTCTGATGCTCAACGGTCACACCACCGTTGTTTACGACCGCAATACCGCCTTTGTCGACACCCTGGCCGCCGAGGGCTCTACCGGCGTCGCCGACCTGCCTGCACTGGTCGCAGGCCTGGCCAAGCCGCGTGCGGTGTGGGTCATGCTGCCGGCCGGCGCACCGACTGAAGACACCATCGAAACCCTGAGCAATCTGCTCGAGGCGGGCGACACCATCATCGATGGCGGCAACACCAACTACAAGGACGACATCCGCCGGGCCAAAACCCTGGCCGAGAAAGGCCTGCACTACATCGACGTCGGCACCTCCGGCGGCGTCTGGGGCCTGGAGCGCGGTTACTGCATGATGATCGGCGGCGATGCCGAGACCGTTAAGCGTCTGGATCCGCTGTTCGCCGCGCTGGCGCCGGGCATGGGCGACATCCCGCGCACCAAGGACCGCAAGTCCGATGACCACCGCGCCGAGCACGGCTACATCCACGCAGGTCCTGCCGGTGCCGGTCACTTCGTCAAGATGATCCACAACGGGATCGAGTACGGAATGATGGCGGCCTTCGCCGAAGGCTTCGACATCCTCAAGACCAAATCCAGTGAGCGCCTGCCGGAAGATCAGCGTTTCGACCTGAACGTGGCCGACATCGCCGAAGTCTGGCGTCGTGGCAGCGTGGTGTCGTCGTGGTTGCTCGACCTGACCGCCGATGCGCTGGCCAGCGATCCGAAACTCGACGGTTTCTCGGGCTCCGTGGCGGACAGCGGTGAAGGTCAATGGACCATCGAAGCGGCCATGGAACAAGCAGTGCCGGTACCGGTGCTGTCCAACTCGCTGTTCTCGCGCTACCGCTCGCGCGGCCAGGGCACTTTCGGCGACAAGATTCTTTCGGCCCAGCGCTTCGGCTTCGGCGGCCACGTGGAGACACCGAAGAAATGACCCATACGATCCGCAGGAAATCCAAGGCAGAACCCGCGCCACCGACCACGCTGTTTCTGTTCGGCGCCCACGGTGATCTGGTCAAGCGCCTGCTCATGCCGGCGCTGTACAACCTGAGTCGCGACGGCCTGCTGGATGATGGCCTGCGGATCGTCGGCGTTGACCACAACGCCATCACCGATGAAGCCTTCGCGCAAAAGCTCGAAGACTTCATCCGCACCGAAGTGGCAGCGAAAGTCGGCAAGGGCGATCAGATGCTTGATCCGGCCTTGTGGGCCAAGCTCGCCAAAGGCATCAGCTACGTCCAGGGCGACTTCCTGGACGACAGCACTTATTCGGCCCTGGCGGCGAAAATCGCCGACAGCGGCACTGGCAATGCGGTGTTCTACCTGGCCACCGCGCCACGTTTCTTCAGCGAAGTGGTGCGCCGTCTAGGCAGCGCCGGTTTGCTCGAAGAAACCCCGGAAGCCTTCAGAAGGGTGGTGATCGAAAAACCGTTCGGCTCCGACCTGCAGACCGCCGAGGCGTTGAACGCCTGCCTGCTCAAGGTCATGTCGGAAAAGCAGATTTACCGGATCGATCACTATCTGGGCAAGGAAACCGTGCAGAACATTCTGGTCAGCCGGTTCTCCAACAGCCTGTTCGAAGCGTTCTGGAACAACCACTACATCGACCACGTGCAGATCACCGCCGCCGAAACCGTCGGCGTCGAAACCCGTGGCAGTTTTTACGAACACACCGGCGCCCTGCGGGACATGGTGCCCAATCACCTGTTCCAGTTGCTGGCCATGGTCGCGATGGAGCCGCCGGCCGCGTTCGGCGCCGATGCGGTGCGGGGCGAGAAGGCCAAGGTAGTCGGTGCGATCCGGCCCTGGACCACCGAAGAAGCACGGGAAAACTCGGTGCGCGGTCAATACAGCGCCGGTGAGGTTGCTGGCAAACCGGTGGCCGGTTATCGCGATGAGAACAACGTCTCCCCAGAAAGCACCACGGAAACCTACGTGGCGCTGAAAGTGATGATCGACAACTGGCGCTGGGTCGGCGTGCCGTTCTACCTGCGCACCGGCAAACGCATGAGCGTGCGCGACACCGAGATCGTCATCTGCTTCAAACCGGCGCCGTATGCGCAGTTCCGGGACACCGAGGTCGACGAATTGCAGCCGACCTACCTGCGTATCCAGATCCAGCCCAACGAAGGCATGTGGTTCGACCTGCTGGCCAAACGGCCGGGGCCGGCGCTGAACATGGCCAATATCGAGCTGGGGTTCGCCTACAAGGACTTCTTCGAAATGCAGCCGTCCACCGGCTACGAAACCCTGATCTACGACTGCCTGACCGGTGACCAGACGCTGTTCCAGCGCGCTGACAACATCGAGAACGGCTGGCGCGCGGTGCAGCCGTTCCTCGACGCCTGGCAACAGGACGCGAGCGTGCAGAGTTACGCCGCGGGCGAAGACGGGCCGAAAGCCGCCGATGACCTGCTGACTCGCGATGGTCGCGTCTGGCATGGTCTCGGATGAGCGAGCCGATCCGTTTTCTGTTGAGTGACATGGACGGCACGCTGTTGCTGCCCGATCACAGCCTGAGCCAGCGCACCATCGATGCAGTTCGTGCGTTGCGCGAGGCGGGCGTTTTGTTCAGCCTGGCCACCGGGCGTCCGCCCAAAGCCATGTTGCAGCAGATCGAAGCGCTGGGTGTCGATCTGCCGACGGCGGCGTTCAATGGCGGCACGATCGTCAATCCGGATGGCAGCATTCTGGTTGCGCATTACCTGCCCGCGACGGCGGCGCTGACCGCACTGGCATTGTTCGCCGATCAGCCGGACGTCGAAATCTGGGTGTTCAGCGGTGGCGACTGGCTGCTCAAGGATCCGCACGGGCCGATGGTGCCGCGCGAGCAGCACGGGCTCGGTTATCCGCCGGTGGTAGTGGAGAGCTTCGAGCCGTATCTGGAACGCATCGACAAGATCGTCGCGACCAGCAACAACACCCAATTGCTGATCGAACTGGAGGCGCAATTGCTGCCGAAGGTCGAAGGGTTGGCGCAGGTGTCGCGCTCGCAACCGGTTTTTCTGGATGTGACTGCGATGGACGCCAACAAGGGTGCCGCACTGGCAACCCTGGCGGAGCACTTGGGCGTACCGCTGGCGCAGACCGCCGCAATTGGCGATGGCGGCAATGATCCGGCGATGTTCCATGTTGCCGGGTTGTCGATTGCCATGGGGCAGGCTGAGGATGCGGTGAAGCGTCAGGCCGACGTGGTGACGGGGCCGAACACCGAGGATGGCGTGGCGCAGGCCATCGAAAAGTACCTCTTGCCACGTTGATCGAGGCATAAAAAACGGGAGCACCAAGGCTCCCGTTGTTGTTTCTACAGCCAGTAACTCACGGCGTACCAGCCGAGCAATCCCATCACCACGGTGTAAGGCAACGCCATCCACACCATCCGCCCGTACGACAACCGCACCAGCGGCGCAATCGCCGACGTCAGCAGAAACAGGAACGCTGCCTGGCCATTGGGCGTCGCCACGCTCGGCAGGTTGGTGCCGGTGTTGATCGCAATCGCCAGTGTCTCGAAATGCTCGCGGCTCATGTGCCCGGACAGGAACGCCTGCTTCACTTCGGTGATGTAGATCGTGGCCACGAACACGTTGTCACTGATGGCCGACAGCAGGCCGTTGGCGATGAACAGCATCCCCGGCTGCTGATCGGCCGGCAGCGCCAGCACCCACTGGATCAGCGGCGCGAACAGTTGCTGGTCGTGAATTACCGCGACCACGGCGAAGAACACCACCAGCAGTGCGGTGAACGGCATGGCGTCCTTGAAGGCGCTGCCCAGTCGGTGTTCGTCGGTGATGCCGGTGAAAGCCGTGATCAGCACGATCACCATCAGGCCGATCAAGCCGACTTCAGCGATATGGAACGCGAGCCCGGCAATCAGGATCAGCGCAGCGCAGCCTTGTACCAGCAGGGCGGCGCGTTGTCGCGGCGTGCGCTCGGCATTGTCTTCGGCGGCGTAGTTGGCCAGCACGGCGCGTACGTTGTCCGGCAGCAGCGTGCCGTAACCGAACCAGCGCAGTTTCTCCAGCAAGATGCAGGTCACCAGCCCCGCGACCAGAACCGGCAGGGAAACCGGCGCGACCTTCAGGAAAAACTCGGCGAAGTGCCAACCCATTTCATGGCCGATCAGCAGATTCTGCGGTTCGCCGACCAGGGTGCAGACGCCGCCCAATGCAGTGCCGACGGCGCCGTGCATCAACAGGCTGCGCAGGAAGGCGCGAAACTGTTCCAGGTCCTCGTGATGCAGTTGAGGCAGATGCTGGTCATCGCTGAATTCGCTGTCCTGGCGCGGATCGTTGCCGGAGGCCACCCGGTGGTAAACCGAATAGAAGCCTACGGCAGCGCTGATGATCACTGCGGTCACGGTCAGCGCATCGAGAAACGCCGAAAGAAACGCCGACAAAAAGCAGAACATCAGGGCCAGCAGCGCCTTCGAACGCACGCCCAGCAACAGACGCGAGAACAGGAACAGCAGCAGGTCTTTCATGAAGTAGATGCCGGCGACCATGAACATCAGCAGCAGAATCACCGGGAAATTGTGCTGCAGCTCTTCGTACAGCGCCTGGGGCGTGGTCATTTTCAGCAGCAGCGCTTCGATCAGCAGCAAGCCGCCGGGCATCAGCGGGTAGCACTTGAGCGCCATGGCCAGGGTGAAAATGAACTCGATCACCAGCAACCAGCCGGCCGCGACCGGGCCGACAGTCCACAGCACCAGCGCATTGAGAATCAGAAAACCGACGACGCACGCCTTGTACCAGCGGGGCGAATGCCCGAGAAAATTGTGCGCGAACGCCTGGGCCATCGAACCGGACATCGGTTGCTCCTTGTTTTAAGAAGCGCGCAAGTTGCCGTAAGCGATGGGCAAGATCAAGTGTGGGAAGGTTCGCATCATTGATTCAGATAACGCGCGACCACGGCGCGGTAGTTGCCATCCAGCGAATAACCGCCCACCAGAATTTCGCCATCCGCTTGTATCGCCACTGAAGTGGCGGTATCGAGGCTGCGCCCCAGCCGCGTACGCAACCAGCCATTTCCGGAACCGAAGCTTCGATCAAGGCTGCCGTTGGCCAGATAGCGGGCGACGATGAAGTCGGCTTCAACCCCGCCGATGGTCGCGCCGACCGCGAGGGTGCGGCCGTCCGGCATCGCTTGCGCTGCGCTCCACTGGCAGCCGCTGGGGCCTATTTCCAGCAAATGCGGCTGACCACCGTTGCAGTGCAGATCGGGGCGACCGTTGCCATGAACAGAATGCGCCATGCATCGAATCGGATCGCGACTGCTGCCAAAACAATGCAGATGCTCTGCCGATTCGATGACTTGATTGACCAGCGCACTGCGTCCCTGGACTTTGAAGGCCAGGAAACCGTCCACCGCAAAACGTTCGTCGAGCCGCCCGTCCGGCAGATAGCGGGCGAGCAGGCCTTCCTGTGGGAAATCGATGGAGCCGGCCACCACGATTCTTCCGTCTTCTTGCAACAGCAGGCCGCCGAGCCAGGTATTGAGCAGCAAGTGGCGAACCATGACGAATCCGCGACCGTTGAAGGAGGGATCCAGGCGGCCGTCGGGTTTGAGGCGAATCAGTATGCCGACGTGATCGGCCAGTTCGAAGTGATGGTTGGCGATCAGCAGGATATGCCCGTTGGGCTGCACCGCGAAATCACAGGCTTCGGCGCCCGGAACGCCCGGCGGGAGCCAGGCATCGCGGGTGCCCATGGACAGGTCGCCGGGCAGGCGGACAATTTGCCGGCCGTTGTCACCAAAATCCGGGTCAGGGCGGCCCTGGGCATCGAACAGAGCCAAGGCGGGCAGGGTGCGATGTTCCGATTCGTAGTGCAGACCCGCCAGCAGAATCCGACCATCATGCAGGACTTGAACCTTGCTGCCGGTGGCTTCGAAACCGGCAGCGAACCGGCCGATCACGCTGCCTTGAAAGCCGAATCCCAGATCCGCCGAGCCGTCTTCAAGCAGGCGGGCCAGACCGAAACGGCTGCCTTGAGCAGTGCCCACCTTGGCGGCGACCAGTATCCGGCCTTGCGCATCGAGCGCCACGCTCTGGGTCAGGCTGGACGTACTGCCGGCGAAGTAGACCTGCGCCACACCGCTGCTGGAAAAGGTCTTGTCGAGTTGTCCGGCGTTATTCGCAAGCGTCGGCAGCGCTATGGCGATCTGGGATGACATGCATGCTTCTCCTTGCGAGTCGACCGATTTCCGGGAGGCGGAACGGGTAACTGCATGAGCGAAACATTCAATCCCTGAATACGCGTTAGTACAACTGTAAGAACTAACAGGTGGAGGGTCGCACTGTGCCAGAACAGTGTCTTTTTGAACCAGTCGCAAGCCTGCCAAGCATTCAGGCGCGAAAGTATTGAGGAAAGTTGTACAAAAAGACTGAAGTTGGAAAAAGATTCGCAACTAACAGAAGAGGGCGGATGACTTGAGCGTCATCCGCATTACCCGCAAATATCAGTGTGGCATCGACCAGGATTGCAACGCGTAACCTTCTTCGCTCAGCTCGGCGCGGGCCTGTTGCAGCAGGTATTCAAGTTGCGCCGGATCGGAGTAGGCGCTGCTCGGGATCTGGGTGCGACCGATCTGGGAGTTGGTACGGTCAATGACGGTCAGGCTCAGTTCGCCATTGCCGTCTTGTGGGGCCCAGGCGACGCATTGAAAAGGTTTAAATGCGCGGTTGGCAATCAAAAGAGCTTCGTTGATACGGAGCGGGGCGGTCATGGGGTCTTCTCTCTATTAGTGCCCAATCAAGTGATGTGCCGTCGGTTGGGCTTACCGTTCGGCGAGTTACTTGTACTGATGCACGCAACCCGCTGGCAGGTCACACAGAATCTGAAGAAATTTCGACTTTCTTTCATACACTCAATATTCAGACAGGTTTTGAAAGCCTGGCGAAAGAATCAAGTCGATAGCTAACTAATAAAGCGGGTTCTTATAACTGCTTCACTTGTACACCTATAAGCAATCGATACAAGACGCCGTCAAATTCTTGCTAATGTAACAGTCAGGTTTGCCAAATGACTGTTTTTACGATCATTTCCTAAAATTTGGCGCCAAGGAACAGTCATGAGCGAAGCGCCTGCATTAAGACGTTTATTGGTCGTCGACCCGTGCGACGACTGTCACCGATTGCTCCCGGGTTTACGTGCCGTGGGTTGGGACGTCGACAGTTGTAGCCTGGAAAATGCCGCCGACCGAAGCTGCGATGTCGGCCTGTTGCGGTTACAACCTTTTCACCTGGAACGTCCCGAAGCCGTCAAAGAGCTGATCAGCCGCAGTGGCACCGAATGGATCGCCGTGCTGAATCAGGAAGTGCTGCGCTTGCAGAACGTCGGCGACTTCGTCTGCGAATGGTTTTTCGATTTCCATACCTTGCCGTTCGACGTGTCGCGGGTGCAGGTCACCCTCGGCCGGGCGTTCGGCATGGCGCGCCTGCGCGGGCAGGGCACGATTCACGTCGATCAGCCGGAACACGAGCTGCTGGGCGACAGCAAACCGATCCGTGAGCTGCGCAAGCTGCTGAGCAAACTGGCGCCCACCGAGTCGCCAGTGCTTATTCGCGGCGAAAGCGGTACCGGTAAAGAACTCGTCGCCCGCACCCTGCACCGGCAGTCGCAACGCCACAGCAAACCGTTTGTGGCGATCAACTGCGGGGCGATTCCCGAACACTTGATCCAGTCCGAGCTGTTCGGTCACGAGAAAGGTGCGTTCACCGGCGCTCATCAGCGCAAGGTCGGGCGTATTGAAGCGGCCAATGGCGGCACCTTGTTTCTCGATGAAATCGGCGATCTGCCGCTGGAACTGCAAGCCAATCTGTTGCGCTTCCTTCAGGAAAAACACATTGAACGGGTTGGTGGCAGCCAGCCGATCCCGGTGGATGTGCGGGTACTGGCGGCGACTCACGTCGACCTCGAAGCCGCCATCGAGAAGAAGCGCTTTCGTGAGGACTTGTACTACCGGCTTAATGTGTTGCAGGTGGTGACCGCGCCGTTGCGCGAGCGCCACGGCGATCTGTCGATGCTGGCCAACCATTTTTCCCACTTCTACAGCCACGAAACCGGCCGTCGCCCGCGCAGTTTCAGCGAAGACGCGCTGATCGCCATGGGCAAGCACGACTGGCCGGGCAATGTCCGCGAACTGGCCAACCGCGTGCGCCGAGGCCTGGTGCTGGCCGAAGGGCGGCAGATCGAGGCCCGTGACCTGGGACTGATCAGCCAGCAGTCGATCGCGGCACCCATGGGCACGCTGGAAGACTATAAGACCCGTGCCGAACGCCAGGCGTTATGCGATGTGTTGAACCGGCACAGCGACAATCTCAGTGTTGCCGCCAAAGTGCTGGGGGTTTCCCGGCCGACGTTCTACCGTTTGCTGCACAAGCACCAGATCCGCTAGGGCGCGGTGCTTCCTGAAGACAGGAAGCTGAAAAGGCCCGCTGCGATGCAAGTCGCAGCGGGCCTTTTTATGGTGTCGCGGTTTAGAAGTAGTAAGGGAATTTCAGGCTGAAGGAGAAGTCCGGGGCATCGTCGGTCATGCCGATGGACAGGTTGGGCACGATGGTCAGGTTGTCGGTGGCCGCGATGGTCATGCCGACGTTGAAGTAACCGGCGTTGGCGTCGCTGGACACCACCGATTCCCAATCCCCGCCATCCTGTTTCAGCTTGCTCTTGCGTTGCACCAGGTCGGATACGGAGAACGACATACTCATCTTCTCGTTCAGTGCGAAGGCAACACCTGCGCCGATCTGGAAGCTGTCGCCGATGCGTACCTTGCCCGGGTTTTTCTGGTTGACGGTCGAACTGATGTCGTCGAACGATTCCTCGAAGTTATGGGTGTAGGACAGGCTGCCGAACAGCACGGCCGGGTCAAACGTCTTGACCAGCGAGATGCCCGGGGTGATCGACCAGACGCCATTGCCGGTGGGCAGGGTGTCAGGCACGAACAGGTTCGAGTTGGCATCGGTCTGGCGTAGCTTGATCCCGAACGGATCCTTGCCCGTAGGCGCCTTGACCCGCAAGGACACCACGGCGTCCGGGGTGTTGACCGACTCGTCCAGGAACTTGTACGCAATGCCGAAGTTGACGTCGCCGATGGTCGGGTCGCGGCTTACGTCCTCTTCTGTGGTGACGTTGGAGGCGCCTCCGT
Source organism: Pseudomonas sp. GM25 (assembly GCF_000282255.1). Classification (NCBI taxonomy): domain Bacteria; kingdom Pseudomonadati; phylum Pseudomonadota; class Gammaproteobacteria; order Pseudomonadales; family Pseudomonadaceae; genus Pseudomonas; species Pseudomonas sp. GM25. The sequence continues at coordinate 43,470 of NZ_AKJQ01000051.1, read as the reverse complement.
TGCCGCCGCCCGACTGATAGGTCGATTCACGGTAAACCACCGGCACGTTCAGGTCGAACTGCCAGCGATTGTCGAAGTTGTAGCGTCCCGTCAGGTCGAGGGTCCAGGTGTCGGCCTTGATCCGGTCGAGGTTGATGTTGCCCAGAAAGATCGAGTCCAGGGCGAGGAAGCCGTTGAGGATCAGTTGGCGGGTGTCGTAGCGCGAGTAGGTCACGCCGGTTTCAAAGCTGAACTTGCCGCCGCCAAAGAAACCGCTGGCTTCGTCGTACAGGTTGGACACGCTCTGTGCCGGTTGCGAATCATCGGCCAGCGACTGGCCATAGGATGCACCGCTGCCCCCGGCGGCGCCCCCCGACGCTGCCGCAGCCCCGGTGCCGGTGGCGACCCGGTTGCCTTTCATGTCCGAAGGCGATTTGGCCAGGCGTTTTGGGGGCGGAGAGGCGGGTTGTTCTTCGACCTGGCGGACCCGTTGTTCGAGCACCGCCAGGGCCTTTTGCTGCACTTCGTATCGTTGCTTCAGCTCCAGAAGTTCCTGTTTCAGGGCTTCTACATCCGCATCGGGTGCTGCTTGCAACATCGCCGCGGGTAGAAGAGTACTCAAACATACAGCGGCACGCAGTGATACTGATCGATACATGAATAAGCCGTCCCTTTAAGCCCAATGATCGAGACTCAGCGTAGTTCAATATCCGATGTTGCGTAGTGCCCTGAGTTGAGTCAGGTTGCAGTCCAGTGCGCCGGCACTCATGCCGTTATTGTTAAGGACAACGTTGAGTTGTGTCAGGTTGTTGACTACGTTCGCGTTACCCAGCAAACGGGTGTTTTGCAGCAATCCGCCCTGGGCGACCTGTTGCAAGGCTGTACCCTGATTGCCGGAGGCCTGAATGGCCATTTGCACACCGCCATTTGTGGCTGAAACCGCGACGCTGCCGGCGCCGTTGCTGCCGGAGATGGTCTGGCCGGCCATCAAGGCCTGGCCCTGGGCGGGCATCAGGGCAGGTGCCTGACTGGCTTCTTTGACGTTGATCGCAACGTTGTTATAGGCGGAGTTGCCGTCGCCAGCGGCGCGCACACTCTGCGTCACGCCCTGGCTTGAGTTGAGTCCCGCGCCACCCACGACCGAGCCAGTCCCCAGTTCCGGGGTACTGCCATTGCCGTGTTCCTTGATGGTCGAGACGTAGAATTCAGGTTTTACCGAAGCTGCCTGCAATTGCATCGTGGCCGAGGCCCCGATCAGATCTCCACTGGCGTTGCGCCAGGTACTGCTCATGACGACACCGAAGCTGATGATCCGGCCCGGCATGACGTAGCGACCGCGTAGCTCTGCGAGCTCCTGGTCCTTGATTTCGATGGGTTTGAATCCTGCATTGGCATAGCCTGACGCGCTCGCTGCCAGGCAGGCGGCGGCCAGCCAGTATGAGGTTTTCATCTGCTGCTCCCGGGACATCCAGCCCCACTCTTGTAATCGGCGATTAAAAGAAGTCGCTCTGTATGAACCCGAAGTCCATCAATTCAGCATCTTTGACCGGGTTGAAGGCATCCAGCTTGTTTTTGGCCGTCACCGGTACCGGAGGGCTGCGCAAGGCATTGGCCTTGTCATATCCGGGGCCGACGATGGCAAAGACAATGCCGTTCCAACCTTTGACAAAGTCATCATGGGAGTAGCGTTTGTGTCCTAAAACCGGGTCTCCGATGTAAACCCAATCCTTGTCCGCACGCTGCATCACCACGAAATGCTTGTAGCCGCGAATTTCCATCAGTACCACCACCGGGATCGTGACTGCGTCGAGCTTTTCCGGCGGAATCTTGTAGCCCCTGGCGCGCATGCCGATGCTTTCTATGTAGCGCTTCATGTCCAGCATGGAAAAACCCTGAGTACGAACAAGGTCCTGGTCAGCGTTGACCAGCATGCCTTTGATGATGTGCTCCTCATCGACGTCGAGCCAATAGGCCTGGCGCAATACCGTCGCCAGTGCGGCGGCGCCGCAGCTGAAGTCGGTTTTCTGTTCGACGATGTCGGCAAACTTGCGCTCACGAATGCTTTGCACGTTCTTGTAGACGAGCGTGCCGCCAGGCAGGGCGGCAACGGGCATCTGGGCAGCCTGGGTCAGGCCGCAGAAGCAAAGCAGAGCGAGGAGGGCAGTCTTACGCATGATCGATACGCCTTTGGGACTGAGGAAAAGCCCCGTTTCCGGGGCTTTCGTTTCGATCGCGATTACAGGCAGGCTTTGCAACCTGCAGCGATGGACAGCGAGTTGCTTTGTTGGTTACCGATACCGGCAGAGTTGTTGAAGCCAGCGTTGCCGTTGAAGTTGTTACCTACGTTGCTGACGTTAGCAGTGTTGGTAACTGGGTTTTTCCAGCCGTCTGGGGTCAGCACTTGTTGAGTGGTCACGCCAGCCAGACCGAATACACCCACGGCTACGAAGTCAGATTTCTGATCTTTGCCGCCGCCGTTACCGCCATGGCCCCGGTCGTTGTTGCCATAGCCGCCGCCACCGCCGTGACCGTGATCGTCATCTTTGGTGGTTGCAGTACCTGCGGCCACGAACGCGCCGACAGCGCTGACAGTGCCAGTGAGGGTGTCTTTTTTGTAGGTTTGAGTGCCGTAGTTCGAAACACTCAAGCCAGTGGAGCTTTGGTTCGCAGCGGCTGCTGCGTTAGCTACACGACCACCGGACACAGCAATTGCCAGGTTGTTTTTCTGTTGGTTGAAGTCGCCAGCAGTGTTGTTCACACCGATGTTGCCGGATCCGCCGTTACCCACATTGTTCATGTTGGCGTTGGCAGTGCTGGAGTAGTTATAGACGGTGTTGGCGTTGTTGACCTGAGTTGCGCTGGAAACCGCAACGGCGCTGCCGAAGATGAAGCTTTCGTCAGCGGTGGCCAGAGCAGCCGCGTTGTCTTGTTGGTTGCCATCGCCTGCGGCGTTGTTCATGCCCAGGTTGCCGTTGCCGCCGTTAGCCGAGTTTTCGACCTTGGCATCGTTTTTGGTGCCCTGGTTCAGGACGCCGTTGCCTTGGCTGTTTTGGACATCGAGCACTGCAGCCCCGGCGCCAGCGCCGATTTGCAGCAGTTGTTCCAGGGTTGGGCCTTTTGGTTCATGGTTGCCATGACCATTGCCGTGCCCGTTACCATGACCGTGATTGTCATCATCACGACCGCCTGCCTGTGCTGCGATTGCCATCACTGCTGCGAGTGCGAAAACCAGTGGTTTGAGGGCCATTGTAGGTTTCATGGTGTTTCTCCGTGCTTATTAGTTGGTTAAGTGTTGGTACTTTCTAATTGCACTGCTTTTTATTTGGGTCAGTCTGCGACCCGGATGCTCAGGGTGTTAGCCATGCGGTTCCCCACCCCGGCACTCTGGTTCACCTGGATTACCCCTCGGCTGCCGGTGAAGGCCTGATCACTTGTCGTGACCTGGCGACTGCTGGGTGAGGTACCAGTTGCTCCTGAGCTCGGTAACAACGCCACGTTCTGTTGGGAAAGGGCGCTATCGTCAACGCTCTGCGGGGCAGCACTGATGCTGACGCGCGTAACGTTGGCCATCTGGTTGTTGGCCCCGGCGCCCTGGTTCACGCCCAGGATCCCGTTGCCATTACTGAAAGAGTTGCCGCCGATGGTTGCACTGGCGTCGCCGGTGCGGGCAGCGGGTGTGTTGATTCGCTGGATGACGCTGGTGGTCGCAGTGGCTTCGGTGCCAATGGCGATCGCCTTGGTGTTGGTCTGTTGCATCTGATCGCCGGCGGCCTGGTTGACGTTGAAATTGCCGTGATACTGGATGCCGGAGTTCTGAATGTTCGCGTTGTCCACGGAGCTGGGATCGGCCATGGCGCTGGCGCAGCCGAAGAGGGCAATCAGGAGCAGGGAGCGATTCATGTCATTGGCCTCCGGCCATGCGGGTCAACGGAGCAAGGCCGGTGCTCATGGCACGGTTGACGGTATTGGAAATCGCACCACCGGAACCGCCACCGTGACCGGCGCTCATGCCCGGCATGCCGTTGGGGTTGGTCAGTGTGTTCAAGCCAGGCACACTCGAATTCGGGGTCACGATGCCGTTGCGAATCGAGGAGCCGCTGGCGACACCGGCAAATTCACCGTCACTGAGTTCGGTGCTGGCCATCGCGTTGTTGATACGCCCGGCAGGGTTGGCATTGACGGTCGTCGGGTAGGGATCTTTGCCGCCGCTGCGGCCGATCGGGATCGGCTGGACGTCACGATTGAGCACGATCACGCCATTGCCTTCGGCCTGAACGTTGAAACTGAGAAAAGGGCTGGCGGCTGATCCGATCAGCAGAAGGCAGGTAAAGGCTTTTTTGATATTTCCCACGGCGGCAATTCCTTCTTCAGTGGGCTGGGCCTGGTCAGCGTTGTGAAGGAGAGAGCGAAAGCTGTGCCGCTTTTGAAATATCTTTGAATTTCAATGCGTTGGCTTGAATGAGCGCAGGTCTGATACAAAAGCTGTTTCATCGTTGAAACAAGTCACTGCCTTCGCAACCCCCTAAAGCCATTGCAAAGCTCTGGAACAAGGGTTTGCGCGCAGGTGTTTCAGCTGCGTAACAAGTCGCATGACAAAGGGATGAAGGGCGCTGAGACGGGCACTTTGCACCCGCAGGAGTGTTTCAGGAACGGACACTTTGGCCCCAAAACAGGGGAAGGCGGCGGGGCAGACGCCCCGAAAACCGGGTCAGTCCGCGAGCAGGGCGCGCACCGCGTCGAAGGCTTGCTGCTGGCGTTCGACCCAGTTGCCCTGAATGATCTGCAAGGGCTGGCGATGTGTTTCCAGCCAGGCCCGGGTAGCCTCAAAGAACGCCAGCCGTTCACTCAGGTCGGGCTGACAGCGCTGACCATCGTCCGTCCACTCGATCTGCTCGGGGGAGAGCAGCAGGTGCAGGTCGTAATGACGCGCCAGCAATTCGGTTTCCAACCAAACCGGGCAGTCGCCGAACAAGGTCTGGCTCCACAGGATATTGCTCAACAGATGGGTATCGAGAATCAGCAGTCGTGGCTTTTGCGCGCGTGCCTCGTCTTCCCATTGCAACTGGCCGCGCGCGATCTCGGGGATATCGGCGAGGCAAGTATCCCGCTGGTTCTGCTCGATGAACCAGCGCACATATTCGTCTACGCGCAAACCGCCGAACTGCTGTTGGATTCCGGCCGCCAGCCAGCTCTTGCCCGTGGATTCGGGGCCGGTCAGAACGATTACTTTCATCGTTGCAACGCCGGATCGGCACGCCATTCGCGCCAGCCTTGCACTGCGATCAGGGTGAACAGGGCATACAGCGCCGCCGTGAGGTACAGCCCTTTATAGAGAAACAGCCCGACGAAGATCACATCCAGCACGAACCACAACGCCCAGCATTGCAGACGTTTGTGGGCCATCCAGAATTGCGCGACCAGACTGAAACCGGTCAGCGCCGCGTCGAGCCACGGTTGCGCAGCGTCCGTCCAGTGAGCCATGGCCGCGCCCAGCAGCAGACTGCCCACCGCGCCGATGGCCAGCCCTTGCGCAATCGAGCGATTGTCGAGCCGGCTGACCTCGCGCCCGTCATGCATCGTCCCGGCCCGGGTCCATTGCCACCAGCCATAGATTTGCAGCCCGGCATAAACGACTTGCAGCAGCATGTCCGAATACAGCTTCACCTCGAAGAACACCCAGGTGTAGAGCGACACCATGACCAGCCCGATCGGCCAGCACCACGGATTCTGTTTGACCGTGAGCCACACGGCGATCACACCGAGGGCGGCCGCAAACAGTTCAAGCCCGGACATGCAGGATCCTTGGGGGGAATAAAAGAGGGAGCGGATTGTACCGAAAAACAGGTGGGAAACGAGTTCCCACCTGCAAGGACGATCAGACGCGGAACTGACGCAGCAAACCGTTCAGTTGCTCGCTGAGTTGGCCCAGACGCACGCTGGCCACGCTCGATTGCTCGGCCGCCAGTGCGGTGCTGTGGGACAACCCCGCCGCCTGGGTGACGTTCTGATTGATGTCTTCGACCACGTGCGCCTGTTGCAGCGTTGCGCTGGCAATCGAGGCGTTCAGGCCATTGAGGTTACGCAGGGCCTGCCCAATGGCATTCAGGCTGGCACTGGCAAGACCCGCCTGTTCAATGGTCAGTTGCGAAGCCTTGCTGCTGTCGCCGATGACCTTCACGGCGGCTTCGGAATGGTTTTGCAGACGTTCGATCATCGTCTGGATTTCCGCCGTGGACTTCTGCGTGCGCTGCGCCAGCAAACGCACTTCGTCGGCGACCACCGCAAACCCGCGACCCTGTTCGCCGGCGCGAGCCGCTTCAATCGCGGCGTTGAGGGCCAGCAGGTTGGTCTGCTCGGCAATCGAGCGGATCACTTCCAGCACACTGCCGATCTGCGTGCTTTCGGTCGCCAGCGTGCGGATGACTTCGACGGCCTGATCGATGGTGCCGGACAGCTTGTCGATCTGTTGCAGGCTGCCGTCGATGTTGATCTGGCCTTGCTGGGCCTGGGCTTCGGCGTCGCGCATTTCGCTGGCGGCGTGTTCGGCGTTCTTCGCCACGTCCTGCACGCCGTAGGTCACTTCGTTGACGGCGGTGGCCACCAGTTCCATCTGCTGCGACTGCTGCTGGCTGCGTTGCTGGGCTTGCGTCGCGTCATTGCCCAGATCGCTGGACGACTGGCCCAAGGCACTGGCGGACACCTGCAAGTCACCGATCACCCGGCGCAGTTTGGCGGTGAAGGCATTGAAGTGATGGGCCAACTGAGTGACTTCGTCCTGGCCGTGAGTATCGAGGCTGCGGGTCAGATCGCTTTCGCCGCTGGCGATGTTGGCCATGGCGTTCACGGTTTCCTGCAACGGACGGACGATGCTGCGGGCAATCAGGATCACCAGCAGCGCCATGATCACCGCGATGACCAGCCCGACTACCGACGCCTTGATCACCTGACCCTGGAACTCGGCCTGCACATCATCGACGTACACGCCCGAACCAATGACCCAGCCCCACGGCTCGAACAGTTTCACGTAGGAAGTCTTGGCCACCGGCTCACTGGCGCCGGGTTTGGGCCAGCGATAGTCGACCATGCCGGCACCCTTGGCCTTGGCGATGGCGACCATTTCGTTGAACACCGCAAAACCGTCCGGGTCGCGGATCGCCGAGAGGTTCTGGCCTTCAAGCTTGGGGTTGGTCGGGTGCATGACCATCACGGGTGTGAGGTCGTTGATCCAGAAGTAATCGTTCTGGTCATAGCGCAGGCCACGGATGGCGGTCAGCGCCTGTTTCTGCGCCACGTCGCGGGTCAGTGTCCCCGCAGCTTCGAGGCCCTGGTAGTAAGTCAGCAAACCGCTGGCGGTCTGCACCACATGCTGGGTTTTCTGGGCCTTGGCGTGGTAAAGGTCATCGTGGATCTGTTTAAGCATCAACACGCCCAACGTCAGCAGCATGACCACTGCCACAATCAAGATGAGCCACAAGCGTCGGCTGATCGACACACTGCGCAAGCTGTTCATAACGCTGTCACTCCGGATTCTTTTTCTTGTAATAAACCACCGCCAGCATCCAACCACGTTTCGGTGACCGGGCATACGCGACCCAAGTCGTATAACGCGGCAGCGCTATTACGGCTTGTCTGTTAGGATTTCGGCGCCGCGCGTGAAAACCTGAATCCAAATTGATTTTTCACGGAATTTTGACTGTTTCGTGTGGATCCTGTGCGTGCGGAATCGGTACAGCTTTAACCAGCTACGCTGAACGCAGTGAACGTAAAAAAATACTATCGGGGCATGCCGCCGGGCATCGCTCTTTGGGGGATTGATGGATCTTTGGACCGCCTTGCAGGCATTGATTCTAGGAGTTGTAGAGGGGCTGACGGAGTTTTTGCCCATTTCCAGTACCGGACACCAGATCATTGTTGCCGACTTGCTCGATTTCGGAGGCGAGCGGGCCATGGCGTTCAACATCATCATCCAGCTCGGCGCGATTCTCGCGGTGGTCTGGGAATTTCGGCGCAAGATCCTCGATGTGGTCATCGGTTTGCCGACCCAGCCGAGTGCGCGGCGTTTTACCGCCAACCTGCTGATCGCCTTCCTGCCCGCCGTGGTGCTGGGCGTGATCTTCGCGGATCTGATTCACCATTACCTGTTCAACCCGATCACCGTGGCCGCCGCGCTGGTGGTGGGCGGCATCGTGATGTTGTGGGCCGAGCAGCGTCAGCATGAAGTGCACGCCGAAACGGTCGACGAGATTCGCTGGACGGATGCGCTGAAGATCGGCTTCGCCCAGTGCCTGGCGATGATCCCCGGCACTTCGCGTTCCGGCTCGACCATCATCGGCGGCCTGTTGTTCGGCCTGTCGCGCAAGACCGCCACCGAGTTCTCGTTCTTCCTGGCGATGCCGACCATGGTCGGTGCGGCGGTGTATTCGGGCTACAAGTACCGCGACCTGTTCGTTCCGGCCGACTTCCCGGTGTTCGCCATCGGTTTCGTCACGGCGTTCATCTTCGCCATGATCGCGGTGCGCGGGCTGCTCAAGTTCATCGGCAGCCACAGCTACGCGGCGTTCGCCTGGTACCGGATCGTCTTCGGTCTGGTGATCCTGGCGACCTGGCAGTTCGGCTGGATCGACTGGACGGCCGCCCAGCCATGAGTGATTCCCGCGCACGCCGCCCTGATCGCGGGCCTTCCAGTGGCAATATTCAGCATCTGAAATTGAAGCTGGTGGTGCTGCTGATCGTCTGCGCGTTGCCGTTGTTCGGCTCGCTGTCGATGTGGCTTCGCGGGATTTCCCTGGTACCGCTGACGGCTTACGGGCTGGTCAGCGTGCTGGCGTTTTTTCTGTACTGGGCGGACAAACGCAAGGCCCGCGCAGACGCCTGGCGCACACCGGAAAACATCCTGCACGCGGTGGAACTGGCCGGCGGCTGGCCGGGCGCGTTGATCGCTCAACAGGTTTTCCGGCACAAGACGCGCAAGGTGTCGTTTCAGGTGCTGTTCTGGATGATCGTGGCGTTGCACCAGGTGTTCTGGATCGATCAGTTGTTCCTTGGTTCGAACCTGCTGGCGCTGTTCTAGAGCAGCAGCCCGACCTGCACGCGCTTGGGCAGCTTGCTCACCACCAGTTGATGGGAACGCTGTAGCAATCCTTGCAGTTCCTCGGCGCCCAGCGGGTAGGGCGGGTGCATGATGATCCATTGCGCCCGGGCCAGATACGGCGCCGGGTGAATGCCCGGCCGGTCGCAATGACCGAGAAACAGATCCTTGTCGACCTTGAACGCCAGTGAATCACCGCGCAATCCCTGCAAGGCAAACATCTTGTTGCCGGCAATCGAAAACACCCGCACGCCACCCCATTTGTAGTCCTCCCGGGCACCGGGCAAGGCCAGACAGAAATCCGCGACATCCTGCTCGTTCATCTTCCCTTGTTTCATAACAGCCGCTCTCCACAGGCATTGAACGATTCGACCAGATGATCGATCCACGCGCGCACCGCCGGCATCACCCCACGCCGGTGCGGATACACCGCTTGCAGCCAGCCGCCGGGCAGTGACCAGTCCGGCAGCAACTGCACCAGCGTGCCTTTGTTCAGCTCCGCTTCGCAATACATCATCGGCAACAGGGTGAACCCCTGGCCGGCCAGCACACAGGCCTTGCGCACGATGAAATCGTCGATGCCCAGCCGGGCTTCCAGCGCCAGATCACAACTCTTGCCGTGCTGATCGAGCAGGCGCACATGCACCATGCGATCCGCTTCCAGCGCGCCCAGCACCGGCAGGTTCTTCAGGTCCTGCGGATGATTGATTTCCACGCCCTGTATAAAGGAAGGGCTTGCGACCACCACCATTTGCGCCTGACGCAGGCGGCGGGTCACCAGCATCGGCTCTTCATCACCGTGTTCGCGCACGCGCAGGGCGACGTCGATGCCTTCGGTGATGAGGTCGACCCGGCGATTGATCAGGGTCACTTCCAGTTGCACCTGGGGGTATTTGCCAAGGAAATTGCTGATCACCACCGGGAGCATTTCATGGGCCAAGCCCGTCGGGCTTGAAACCCGCAGGCGTCCACGAGGCTCGCTGGACATGCTGGCGACCGTCTCGTCGGCCATTTCTGCTTCCAGCAGCATTGCCTGACAGTGACGCAAATAGCGTTCGCCGACCGCCGTCAGCTTCAGTTGGCGAGTGGTGCGTTGCAGCAAACGTGCGCCGAGGCGTTCTTCCAGCTCGGCGATGCGCCGCGAGAGACGTGACTTGGGAATGCCCAGCAAGCGGCCGGCGGCGGCGAATCCGCCGGCCTCGACCACTTTGGCGAAATAGTAGAGATCGTTGAGGTCTTGCATCTGGAAATCCGACTGTTCTATCAGTGGGACGAACTATCGCATTGTTGCCGTCTAATCAGCTATTGGTTTCTTCGGTAGGATTGTCTCCATTCCGTCGCCACCGGCGATTCATTCCAGGAGATTCCACATGAAACTGCTGCACATCGATTCGAGCATTCTGGGCGACAACTCCGCTTCCCGTCAGCTGAGCAGTCAAGTGGCTCAAGCCTGGCAAGCCGCCGAGCCAAGCGCTGTCGTGACCTACCGCGACCTCGCCGCCGACGCCATCAGCCACTTCTCGTCGACCACTCTGGTGGCTGCTGGCACCACCGCTGAACTGCGCAACGCCGCCCAACAGCACGAAGCCGAACTGAGCGCCACCACCCTGGCCGAATTCATCGCCGCCGACGCCATCGTCGTCGCTGCACCGATGTACAACTTCACCGTGCCGACCCAGCTCAAAGCCTGGATCGACCGCATCGCCGTTGCCGGCCAGACCTTCCGTTACACCGAAGCCGGCCCTGAAGGTCTGTGCGGTGGCAAGAAAGTGGTGATCGTGTCCACTGCTGGCGGCATCCACGCCGGTCAGGCGTCGGGCGTGGCGCATGAAGACTACTTGAAACTGGTCTTCGGCTTCCTCGGCATCACCGACATCGAAGTCGTGCGTGCTGAAGGCCTGGCCTACGGCGAAGAAGTGCGCAACAACGCCATGAGCGCTGCTCAGGCGAAGATCAGCGAGCAACTGTTCGCCGCCGCGTAAGGCTTGCGTAAAGCGCAGCTCGCGTTCAGGTAATCCTTAAAAAAACTCTGTATTCTGGTTCCGCAAGGGCCAGATACGGAGTTTTTTGTTTCTGACTGTTACATAATCTGGCCCGGGTTATGCAGTCTGATGATCAACGTCTGAGTGCAACGTTGCGCCGGATCACCGAACCTCGGAATTTCGGGCGTCGAACACAACGGATCTTTCGATTGAGTAACAACAGGGTGGGGCATCCCATGATGCGTCTTTGTGCAGCGTTACTGATTTGCCTGCTCGGCAGCCTGAATTCAGTGCACGCTGCGCCCGGGCAACACCCGCGCTGGAGCGTCGGCTATCACGAGATGACGTTCCTCGACCCGCTCGACCTGCAACCGATGCGCGCCATCGCGTTCTATCCCTCCAGCGACCGCGAACACATGAGCCTGCTCGAAGGCTATTCGGTCGAGGCTGGCGAAGACACCAAAGTCGCCATCGGCCGCTTCCCGATGCTGATGCTGTCCCACGGCAACACCGGCACGCCACTGGCGCTGCACGACCTGGCCACGTCACTGGCGCGCAAGGGCTTTGTAGTGGTGGCGGTGATTCACCCCGGCGACAACTCCAAGGATCACAGCCGCCTCGGTACGTTGAGCAATCTCTATGGCCGGCCGATTCAGATTTCCGAAGCCATTACCGCGACGTTGGGCGATCGCATGCTCGCGCCGTACGTGAACGCCGAACAGGTTGGCGTGATCGGCTATTCGGCGGGCGGCGAAACGGCGTTGATTCTGTCCGGCGCACAGCCGGATCTGGATCGTCTGCGCCGTTACTGCCAGGAGCGCCCGGACGACCGCGACGCCTGCAACACTCAGGGTGAGTTGATTGTCGACCGCGACGATCTGCAACCGGTGGCCGATCCGCGCGTGCATGCGTTGCTGCTGATGGCACCGTTGAGTCTGAAATTCGGTCGGCACACTTTGGCCGATGTGCATGTGCCGGTGCTGTTGTACAGCGGTGACGGCGACAAACTGGTGGCCTTCGACAAGAACGCCGCCGCCCTGGCGCGCAAACTGCCGACGGCGCCGGATTTCAAACTACTGGCCGGGGCAGGGCACTTCGTGTTCATGGCACCGTGCACCGAAGAACAGATCCTCGCCATGCCGGCGCTGTGCACCGATGCCGATGGCGTGGATCGCGAAGACATCCACCGCAACCTGATTTCCGAGGCCGGGCGGTTCTTCTCCCATGCCTTGGGCCGGCCGACCCGCGCGGGGATGCAGACGGCGGATCAGTGAGTGTTTACGCCATGGCCCGGCGCTTGAGCAGCAAGGTCAATCCCAGTCCGGTCACCGACAGCACGGCCGCACTGAAGAAGATCCACGAATAGCCCAGATTCAGCGCCACCGCGCCCATCAACGGCCCGGCAATTGCCAGCGCCAGATCGAAAAACACCGCATAAGCACTCAGCCCGGCGCCGCGACTGGAGTTGGGCACCTGCTTGATTGCCTCGACGCCCAGCGCCGGGTACACCAACGACAGACCGAAGCCGGCCAGACCTGCACCGATCAAGGCATACGCGGTCGAAGGCGCCAGCCACAGCATGACCAGGCCGACGGTTTCGATGGTCATGCAGGCAATCGCCGAGGTGAACCCGCCAAAACGGCCGATGGCTGAAATGAACAGCAGCCGCGACAGAATGAAACACACGCCGAACACGGTCAGGCAGTACGCCGCACCGGTCCAGCCGCGGTTGAGGTAATAAAGGGTGATGAACGTGGTCAGCGTTCCATAGCCAATCGACGCCAGGCTCAGACTGGCGCCGAACGGTGCAATCCGCCCGAACACTGCCCAGAACGGCAGCCGTTCACCGCGCACCACCGGCACCGACGGCTTGTTGCGGATCAGCAGCAGTGCGCCGGCCGCGAGCAGCGACAACGCAATGCCAAGGCTTTCGAAGCCATAGTCGGCGACCATCACCACGCCCAACGGCGCGCCGATGGCAATCGCACCGTAGGACGCGATGCCGTTCCAGGAAATCGAGCGTGCGGTGTGTTCGGCACCGACCTGGCCCATGCACCAACTGATGGTGCCGACGCCGATCAAACCCTGCGCGATCCCCAGCAACAGGCGACCGACGATCAGGATCGACAGGCTCAACAACGGCAAGCTCTGCAGCAGCGTTGAAACCAGCGTCAACACGCCGCTGAGCACAATCCCCGACAAGCCATACACAATCGCCCGTTTGGTGCCGACGGTGTCCGACATGCGCCCGGCCATTGGCCGGCTGAGCAGGGTGGCCAGGTATTGCGAACCGATCACCAGCCCCGCGATCACGGCACTGAAACCCAATTGCTCGTGCACGTAGCCGGGCAGCACCGCAATCGGCAGGCCGATGCAGAGGAAGGCAATAAAGGTATAGAAAACGATGGAGACGATCTGCAGGGTGATCGCCATGGAGCTTTGCGGTGGCTGTTGCTGCGCAGACATGAGGACTCGTTCGCGGGCGGCGGTGGGAGAGTCCGCATCATGGCTTGGCGCTGGATTAAAAGGAAGCAGGCTAACGATCTTTTCCTAGACGCAAAAAAAAGCCCCGTCACAAGGACAGGGCTTCCTGTTTACCGCTCGATTCGACTCAGAACACCACGCCTTGGCTGCGCAGGTAATCGTCGTAGGTGCCGCTGAAGTCGGTCACGCCGTTCGGGCTCAGCTCGATGATGCGCGTGGCCAGGGACGATACGAACTCACGGTCGTGGCTGACGAAGATCAGCGTGCCCGGGTAGTTCTCCAGCGCCAGGTTCAGCGCCTCGATCGATTCCATGTCCAGGTGGTTGGTCGGTTCGTCCATCACCAGTACGTTCGGCTTTTGCAGGATCAGCTTGCCGAACAGCATGCGACCTTGCTCACCACCGGAAATCACCTTCACCGACTTGAGGATCTCGTCGTTGGAGAACAGCATGCGACCGAGGGTGCCACGGATCACTTGCTCGCCCTGAGTCCACTGACCCATCCAGTCGAACAGGCTGACGTCGTCTTCGAAATCGTGAGCGTGGTCCTGAGCGTAGTAGCCCAGCTCCGCGCTTTCGGTCCACTTCACCGTACCTGCGTCCGGGGTCAGTTCGCCCATCAGCGTGCGCAGCAGGGTGGTCTTGCCGATACCGTTCGGGCCGATGATCGCTACGCGCTCGCCGGCTTCAACGGTGAAGCTGAAGTTCTTGAACAGGGTCTTGCCGTCGAAGCCCTTGGACATCTGCTCGATGGTCACGGCCTGGCGGTGCAGCTTCTTGGTCTGTTCGAAACGGATGAACGGGCTCACGCGGCTCGATGGCTTGACTTCGGCCAGCTGGATCTTGTCGATCTGCTTGGCACGGGAAGTGGCCTGCTTGGCTTTCGAGGCGTTGGCCGAGAAGCGGCTGACGAACGTTTGCAGTTCGGCAATCTGGGCTTTCTTCTTGGCGTTGTCCGACAGCAGTTGCTCGCGGGACTGGGTCGCCGCGGTCATGTACTCGTCGTAGTTGCCCGGGAACAGACGCAGCTCGCCGTAGTCCAGGTCGGCCATGTGGGTGCAGACGCTGTTCAGGAAGTGACGGTCGTGGGAAATGATGATCATGGTGCTGTTACGCGCCGTCAAAATCGTTTCCAGCCAGCGGATGGTGTTGATGTCCAGGTGGTTGGTCGGTTCGTCGAGCAGCAGCACTTCCGGATCGGAGAACAGTGCCTGAGCCAACAGAACACGCAGTTTCCAGCCCGGCGCAACTTCGGTCATCGGGCCGAAATGCTGTTCCAGCGGAATGCCCAGACCCAGCAGCAGTTCACCGGCGCGGGATTCGGCGGTGTAGCCGTCCATCTCGGCGAACTCGGTTTCCAGCTCGGCCACGGCCATGCCGTCTTCTTCGCTCATTTCCGGCAGCGAGTAGATGCGATCGCGCTCGGCCTTGACCTTCCACAGCTCTTCGTGACCCATGATCACGGTGTCGATCACGGTGAACTCTTCGTAGGCGAACTGATCCTGGCGCAGTTTACCCAGGCGAATGTTCGGCTCCAGCATGACCTGGCCACCGGACGGCTCGAGGTCGCCGCCGAGGATTTTCATGAAGGTCGACTTGCCGCAACCGTTGGCGCCGATCAGGCCGTAGCGGTTGCCGCCGTTGAATTTGACCGAAACGTTTTCAAACAGCGGCTTGGCGCCGAACTGCATGGTGATGTTAGCTGTAGAAATCAAAGGTTTTTCCTGCGAAGCGTGCTGAGTAGCGAGGGTGCAGCCGGAGCGCTTGGCCCGAGTCGAAGTGCGCTGAGGCGGGACAATCCCGTCATCAACCAAGGGGGGCGCGTAAAGTTTGGCGGCGATTGTACTGGTCTGGCTCTTTAAACGATAGGGCAGTGACATCCCGATTGCCGTTTGGCGCGATCGCGGGACAGTTTTTCACAGATGAGTGTTCACTATTGGTTACAAACTGTGGCTAAAATGCCATCCATTCACCTAATGCCTTGTACGGCATGGGCTCAAGGATGCGCCACCGGGACGCTTTTTGATTTCAGACCACTGCCACAGACCTTGGGCCACAGCCCTAAAGGCGCGCAGTTTGTTCACTTCTGACGTGTGACGATTTCCGTGAAACTCATCATTGCCGCTGTATATGTCATTTCCATTGCATACGTTCACCTGCGCGGTCGCGTGCGCCACAAAATCGGTCGTCAACTGAGCGATCACTCTTCGTTTCTGGCACCGATCAACTGCTTCCTTTACCTGTTCTCGAAAAAGCCCAACACGCCGTACCTGGATCCGAAGGACTTTCCGGATCTGAGCCCGTTGCAGGCGCACTGGGAAGAAATCCGCGAGGAAGGCCGCAACCTGCTGCGTGCCGGCGAAATCAAACGTTCCAACCAGTACGACGACGTCGGTTTCAACTCGTTCTTCAAGACCGGCTGGAAGCGTTTCTACCTGAAGTGGTACGGCGACAGCCACCCTTCGGCGCTGCAATTGTGCCCGCGCACCACTGAACTGGTGCAGAGCATCGGCTCGATCAAGGCTGCGATGTTTGCAGAATTGCCGCCGGGTTCGAAACTAGTGCGTCACCGCGACCCGTACGCGGGTTCCTACCGTTATCATCTGGGTCTGGAAACGCCGAACGACGCCGGTTGCTACATCAACGTCGATGGCGAGAACTATCACTGGCGTGATGGCGAAGCGGTGATGTTCGACGAGACCTTCATTCATTACGCAGAAAACACCACCGACCAGAACCGCATCATCCTGTTCTGTGACGTTGAACGTCCGATGAAGTATCGCTGGGCAGCAGCGTTCAACGGCTGGTTCAGCCGCACCGTGATGTCGGCGGCGGGTGCGCCGAACGATGCGGGTGACCGCACCGGCGGCATTAACCGCTTGTTTACCAAAATCTACAAGATTCGCCTGCGCGGCAAAGAGCTGAAAAAGCGCAATCGCAAACTCTACTACATGGAAAAGTGGGCGATCTTCGGCGGTCTGCTGGCGGTCTTCATTCTGATCTGACGAATCGGGCGACTGTTGAAAGACCGTCGCCCGATTTCATTTTCACGACGCTTTTTTGGTCTTCTTCGCCGCTGTGGTCTTGCTGGCGGTCTTCTTCGCCGGTTTGGCCGGGGCTTTCCCGCCGAGGCTGCGCTTTAGCAGTTCGGTCAGGTCGATAACATCGGCCGATTTGCGCTCTTCTTCACCGGAAACCGTCTCAACGTCTTCGATCTTGCCTTCATGAGCCTTCTTGTCCACCAGCGCCATGATCTTGTTTTCGAACTCGTCGTTGTAGTCCTCGGGCGTCCAGTCCGCCGTCATGTCTTCAACCAGTCGCTTGGCCATGTCCAGCTCGCCCTTGGCCAACTGCGGCTTGGTCACTTCGCTGCCCAGTGCCAGTTCATCAAGGCTGCGCACTTCCTGCGGCCAGCGCAGCTTCACCAGCACCAGTGCGGACTCGAGGGGCATCAACGCCGCCAGATACTGGCGCGTGTGTAAAACCACACGGGCGAGGGCGACCTTCTGGGTTTTGCTCAGGGTTTCACGCAGCAAGGCGTAGACCTTGCCACCGCGCTTGTCCGGGGCCAGGTAATAGGGCGTGTCGATGTTCTGCAACGGAATTTGCTCGCTGTCGACGAAGGCGAAAATGTCGATGGTCTGGGTCGACACCGGGTGCGCCGAACGGATTTCTTCCTCGCTGAGCACCACATAGCGGCCTTTTTCGAACTGCACGCCTTTGACGATGTGCTCTTTGGTGACCTCTTTACCGGTGACCTTGTTGACCCGTTTGTAGCCGACCGGGTCCATGCTGCGGCTGTCGAGCCAGTCGAAATCGACGCCCTGGGACGAGGTCGCCGAGACCAACGCCACGGGGATGTGCACCAGACCGAAACTGATTGCGCCTTTCCAGATTGCCCGAGCCATGGTGCTGTTCTCCGAGTGATGTTCGGGTGACCCGTGGCCCGGCGTAAAAGTTTCCGTTGTTTGCGGGGGCGGCGGTAAACGGCAGGTCAAGCTGTGTTACATCTTGTTTAGCGGTGACGGGTTAACAAATCCGAACCCTGGGCGTAGCGTGGACTCGAAGGCTCTAAGCCAAATGCATCAAAACATGTGCATCAAGAGAGGCCGTTCATGAACCGTTTCCTGCTTGGCATTGCGTTGCTGGCCCTCAGTGGCGGGCTGGTTCACGCCGAGGGCGCCACCACGCATTCATCGCTGTTGCTGGCACAAAGTCCGACCGGCAACAGCAACAATCCTTATAACAGCCCGATCCGTCGGGCGAACCCCAACAGCATGCAGGGCACCCAGCCCAGCGCTCCGCCTGTTCGCGGGCCGAACACGGTGCCCGTGCCACGGCCGCCGACCCTGGAAAACCGCGGCATCGGCAATGGTCAGCCGCTGCGCTCCGTCCCGAGCACGCCACCCACCTTCATTCCCAATCCTCCAGCCCGTGACAGCGGGAGCAACCGTTGAATGGCAGAACCGCTTCTGTCAGCCCTTCAAACGAACAAAAGGAATCGTGCATGTTGCGTAAAACCCTTCTGGCCGGCCTGTGTGCCAGTGCACTGATCGCCGCCCCGGCGTTCGCTGCGGCTCCCAAAGAGCTGCAAAGCGAGCAGGGCACCCTTGAAGTCACGACGATTACCCAAGGCCTCGAGCATCCATGGGCCTTGGCGTTCCTGCCGGATCGCCAGGGCATGCTTGTAACTGAACGCCCCGGTAACCTGCGTGTGGTAGGCGCTGACGGCAAACTGTCCGCGCCGATCACCGGTGTGCCGGATGTCTGGGCCAAGGGGCAGGGCGGATTGCTCGACGTGGTGCTGTCACCGGATTTCAAACAGGATCGCCTCGTGTACCTGTCCTACGCCGAGGGCGGCGGAGCCGGTGACAAGGCCGGAACGGCGGTGGGGCGCGGGCGCCTGTCGGATGACCTGACAACCCTGAAGGACTTCAACGTGATTTTCCGTCAGGAACCGAAACTGTCGGTCGGCAACCACTTCGGCTCGCGGCTGGTGTTCGACCGGGACGGTTATCTGTTCATCACCCTGGGCGAAAACAACGACCGCCCGACCGCGCAGGATCTGGACAAGCTGCAAGGCAAGGTCGTGCGGATCTACCCTGACGGCAAAGTGCCCGATGACAATCCCTTTGTCGGCCAGTCCGGCGTACGCCCGGAAATCTGGTCCTACGGCCACCGCAATCCCCAGGGCGCCGCGCTCAACCCGTGGACCGGCACGTTGTGGGAAAACGAGCACGGCCCGCGCGGCGGCGACGAGGTGAACATCATCGAACGCGGCAAGAATTACGGCTGGCCGCTGGCGACCCACGGAATCAATTACTCCATGCAACCGATCCCGGAAGCCAAGGGCAAGACCGCCGAAGGCACGGTAGGGCCGCACCATGTCTGGGAAAAATCCCCGGGTGTCACCGGCATGGCCTTCTACGATGCCGATCGCTTCAAACCCTGGCAGCACAACGTGTTCATCGGTGCGCTGGTGACGCAGGAGCTGATCCGTTTGCAGTTCGACGGCGACAAGGTGGTGCATGAAGAGCGCTTGCTGGGCGAACTGAAACAGCGGATCCGTGATGTGCGCCAGGGGCCGGACGGTTACCTGTATGTGCTGACCGATGAGTCCGACGGTTCGCTGTACAAGATCGGACTCAAATGAACCCTTCACGCGGGTGAGCGAGCGTAGAGCACTACCGCCGCCCGCAACTTGCCACGGCCGAAGCGACACATTTTCTCGAACTCCCCATGGCTGACCGGCACGTGCTGGCAGTCCATGGGCTGGCGATGCTGGCTGTGATCGACATCCGGGTCGTGCAGGTAGACGAAGTCTTCATCACAGTCGGTGACGATCACCCAGTGCGGCGACTTGGAGCGTGTCAGGCGATAGCTGCTGATCAGCACCAAGGGTTGACCACCGTTGGCAAGCAGCTCGGGTAAATCCAGCGTTACGCCAATGGATTGATCAACATCGGTGTCGTTCAGTTGCGCCATGAACTCGTCATGGACCAGGCGCATGACGTCTTTTTTATGCGCATCGCGTACTCCGTCGAGAAACAGCGGCCCGGTCATGCTCAGTTGCAAACGCACTTTGAAACCCCGACTCCAGGCCGCCAGTGCCAGGCCCTGCGGGCTGCAACCGCCATGGCCGGCCGTCATGAACACTGTGGTTGCCTCGCGCCACAACTGCAATTCCTCGCGCCGCTCAAGCAAACGATCAGCCTGCAACGCGCCCATGGCCATCAGCAGGCAGGCCGGGCCGCAGGTGAAATCGGTGGTTTGTCGGTAATAGGGGACCCTGATGTTGCGTGAGCCGCGGTGCTGGAGAATGCGCTTTTCCAGACGCAGCGCGTCGGCGTGATCCTCGTAGTAGTCATGGATCAGCGCAAAGCGCCGGTAACCGTTGCGCTCGTACAGGGCGATGGCGGCGGGATTGTCGGTGCGCACTTCCAGCCGCAGGTAGGCGCAGTCGTGCTCGAGCGCGCAGGCCTCGATTCGTTGCAGCAATTGCTTGCCCAGACCACCACCGCGCGCCTGCGGGGCAATCGCAATCGAATACAGCCGGGCCAGCGAGGTGCCGCGATGAAACAGTACCAGCGCATACCCGGCCAGTTGACCCTCGCGTTCGGCCACCCACAATTGCCCGTGGGCCCGGGTGATCATCCATTGGAAACTGCGGCGGGTGAGTCGGTCCGTGGTGAAACAGTGCATCTCCAGCGTGAGCAACGCTGGCAAATCATCAACGACCGCCAGGCGAACAACAGCATTCATATGACCACCGTAAAAGTTGCGTAACGAAACGGGACTTTCGAAAAACTTCGTGCTTAATAGAAAAGGTCTTGTTCTCCAACGGATCAATTTCTATGTCAGCGGTACAGGGTCATTGGCGCGAAGTATCCAGTCAAAGTTTGCCACCGGCAACTTATTTAAAACCGCAGATCAGAACTTCCAGTCAAGTGTTGATCATCGTCGAACGCAAGGAAGACTGGGCCTCGTATTTTCCCAGCGAAGATATCCTGACGGCCCAGGAATACCTTGAACAACCACCCGACAGCGAGCCGGGAAAACGGGTGCAGGTGATCAACCTGTGCCGCAGCTACAAGTACCTGGGCCACGGCTATTACTGCTCGCTGCTGGCTGAAGCCCGGGGGCACAAGGTGATTCCGTCGGTACGCACCATCAGCGAACTGACCCGAAAATCCCTTTACGGCCTGGCGCTGGACGACCTGGATAAAACCCTGGAAAAAGCCCTCAGCCATCATCTCTACAGCGACACCGAAGGTTTTACGCTGACACTTTATTTCGGCAGAACCCATATCGAGCCGTTGCAGGATCTGGCTCGACAATTGTTTGAAGTGTTTCCGTGCCCGATTTTGTTAGTTGAGTTTCGCAGAACTAACGGCTGGCACATCGAAGGTATAAAGTCCGGCGCCTTGCACAAGTTGCGTGACGATCAGGAAGACCAGTTCGCCAATGCGCTGGATGGCTTCAGTCGCAAGATCTGGCGTGTTCCGCGTTCGCCGCAAGTGGCGCGTTATGACCTGGCGATCCTGCATGATCCGCAGGAGGCGTTGCCACCGTCCAACGCTCGCGCACTGGAAAACTTTGTGCGGGTCGGCAAGGGCATGGGCATCGATGTCGAGCTGATCGAACGCAAGGACTACGCAAGGCTGGCCGAGTACGACGGCTTGCTGATCCGCGAGACCACCAGCGTCGACAACCACACTTATCGTTTTGCCAAGAAGGCCGAAAGTGAAGGGCTGGTGGTGATGGACGACCCGACGTCGATCCTGCGCTGCACCAACAAGGTTTACCTCACCGACCTGCTCAACAGCCATCAACTGGGCATGCCGGCCACGGAAATCCTCTACAAGGAGCGACCCGAAGACTTCGAGCGGGTCGGCGAACGTCTCGGTTTTCCGTTGGTGCTGAAGATCCCGGACGGTTGCTTCTCCCGTGGCGTGATCAAGGTCGAGAGTCAACAGGCCTTGCTGGAAGCCACCGCCGAGCTGTTCGAACACTCGGTGCTGTTGCTGGCCCAGGAATTCTTCTACACCGAGTACGACTGGCGCATCGGCGTGCTCAACCGCAAACCGATCTTTGCCTGCCAGTACTTCATGTCCAAGGGCCATTGGCAGATCTACAACCACAAGGCCAAGGGCCAGGACGTCAACGGCGAATGCCGCACGCTGGCGATTCACGAAGCGCCGCGCGCAGTGGTGGAGCTGGCGGTGAAAACCGCCAACCTGATCGGCGACGGCCTTTACGGCGTCGATTTGAAACAGGCCGGCGACAAGGTGGTGGTGATCGAGGTCAACGACAACCCGAACCTCGATGCCGGCATCGAAGACGCCTACTTGCAGGACGATCTGTATTCGCTGGTGCTGGAAGAGTTCGTGCGGCGCCTCGAACTCAAACGTCGCGGCCAGGCCTGGTGACCGGCCGATGATCAACAGCTTTGCACTGAATCACGGCGGTTTGCAGCGGGTCGAGCGACTGGACGCCGAGGTGATGCTGTTCAGCGACCCCGACGCCGCCGAGCGCGACTTGCTGCACAGTCACTTCAAACTCGATGAACACGCGCTGGCCTCGGCGCTCGACCCGGACGAGGTGTCGCGGATCGAGTTTCACCCCGATCACCTGTTTCTTATCTGGAAACGCCCGGAAAACTATTCCGGCGGCGGCAGCCTGGCGTTCGAGGTGTCGTCCTGTGGTTTGCTGTTCTCACCGGGCCAGTTGTTGGTCATCGCGACCGACGACACGCCACTGCACGGTGTCGGCACACGTCAGCCACTGACCACGCCGCTGGATGTGCTGCTGGACCTGCTGTTCAACAACATCCATCACTACCTCGGGCATCTTAAGGTGATCAAACTGGTCGCCCGGGAGTTGCAGCAGAAATTCAACGCCTCGATGCAAAACCAGCATCTGGTGCAGATGTTCAATCTCAGCGAAAGTCTGATCTATTACATCAACGCCCTACACAGCAACGGCGCGGTGCTGACGCGGCTGCGCAATCATGCGGAAAAACAGCATTTCGGCAGCGAAGCGATCGGCCTGATCGACGACCTGATCATCGAAAACAACCAGTGCTACAAACAGGCGGAAATCTATTCGACGGTGTTCTCCGGGCTGATCGACGCCCGGGGCAACCTGATGAACAACAGCATGAACAACCTGCTGCGCAAACTGACGCTGATCAACGTGGTGTTCCTGCCGCTCAACCTGATTGCGAGCATCGGCGGCATGTCGGAATTCAGCATGATGACCGCCGGCACGCCGTGGTGGGTGTCGTACCCGTTGTTCCTGGCGGCGATGCTGCTGGGGGCGGGCGGGATGCTGTTCGGGCTCAGGCGTCTGGCGAAATGACCGGGGCCGCACGCTTGCGATCCTGCAGGCCCCGAACCACCAGGTACAAAAGCGGCCCGACTGAAACAAAGACCGCCGTCAGCAACAGATAAGGCACCACGGACCAGCCCGACTGCCCACGCTTGCGAGCGTCCTTGTACATCCAGACGCCCGCCAGGGTTGCCAGCAGATAGAGATCGATCACCACCTGCGCAGTGTCGGGCCGCGACATCAGGCTGATGCCGAAGTCGATCAGCGATTGCTCGGCTTGCAGCATCACGGAAACGGTATAGCCGCTGAAGGCGATCAATGCAGTGAGGGGCAGGGCGATGGACATCAGGTATTCCTTCCTTGGGCAGATGAGCGAAAGGCCAGCCTACAGACCCGCCGCAAAAATCGCCATTGACTTGCCAACAGTGGTCGGGCTAATTTCGAGCCCATGACTTCCACCGTACTGCGCTGCCAGCCAAGCATTATTACCGCCATTCCTCATTTGGCGGGCTAGCTCACGACTGCAGCACCCAACCCGCCCTAGAGGCGGGTTTTCATTTTCTGTCTCCGGGGTTCTGAATCAAAACGTCAGGAGACGACCATGCGCTACAGCCCCGCCCAGCAAGCCCTGCTTGAGCAGTACGTGAAAAAGATCCTCGCCGCGCCGGTGTATGAACTGGCGGTGCGCACGCCGCTGCAACCGGCGTCGGCACTGTCTGAAGCGCTGGGCAACCGGATTCTGCTCAAGCGCGAAGACCTGCAACCGACGTTCTCCTTCAAAATCCGTGGTGCCTACAACAAACTGGTGCAATTGAGCAACGAGCAAAAGGCGCGCGGAGTGATCACGGCGTCGGCGGGCAATCATGCGCAAGGCGTAGCGCTGGCGGCGCGGGAACTGGGTATTGCCGCGACCATTGTGATGCCGGCAACCACCCCGGAGTTGAAAGTGCGGGGCGTCAGCAGTCGTGGGGCCGAGGCGCTATTGCATGGCGAAAGCTTTCCGTTTGCCCTGGCCCACGCTCTGCGACTGGCCGAGCAGACTGGGCGAACGTTCGTTTCGCCTTTCGACGATCCCGATGTGATCGCTGGCCAGGGCACGGTTGCGATGGAAATCCTGCGCGAGCATCAAGGCGCACTGGACGCGATCTTCGTCCCCGTGGGCGGTGGCGGGTTGATCGCCGGCATCGCGGCGTATGTGAAATACCTGCGACCTGAAGTACGGATCATCGGCGTCGAGTCGGAGCACTCGGCCTGCCTGAAGGCTGCCATGCTAGCGGATGAGCGAGTGGTGTTGCCCAACGTGGGCACTTTCGCCGATGGCGTGGCGGTGGCGCAGATCGGCGCTTACGGGTTCGAGGTTTGCCGCTTCTGCGTGGATGAAGTCATTACCGTCAGCAACGATGAACTCTGTGCGGCGATCAAGAATATCTACGACGATACCCGCTCGATCACCGAGCCGTCCGGTGCTTTGGCGGTCGCGGGCATCAAACAGTACGTGGCACAAACCGGCGCACGGAATCAGACGTTCATCGCCATCGATTCCGGCGCCAATATCAACTTCGACAGCTTGCGCCATGTCGCTGAACGAGCGGCGGCGTGCGGCGTTGTGGCTTGAAGTTACTCGGGAATGGCCACGCCAATCTTGTCCGAGGCCGACCAGATGCGGAAGCGCACTTCGACGTCCTGCGGTGCGTAAATCACGATCGGCAGCTTGCTGTTGTAGCGCACGGTGAAACCGTCACCGATCACCGGTACGAACGCGCGTTTTTTCTGGGTGCCGGGTGGGCAGGCCATCAGCGTGCTCATCGGGCCGCTGACTTTTTCCAGGCGGTAGAACGGATAGCCCCAGCCTTCGAGGTTTTTCTCTTCGAGGGTGCCGCCCAGGCGCTGGCGGTTGCAGTCGACTTCGAGGGTCTTGCCGGCGAGGATTTCGACTTTGAAGTTTTCTTCTTGGGCCTGTTGCGGCAGATGGATGACCTGGCGCGTGAAGCCCGCTTCGGCCTTCGGATAGGGCGCGGTGTCTTCAAGTTTGGCGGCGTGGGTGAGGGTGGACAGGCTGGCGAGCATCAGGCCGGCCGTCGCGTAAACAGTGAAATTTCCCATTGAAGCCTCCTGGCGGGTGTACGTTGGTTGACGGGCATTCTCACTGTCACCGGCGATGAATGCAAACCGCCAGCCGCTTGCAAATTGCAGTGCCTGCACGATCGAATCTTGCATTTTGCAACTGGCCAGTTGCCTGCCTTTTCGCCAACCCATTGATTTAAAAGGAGGTGAAAGCGACCCGATGAAAGGCACGTTTTATGCGTTCATTTGGTGCGGCGCACCGAGTTTGGGCGCCTACACTCCAATGGGCATTTCGCAGTACAGCCGCTTGTCACACCCAAGGATTCAGCGGGGATACACCCGTGGGAAACCGTGGCAACGGTCAACGTGAATACTTGATTGGCAGTCTCACAGTAAGGAGAGGTTTCGCCATGTTTCTGTCTGCCTTGGAACTCCGCAACATCATAGAAAGCAGCTTTCTACCGAAACGCTGCCAATGCACGCTGTCCCCGGATCTGTCGATGACCGTCAAAGTGTATGGCGATCACCAGACCGATCAGGTTGAGCTGCTGGTGAGTGGCATCGATGCCAGTCATCTGAATAGCTGTCGCGAAATCAACGGCCTGATCGCCGGGTTGCGCTCGGATCTTGCGCAACATTCAGCAACTCATTCAGTGCCGCGATCCCGAGTCGTCTAACCGACTGTTTCACCCAGTTCGACCGTCACGCGCCGGGCCTGCAAGAAGCCAAGGCCCAGCGCGAACTCGACCAGCACCGCGAGCAAAATCCCGGGGCCGGCGTGGCCGTTGAGCCATTCAGCAAACCCCAGCACTGCCAGGCCAAAACAGCCGACGATAAAGCCGTTGCTCAGCGCATTGCGTGCGATCGACACCGGCGCGTTGCGCACCAGATAAAACATCACCCCCAAAGCCGCAAACAGCACCGCGCTGCGCCGTGCGACGAATCCGGCTGCCTCCGAATACTCGATGCTCCAGATCGCCAACAACAGCTGTGGCGCCAGACCCCATGCCAGGGACAGCAGAAAACACAGGAAAAAGGTGATGGTCGAGAGCGTGCGAAACGACAACTGCATGGCGAATCCTTGCGGCAGTGAGGAGGGCCCCGAGCATACCCTTCGAAACCCGTACTCGCCTACCGCAAAGCCGCAAATCAGAGCTTTCTGTCAGTTCTGGAAGTTGCAGGCGTCAGACAATTTCCGGTAACTGATTTCCTCGGGTTTGCCGGCGTTGTCGAGGTACTTCATGTCGGCGGTAATGACCTTGCATTGCTGCGTCTGCGGCTCGGTCATCGAGATCACTTTGCTGACGTGCAGCGGCATGCCGTATTCGTAAGGCACAGCCTTGGCGTTGGCGGGCGTGTCATTGGCCTGGGCCAGCCCGGCAAACGCGGTGCAGGCGAGGGCGGTGGTGAGCAGGAACGGACGAGTGTTCATGATGGACTCCGGTGCGACGGAAATTGAGTTCGGCATGTTGCAAGCCAAACCTGCCGCACTGGGCGTCAGCTTGGGGCTGAGGGTGTGCGGTTCAGTAGAGTTTTTGACCGCGGCGTTAAGCGATGGTTAACCGGGCTGAACGCCGGCTGTCTGGGCGGGGATTGTTTCGCGGGGGAGTCTCGGCGGATTCCTACAAGGGTGGATGCCTTGTCTGCTTTCGGGGGCTGGAGGGGGGCGGTTATGGTTTGGCGTCGCTGCAAAATCAGCGACTTAGGTTTGGTCACCTGAAAAACTCGACACATCTGTGCCATGATTCGCGCCGCGGACACTCACGTCTTCGGAGTACATTGCTGTGGCGGCTGTGTGCAGGGGCGCCTTCGGGCGAGCTGATCGGGTTTCTCAGTTGACCAAGCCTTGCATACAGTCCGCCTCCCATCGTTTGGTCACGGTGTCGGCGGGTCATTGAAGCCTATCGAGTAATGACAATGCCAATCCTGAAACCAAGCTCCGCTCGCTACCTCCCGCTCAACAGCGGCGTCACCGACAGCGTACCGCTGGTCATCGACACCCAAGCCAACCCGAAAGACCTCTTCGAAGCCGCCGTGCAACGCATCCGCGCCGCCAGCGACCTGCTCGAAACCCTGCACTGCCTGTGCTTCAAACACGCTGACGTCCAGGACATTCCCCACATCACCCATGCGCTGTACCTGCTGACGCAGGATGGCAGCGATTTGCTGCAGGTTGCGCAGCAGAAAATGTTGAACTGGACTGCACCTGCCTGACATCTGTAAGGATTTAACGGGAAACAGACCGTTTTCCCGTTAAACCCGACGTTTTCACTTCAAGCCATGCTGGCAGACATAGAAGAAGGAATTTGCGCGAGACGCACAGACTCCTGGTTCTCACGATGTTCAGCCCATCTGTCAATGTGGGTTTGCAGCTCTGGCAGTGAGCTGCAATCGCCATAGAGGTCCGCCATCGTGAGTTTCGTTTTGCTCAGGGTGATCACCGTTTGCAGCGTACCCTCAAGGGCTTTGAGTTCTTTTTCATTGTGTCGAATGGCCTGGCGGATGGCTGTCTGGCGATCCTGAAGGTCCGACATGGTGGAGCGTCGTTGCAGCGCAGTTGCGCGATCCTGGGGCCGGCTTTCGATTGTGCCGCCCGGGAACTCGGCACTGGCTTCACGCTGCCATTTTTGCAACTCCGTGCGATACGTCTCGATTTCGAGCTTCAGACGATCGGACTCCGTCGTACTGATGATGTAGCCGCCGGTTTGCTGTGTGTCCTGCCAGCGGCGAAGCGATGCCCAACACGCTGGAATATAACCGTCCAGCATCTTGTGATCGGCGCCGTTGGCCGCCTGAGTCAAAAAGCTCTTGCGGTCTGGCGTGTCGTTGTTTTTCAGCTGCTTCAAACAGCGATTCATGGCGGCTTCTTCATAGCCTTCGCATCCGGGGGTCCAAAGGACGGAGGAGAGCTGTCGGCCGGGCAGTTGCAATGGCATGAAATAGCGTTGTTCGCCGTGGTGCCAGTAAGGTTTGCCGCCGAAGCGCCCCATACCAACCGCCATGACCACTCCGCCTGCGGCTGGCGTCAGAACACCGGAAACTGTCGCGGCGAGACCGGTGATCCAGATCGGTTTTTTGGTGTCCATCCAGCCAGCCGGGACGCTGGGAACCGGGTCGTTCTGGTTGACGATGCGGTGGTGAATCAACCCGCTCGCTGACTCGACAAAATCTTTGTCACCGGCGCGGGGAGAACCGAAGGTATAAAGGATGACGTCATCGGTGATCTCGCGGTGCAGCCATTCGGAGAGCAGCAATGCAATGGCACCGCCGAGGCTGTGGCCGCAGACGAGGATTTTTTGGTCGGTGCGGAAGCGAAGAACGTAACGCTCGATGAATGGACGCAACGCCATGAATGCTTCGTAGAAACCTTGGTGCGCTTTACCCGTTCCACCCTCAATCGGCACTTGTTGGGCATCGACATCACGCCAGGCGTCCCAGCCTTCCGCTGTACCTCTCACACCGATAAGAATTACCCGGTCATCGTGAGTGGCATAGGCCTGGGTGTCGGTATTCTTCCAGTCAGTGGAGCCCTTTCTCGAATCGTTGAAAAAGTGCACGCTCATTGGCGTTTCCAGTTCTTCACCGGAAGATGGGTCGTTTTGTGGGTAAAGCTCAGGGTCGAAAGGTACTATTTCCAGGCGCTTTGAATAGGGAACATCTTCGACCAGTGGGAACGATGGTTTCTTGGAGTCCGCGTAACTTGACGGCTCTTCGAAGCAAGCAAGGCAGGTATTCAGCACATGGCCAATGGTGCCGCGCGTGGGATAGGTGAACTCGAAATCTTTTTTGGGGGCTGTGTCAGGTTTTTCTGGCGTCTGACCAAAAGCACCGTAGCTCAATGTGGCGAGCAACGATAGTTGATACAAGTTCAGCGCACTAAACTCGGGGGCTAAAGACAAAAGTGGCCTAAACGCGCGCAGGGCGCGCACTTCGAGAACGTAATGTTTCTCTGGAAGTAGGCCCACTCCAAAACTCGGAACTTTGTCTCCAGCGAAATCACGGGCGAGTTTGGCGCAACCTGCGGGCACAGGGCTGGAAAGTTTGGCGGCAGGAGGCAGATGCTTGGTGAACTCGACAAGGTCGCGGACTTCGACGTTGTGATATTCGCCTTTTTCGGCCGAGGCGCGGTAAGCGCCTGTTTTGCCTGTGCTGCCGATTGGACGTCTAAGTGTTTGTTCAGCGGCCACCTGAAGTTCTGTTACAGGTACCCTGTAGTCCTTGCGTCTAAGCAGATCAGCATAAATCGTTTCACTTCCCTTGTACGGAGTAGACAGTGTCAATATTAACGGGCCACTGTAGGTTCCGGTTAATCGCACGTAAGCTTCGCCATCCAAGGTGCCTTCGTACTTTGTGCCCTCCGAGTCAGTTAATACATAACTCAGACCTGCGTAGGGCTTGGCATCTCCGAATTCGTCGACTAAACGAAAGCTGATCCAGCCTCCTCGCAATGGGCATGTACGCCCTTGATCAGAAAGCAGTGACTTTTCTTGGCTTTGCATAAAAATCCTTATTCATTACATCTCGGGTACACGGAGCACTCACGTCCATTTAGCTTGAATGTTTTAAACTCTGGAGGTGTAGTACATAGCGCTTCACGACTAGAGTCCTGGCGTCCAGAACACGGCTTCCAGCCACCGGGCACCTTGAGCCAATAGCCTTCGTAATAAGGCTGCTCCTCAGGAGAGAGTCTGAACTCAACGTGAACTGACTTGCCCGCTAACTCGTTTCTTGCGAGTACTCCTCCAGGCTTTCTGCGCTTGAAGTTGTTCTCTGTTAATTTCCATTCAGGGCCAGTAGCTTCACAGGATAGAATTTTTTCAACTTCCCCTTTTTTTATCTTTGCTGTGCTTATCTGGAAGTACCAAGCGCAGAGACCACGTTGTTCTAAAACCTCTGGAGAGCGACTTTTCGTATCTGCTTCGGCCATTTTTCTAACAGAAAGGCCACCCGCCAACTCCAAGTCTCGGTCCAGTGATCCGGTCCCGTATCTGGCGCTCACCTCGTAGCTAACGCGCGTAAGCTCCATCGAACAATCAGCAATGTGGTACTCCAGCGGAATGTCTGTGGATGCTGTTTGCTCGATGTCTTTGGCGTCAGTTGTATTCGAATTTTGTTGCTGGCGAGTAACATTTCCACCGAGGCCCGGGCTGTAGGCCTCGCATTTTTCACCACTTTTAGGCGAGTAGATGGCTTTGGATGTGAAACCAAATTTAGCAGGAATCGTGGCAACTAACGTGAAATGTTCCTGGCTGTAATAGCTGGTAGCCCCTTCAACAGAGTCCTTCGCAATCTGTCCCGCAAAGCTGCATGCACCTATCAATGGTAGAGCAAGGAAGAATACGGCTTGAACACCGCATGAAAAATACTTGCTAGTCATGAACTACTCCCTGTTCAACGCAATTTGGATAGATGGTGCACTCGCGCTTATTCATTTTGAAAGTTCTGAAGTTTCTAGTGTCTCCACGGCAGAATCCGTAGGGATCGCTGGGCCCATTTCCGAGACAAGGTTTCCAACCCTCTGGAACCTTTTGCCATGTGTCGCCGACTGCTGGACGTTCTTCATTTGAAAGGTGAAATTCGATTTTTACCATTTTGTTCGCTAGCTGATTTCTGTCTATGGTCACCCCAGGCTTGCGACGCTCATATTTTTTGGAAGGGGCCGACCAGTTGTCATCTGATGTATTACAAGAAAGGATTTTTTCTATCTCACCTAGCTTTGCTTTGGACTTGCTGATTTGGAATAGCCATGAGCACAAACCTTTTTGTTCGATAACAATCGACACTTTCTTTGGGTCGGTGTTGACCGTTGAAGATCTGACAGAAAGCCCACCCGCAACATCTAAGCCATGATCCCAGGCATCAGGTCCATACGTAGCGTTTACTTCATAAATTACTCGGGACAACTCCATGGAGCAGTCTGCGATATGGAACTCCAATGGAATATCTGTAGATACCGTCTGCTCCACGTCCTTGGCCACGGTAGTATCTGATCTCTGTTGCTGCCGAGTAACTGACCCGCCCAACCCAGGGCTGTACGTTTGGCAGCTTTCTCCTGCTTTTGGAGAATATTGGGCTTTTGATGTAAAGCCGAATTTGGCAGGCACAGTAGCAACCAGCGTGAAATGCTCCCACGAGTAGTAACTCACGCTGCTTTCAGCCATCTGACGCGCAAAGCTGCAACCACCGAGTATTGGCACCGCCGCGACTGCAATCCACAGTCGAGCCTTCAAACCGTGGCACCTGCTTTCGGCTCAGCGAACACGCGTTGGCATCGGTTAAAGTGCTGTTCCTGCGTTTCCCCTGGGATGGGCTCCCAGGCAATGTCAGCTGCGCAGGGTGGCGAAAGGCGCAGGCTCAGCATCAGCTGTCGTTGCTCTTCGGTTCGCCAGCCCCACTCATCAAGCAAATCCATCTGTTCTTCCAGCCATTCACTGACCACGCGGGTTTCTGCCAGTGCAGCGGCGGCGTCGACGTGGTAAGTCAGCAACCAGCGCTTGAGGTTGTCACGCAGGATGCTTCTGGCCTGTTCGCCTGATTCGGGAGTACGAAGCCAAGGTGCCGGATTCGGCACCGCATACATGCCCGGCCTGTTGTTATCCGCGCTTTTCCACTGATCCTCATCCCAATACAGCACGCTGCTGATCGGGCCGAGCAGCAGCGGCCATTCGGTGTCTTTCATGTTGGCCAGGCAACGGGCGAGTACGCGGTTGTCCTGGAAGCGGAGCAGTGAGCGGTCGCCATCCTCATCGATGACCATGCGTGCGATCCAGTGCTGGGTCAGGCTGTCGAGATCGGCCTTGTCCATGCTGCCGATCCAGCCCCAGTTGCGTTGCGGGTCATCCAGCAATTGGGTGAACGCGTCGTTGCCCGGGTTTTCGAGCTCGCTCAGCCACGGGCTGATGGCGGCGAACTGGGCGTACTCGGTGCGCCGGTAGAGCTGCACCGAGCGCTGCATTACGCCTGCGCTGTACAACGAAGTGACCGGGTTGGGTTCGGCAAGGCTGTCGAGCACGAGGATCAAAACACGATCGAGACGGGACTGTTCGCCCAGCCAGTTGTTGAGCGCATCACTCATGCCACGGCTCCCAGATCACATTTGCCTTCACGGCAGGCCTCGCAAATCGGGCAACGGGTGTCGCCTGCCTTGCGCGCAGCTTTGGCCAGGGCCATTTGCACGGCTGCAGGGACGAGCAGAGTGCCTGCCTTGTCTTTGGCGGCGGCCCATGGAATGACCGGGTCCAGAATCTGAATACCGGAACCAACCCCCGGCGCACCGCCAGTGTTGACCTTCACTTCCGCACCGCTGATGGTCACGCCACCCGCATCAACCTTGACGAAACTGCCGCCAGCCTTCGCCGTCAGTTCCATCCCGCCTTCGATCACCACTTTTTCGCCGGCGTGGTAATGAATCTCCGTGCCCGCTTCCACGAACTGCCCGGTGCCGACCTTCACATGTTGGGTCACGCCCACGGTCAGGTGATCGTTGGCGCGCATCTCACTGACACGATCCAGATGAGTGATGCGGTGCTCTTCAACCTTGAATTCACTTAAAACATTGGCTTCGACCGTGTCATGCCGTTCATTGCCGACGCGAATCTTCTGGTCGTGCTCGATGTTTTCGTCCCAGTCGCGCTGGGCGTGGATGTAGATCTGTTCTGCGCCTTTCTTGTCTTCGATGCGGAATTCGTTGTAGCCCTTGCCGCCCGGTGAGCTCAGGGTCTTGAAGGTGCTGCGGGTCTTGTTCGCCGGCAAGTCGTAGGGGACGACGTTTTCCTTGTGGTACAGGCAGCCGGTCACCAATGGCTGGTCGGGGTCGCCTTCGAGGAAAGTCACCAGCACTTCCATGCCGATGCGCGGAATGGCGATGCCGCCGTAGGCAGCGCCGGCCCAGCCGCTGGCGACGCGTAGCCAGCAGGTGGTCTTGTCGTCGGCCTGGCCGTCGCGGTCCCAGTGGAATTGCACTTTCACGCGGCCGTACTGGTCGCAGTGGATTTCTTCGCCAGCGGGGCCGGTGACGATGGCGGTCTGGCTGCCGAGGACTTTCGGTTTCGGGTGTTCGAGGGCAGGGCGGTAGTGGGCGTCCCACGGGGTGGCCACGAACGAGTTGCGGTAGCCCTGGTGGAAATCGCTCTTGTTGTCGGTGACGTCGCTGGTGACGTTTTCGCCCAGCACTTGCGGCTGCTTGCCTTCGTGGAAGACTTCCAGCAGCAGCCACAGATCGTTCCATTCGGCGCGCGGGTGTTCGGCCAGGGTCATGAAGTGGCCGCTGGTCAGGGTCGGTTCGTCACCTTTGCCTTCGGCGAGTTTGTAGTCGCTGCGATGGCGTTCCAGCGCTCGGGTCGAGAGGAACTTGCCGCGCTCGCGCGTGGTGAAGCGGCCGGGGTAGTCGTAGTCTTCCAGGTCTGGCATGAACGCGGATTTGACTGCGCTTTCGGGCAGGATCTTCGGTTTCTCGAAATCGTAGTCGCGGCGGCTGACGCGGCTGGTACGGGTTTCCAGACGCAGGTTGAAGCGCTTGATCACCGGTTTGTCGGCGGTCATGCCGGAGTCTTGCTGGTAGTTGACCGGTTTCAGTTTGCGGAACACGGTCTGGTCGTCGCCGAACACCAGTTTGTGGCCGCTGCTGCTGTGCTGGAAGTGGAAGTGAATGCCTTCCTCTTCGCACAGGCGCTGGATGAAATGCAGGTCGGATTCGTCGTACTGCACGCAGTAGTCGCGTTCCGGGTATTCGGCGCCGAGCTGGAAGCTGTAGGCGTTGGCCAGGATCCCGCGATCTTCCAGAACCTGGGCGATGATCTTCGGCACCGTCAGTTGCTGGAAAATCTGCTGGTCATGGTTGTGCCGCAGGTAGGCCAGTTGCGGCACCAGGCTCAGGCTGTAACGGGTCAGGGTCTTGCCGGAATCGCCTTGCTCGATGCGATATACCAGGCCATGAATCTTGCCCTCGCCAGTGGCGCCGAACGTCAGGCAGCCAGGCTTGTGCAGGAGTTCTTCAAGTTTGAGGTCGGGACGGGCGCTGACCAGTTCGATGTCGAAACGGAACGGTTCGTTGAGGGCTTCGCGACCGGTGAAACTGAGGACTTGCAGGTCGGCGGAAGCGCCTTCGAGCGTGAGGGTAATGTGGGTAGCGTTGGCGTCCAGCATGCCTTTATTTCCGTCCTTTGGATTAGCGTGGGCGGATGGTGCAGGATTAAACCGCCTCGTTCAAGGCGCAAATGCCGTAGAGGCAGTGGTCCGAGCCCATAGGGAAAACCCTTAGACACACGGTTTGGCCCAGTAAAACCGGTACTTGCGGATGGACCGATCTGCCGCGAACGCCGCATCCGGCATCCGGGAACAACCAGTCAGTTTCAGACTAAAGTCGTCTGTAGCACGTCAAAGCCATCTGCCATCATTGCCGCTCACCCCGCGTGTTCACTGCCTCCCGGTTCTTTATCGACCCGGGACGGGAGCTATTTCTGGTTGTTTGCGCCTCTGCGCAATCGTTGTTCTGTTGGAGTTTTCAATGCGTCCCCCATTTCCCCTCATCACCCCGCGCCAGTCGCTTGGCTTCGGAGCCTTTGTGCTGTGCGCCGGTTTTACCGCGCAGGTCCAGGCCAGCGGCTTTTTCGAAGACACCACGGCGAAGATCGAGTCGCGCACGGTGTACTTCAACCGCGACTTCCGTGACGGGCACACCTCCAGTGATCAGGGCGCGTCCAAGCGCGAAGAGTCGGCGCAGGGCTTCATTCTCAATCTGCAATCGGGTTACACCGAAGGCACCGTCGGTTTCGGGATCGATGCGCTGGGCATGGCGGGTTTCCAGCTCGATTCCAGCCCGGATCGCAGCAACAGCGGCCTGCTGCCGTCCAGCGGCGAGAACCCGCGCGGTTCGAAAGGTCAGTACGCGAAAATGGGCCTGACCGCCAAGGTCAAAGTCTCCGATACGGTGCTTAAATACGGCGCGCTGCTGCCGGATCTGCCGCTGCTCAAGTACAACGACGGCCGCCTGCTGCCGACCATGTTCAACGGCGCGATGCTGACCTCCAAAGAGGTTAAGGATCTGACCTTCATGGCCGCGCGTCTGGACAAGTACACCGCGCGGGATTCGACCGATTCGCAAGACATCCGCGTGCACTGCAAGAACAAGCGTTATGCGTGCAACACCACCGCCGATCATTTCGACATGTACGGCTTCGACTACAAGATCAACGATCGCCTGACCGCGCAGTACCACTACGCCGAGCTGGAAGACATCTATCGCCAGCACTTCGTGGGTCTTTTGGCCAATCAGCCTCTGGGTGACGGTGTGTTGAAAGCCGATCTGCGTTTGCTGAAAAGCGCCGACAGCGGTGATGCAAAAGCCGGTTCCATCGACAACCGCGCCTTGAGCGGCATGCTGTCCTACGGCATCAGCGGTCACACTTTCAGCGCTGGCTGGCAGCGTATGAACGGTGACAACTCGATGCCGTATCTGGATGGCAGCAACCCGTACTTGGTGAACTACGTGCAGGTCAACGACTTCGCCGCCGCCCAGGAACGTTCCTGGCAGCTGCGTTATGACTATGACTTCAAGGCGATCGGCATCAATGGCCTGAGTTTCCTGACCCGTTATGTGAACGGCGATCACATCAAGGTCCCGGGCAGCGATCAGGAAGGCAAAGAGTGGGAACGCGACAGCGAGCTGAAGTACGTAATCCAGAGCGGGACGTTCAAGGATGTCAGCCTGCGGTTGCGTAATGCTACGTACCGCACCAACTACGAGAAGTTTGCCCGGGATGTGGATGAGACCCGGTTGATTGTGAGTTACAACTTTTCGGTGTTGTAAATCCGGGCCGAAAAAAAAACCATCGCGAGTTAACTCGTGATGGTTTTTTTTGGCCTGCGATCAGAGCCAATGCCAGAACCGGCTCCAGAACCCGCGATTCAGATCATCCTTGCACGCCGCGTATTGCTGACCGTACATGTCCGAGCGATTCTGCACCTTGCGCGCCACCGGCGGCAGCCACGCCTTGCTGGCGTAGGTCTTCTGGCGAAAACCGCCCCAGCCTTCGTGGTAGTTGAGGTACTGGTTGTAGGCGTCGTACTTGTACACGCCGTTGATCGAGGTCGTCTTGTCCATGTACCAGCCGACGAAGTCGATGGCGTCGTCGAAGTCTTCGCGATCGGCGCCATATCGGCCGGTGCTTTTCTGGTAGTCGGACCAGACTTCATCCTTGGCCTGCGCATAACCCGAGGCCGTCGTGACGCGACCCCACGGAATCACCCATAGCAGGTATTTGCGCGGCGTCTTGGCGTCGTAGCGGTAGCCTGACTCCTGATACATGATCGCGAACGGCACCTGGATCGGTACGCCCCAGCGTTTTTGCGTGACTTGCGCCGCGTCGTACCAATCACTTTTTTCGCGGAAAATCTCGCAGAGGTTTTCCGGCGAACGCAGCGGCGATGTTCCGCAACCGGTCAACAGTGCCGCCAATACCACCAGTCCAACCGTGCGCCCCGAATTCAAAAGCCGTCATCCCGTCGTGCAAAAAAGGGCGCCAGTCTACGCGGTCAGGTCAACTGGTGGCGATAAGGCAAATCCGGACCTGTTTTACTGCATGTAAGGGCGGCGGCCTGTACGGCAAACCTGAGCATGCCGTCGATCTGTTCGCGGCTCAGGTACTGCACGCCTTCCACCGAATCCAGCTCATGCTCGGTCAGCCAGGTGATCAACGCGGCCTGGAAGGTATCGCCGGCGCCGACGGTATCGGCAATCTTCACCGAGCTTGCCGGCACCGACCATGAACCGTGGACGCGGCTGAACACGGTCGCGCCTTCACCGCCACGGGTCAGGAACACCACCTGGCAGCGATGCTGCAGCCAGCCTTCGATGACGCGCGCCGGATCCTGCTCGGGGTACAGCAGGCTCAAGTCTTCGTCGCTGACTTTGATCAAGTCCGCCAACGGCACCAGCGTAGCGATTCGCTCGCGCCACAGGTCGATGTTCGGCTCGGGGTTGAGGCGCACGTTCGGGTCGAGGCTGATCAGGCGTTTGCCGCTTTCACGCTGCACCAGCGCAAGCAAGGTGTCAGCAATCGGTTGCACCACCAGCGAGAAGGAACCGAAGTGCAAACCACGCACTTCAGGGCCCAACGTTGGCAGGTGCGCCAGGCTCAACTGGCGATCAGCGCAGCCTTCGCCACGGAAGCTGTAATGCGGCGAGCCATTGGCGCCCACCGCGACCATCGCCAGGGTAGTCGGCGCAGCGAAATCCACCAGATAGTCCGGGCGTACGCCTTCATCCTGCAGCACTTGCTGCAAGCGCCGGCCGAGGTAGTCGGTGGACAACCCGCCAAACAGCGCCGAATCCACGCCCAGCCGGCGCAAACCCACCGCCACGTTGAACGGCGAGCCACCGGCAATCGCCTTGAAATTGACTTTCGATGCCTGTCCGCCGGCATCGTCTTCGCTGAAAAAATCGAACAGCGCTTCGCCACACACCAGGTACATAGTTGTTTGCTCTTTATAAGGTTGCGACATGCAGTCGATAGCGTTCATAGGCCTGCTGGAAAGCCGCGACATTGGCGGCAACCGGCAGGGTTTCACTGTTCAGGTCGAGCTTCACGCAGCGCTGGCACAAGTCGGCCAGGGTGTCTTCGTGGCCGTTCGACCACGACTTGCACCACGCTGCCTGAATCGCCGCGCCCAGCGCAGCGGCTTCGCTTTGCTCGGTGCAGATCACCGGGGTGTTCATGATGTCGGCGACGATCTGCCGCCACACCGCGCTTTTCGAACCGCCGCCGATCAGGCAAATGCTGCGGCTTTGTAAACCATTCTGGCGCAACAGATCCAGTCCATAACGCAGGCCGAAGGTGGTGCCCTCGACGGCAGCGCGGCACAGATTGGCTTGCGTCAGGTTATCGATCGTCAGGCCATGCAGGCTGCCGGTGGCGTGGGGCAGGGGAGGCACGCGTTCGCCGTTGAGGAATGGCAGCATGCTGACACCCTCGGCGCCGATCGGGGCTTTGGCTACCAAGGCGTTGAAGGCGTCGAGATCGAGGTCGAACAGTTCGCGGATCGCACCAGTGGCGTTGGTCAGGTTCATGGTGCAGATCAACGGCAGCCAGCCGCCGCTCGACGAACAGAAGGTCGCGACCGACGCATCCGGGCTGACCTTCGGCGCCTCGGCGTAGGCGTACACCGTGCCGGAAGAGCCAAGGCTCATGGTGATCGCGCCCGGTTGAATATTGCCGGTGCCGATGGCGCCCATCATGTTGTCGCCGCCACCGCTGGACACCAGTGCGTTGGGGTTGAGGCCCAGTTGTTCGGCGATTGCGGGCAGGATCGTGCCCACCGCTTGATGGGCGTCGATCAGTTCGGGCAGCGCGGATTGCAGACGGCCGCTGGCATCGATGTCACGCAGCAACTGCAGATCCCATTGGCGGGTGCGCACGTTGAAATAGCCGGTGCCGGACGCATCGCCGTATTCGCTGCACGCACGGCCGGTGAGCCAGAAATTCAGGTAGTCGTGGGGCAGCAGGATTCGTGCGATGCGGGCGAACACGTCCGGATGCTGTTCCTTGGTCCACAACAGTTTGGACACGGTGTAGCCCGGCGCGATGACCACGCCGAGGCGTTCCAGCGAGCCTTGTTCACCGCCCAGGTGAGTCAGCAGGCGATCGTTTTCAGGCGTGGTTTCGGTGTCGCACCAGAGCTTGGCCGGGCGCAGGACCTGGCCTTGATCGTCGAGCAGCACCAGGCCGTGTTGCTGGCCGGAAACGCCTATTCCGAGGATCGACTGGCCGTCGACATTTGCCGCCAATAAAGCGCGGCGGGTGGCGAGGGCGAAGGCTTCCAGCCATTGCGCGGTGTCTTGCTCGCGACGACCGTTGGCGCCGCTGATCATCGTGTGGGCGGCGGCGCCGTGGCCCAACACCTGACCGCTGGTGGCGTCGAGGATGATGGCTTTGGTGCCTTGGGTGCCGCAGTCGATGCCGAGGAAGAGTTGCCGGGTTGTCATATGCTCTCCACAAAGATCGTTCCCATGCTCCGCGTGGGAATGCCTCAATGGACGCTCTGCGTCCGCTGTTGAATGGGACGCGGAGCGTCCCGGGCTGCATTCCCACGCAGAGCGTGGGAACGATCAGGCGACGAGAATTTTTTCCAGAGTTCGTGTCACGCCGTCTTCGCGCAAGCTGTTCAGACACCACTCGAACGCCGCAACAAACTCAGGCGAACGCGGTATCGCCACGCCGAAAATCTCCTCAACCCCCAACAACCGCTCAGTAATCAGCGCATCCTCCGCCACCAACGCCTGACAGAACGCCGCCCGAGGATCCGGAATCGAATAAGTGTCGCCATTCTCATCCACACCCTTCAAGTAAAGCGCCCAGGCCGCCACCACCAACGCTGCCCGTTTGGTCTCCTGCCCATCGGCAATCAACCGATTGATCGTCGGAATGGTGAACTTGGGAAACTTCGAAGAACCATCCGAGCAAACCCGCTCCAGCTGATCGGCAATCGCCTGATTGGAGAACCGCGCCACCAGCGTGTCCTTGTACTCGGTCAGGTCGATCCCCGGCACCGGCGCCAGTTGCGGGGTCACGTCCAAGTCCATGTAAGCGCGCATGTAGCGCACGAACAGCGGGTCGTTCATGGTCTCGTGAACGAAGCGGTAACCCTTCAAAAAGCCCAGATAAGTCAGGGCCAGATGGCTGCCGTTGAGCAGTTTGATCTTCATCTCTTCGTAGGGCGAAACATCGTCGGTGAACTGCACGCCGACCTTTTCCCAGGCCGGTCGGCCGTTGACGAAGTTGTCTTCCAGCACCCATTGCACGAACGGCTCGCAGACCACCGGCCAGGCGTCGTCGACGGCGTGTTTGTCCGCCAGTTGCAGGCGATGCGCGGTGCTGGTCATCGGCGTGATGCGGTCGACCATGGCGTTGGGGAAACTGACGTTGGTGTCGATCCACTCGCGCAAGTCCGGATCCAGCAGCGCGGTAAAGGCCAGCAGTGCCTTGCGAGTGACGGCGCCGTTGTGTGGCAGGTTATCGCAGGACATCACGGTAAACGCCGGAATGCCCGCCGCACGCCGTCGGGCCAGTGCGGCACAGAGGAAACCGAAGACGGTTTTCGGCTGTTGCGGATACGTCAGGTCGTGCTGAATCTGCGGCAGGTGCGCCATGAACTCGCCGTTGCTGTCGTCGATGCAATAACCGCCCTCGGTGATGGTCAGCGAGACGATGCGGATCTGCGGGTCGGCGAGTTTGTCGATCAGCACCTGGGCGCTGTCCTCGGCCAGCAGCATGTCGCGGATCGCGCCGATGACGCGGACTTCGGTGTCGTCGCTGTCGCCGAGTTCAAACAGGGTGAACAGGTAGTCCTGCTCCTTGAGGTCGTCCCGGGCACGGCGGTCCTCGGCGCGCAGGCCGACGCCGCAAATGGCCCAGTCCAACGCTTCGCCGGTGTTCATCAACGCATCGGTGTAATACGCCTGATGCGCGCGATGGAAACCGCCGACGCCAATGTGGGCGATGCCCTGGCGGGTGTCGCTGAGGCTGTAGGCCGGCAGTTTCACTTCGGCGGCGAGGCGGTTGAGGTTTTGCTTGTTCAGTTTCATCGGGTCAGTCTCGAAATCAGGCGGCTGCGCGCAGCGGGCGAGTCAGCGCCACGCCGTCGGCATCGAACAGATGGCAGTGGGCAGCGTCCAGGTGCAGGTTCAGTTGTTCGCCATAACGGCTCGCCAGATCACCGCGCACGCGCATGGTCAGGGCTTCGCCGGCGTTGGTCTTGACGTGGCAGAAGGTGTCGCTGCCCAGCCGCTCGCTGACGTCGGCGGTGACTTGCAGGGTGCAGTCGCCCGCTTGCGCCAGTTCCAGATGTTCCGGGCGAATGCCCAGGGTCACGGCGCTGCCGACGCTCAGGTTCGACGCATTGAACGGCAGGGTGATGCGGGTGCCGGCGTCCAGCGAGACTTCGCAGCTCGCGCCATCGATTCGCGTGATCTGGCCCTTGAGGAAGCCCATTTTCGGCGTGCCGAGGAAACCGGCGACGAACAGGTTGGCAGGGTTGTGATAAAGGTCCAGCGGCGAGCCGACCTGCTCGATCTTGCCGCCATTGAGCACCACAACCTTGTCGGCCATGGTCATGGCTTCGACCTGATCGTGGGTCACGTAGATCATCGTCGCTTTCAGATCCTTGTGCAGGCGCAGCAGCTCCAGACGCATCTGCACCCGCAGGGCGGCGTCGAGGTTGGACAGCGGCTCGTCGAACAGGAAGATTTTCGGGTTGCGCACGATTGCCCGGCCGATGGCCACACGCTGACGCTGTCCGCCGGAGAGTTGTTTCGGCTTGCGCTCGAGCATCGGGCCCAGTTCCAGAATGCGCGCCGCTTCACCGACTTTTTTCTCGACTTCGGCCTTCGGAACGCCGGCCAGATCGAGAGCGAACGACATGTTTTTCTTCACGGTCATGTGCGGGTACAGCGCGTAGGTCTGGAACACCATCGCCAGATCGCGCTTGGCCGGGCTGACTTCGGTGATGTCGCGTCCGTCCAGTTCGATGGTGCCGCCGCTGACTTCTTCAAGGCCGGCGATCAGTCGCAGCAGGGTGGATTTGCCGCAGCCCGACGGGCCGACGAACACCACGAATTCCTTGTCGTTCACCTCAAGGTCGATGCCCTTGATGATGGAAAAACCT
Organism: Pseudomonas sp. GM25; assembly: GCF_000282255.1. Taxonomy (NCBI): domain Bacteria; kingdom Pseudomonadati; phylum Pseudomonadota; class Gammaproteobacteria; order Pseudomonadales; family Pseudomonadaceae; genus Pseudomonas; species Pseudomonas sp. GM25. The sequence goes on along the minus strand of NZ_AKJQ01000051.1, from coordinate 1,885 downwards.
TCGAAGCCTTTTTGCAGATTCTTGATTTTCAGGTTGGCCATGGTGGCGCTCCTCATGCGAATTCTTATTTGACGGCGCCGAACGACAGGCCGCGAACCAGTTGTTTCTGGCTGATCCAGCCAAAGATCAGGATCGGCGCGCAGGCCAGGGTCGAGACGGCCGACAACTTGGCCCAGAACAATCCTTCAGGGCTTGAGTAGGAGGCGATCAACGCGGTCAGCGGCGCGGCTTTGGACGAGGTCAGGTTCAGCGACCAGAACGCCTCGTTCCAGCACAGGATCAGCGACAGCAGCACGGTCGACGCGAGGCCGCCCTTGGCGATCGGCAGCAGCACGCGGAGCATTTCCTGGGCGAGGGTGGCGCCGTCGAGGCGGGCGGCTTCGAGGATGTCTTTGGGGATGTCCTTGAAGTAGGTGTAAACCATCCAGACCACGATCGGCAGGTTGATCAGCGTGTAGATCACGATCAGCGCGATGCGCGTGTCGAGCAGGCCGAAACTCTTGGCCAGCAGGTAGATCGGCATCAGCACGCCCACCGGCGGCAGCATCTTGGTGGAAAGCATCCACAGCAGCGTGCCCTTGGTGCGTTGGGTTTCGTAGAACGCCATCGAGTAGGCCGCCGGCACCGCAATCAGCAGGCAAAGAGCCGTGGCGCTGAAGGAAATCACCACCGAGTTCCAGGCGAAGCTGAAGTAGTCGCTGCGCTCGTTGATGTGCAGGTAGTTCTCCAGCGTCGGCGTGAAGATGAACTGCGGCGGCGTGGCGAAGGCGTCGATTTCGGTCTTGAAACTGGTCAGCACCATCCAGAAGATCGGGAAGAAAATGATGATCGCGATGGCCCAGGCCAGCGTGCCGAGCAGCAGGCTTTGAAGCCGGCGGGATTGTTGAAGAGTCATGGCAGGCCTCAGGCTTTGTCAGTCAGGTTTTTGCCGATCATCCGCACCAGAATGATCGCGGCGATGTTGGCGATGACCACGGCAATCAGGCCGCCGGCCGAGGCCATGCCGACGTCGAACTGCACCAGCGCCTGGTTGTAGATCAGGTAGGCGAGGTTGGTCGACGCGTAGCCGGGGCCGCCGTTGGTGGTGGTGAAGATTTCGGCGAACACCGACAGCAGGAAGATGGTTTCAATCATCACGACCACGGCAATCGGCCGTGCCAGGTGCGGCAAAGTCAGGTGCCAGAAGATCGCGATCGGGCCGGCGCCGTCGAGGCGGGCGGCTTCTTTCTGTTCCTGGTCGAGGGACTGCATGGCGGTCATCAGGATCAGGATCGCGAAGGGCAGCCATTGCCACGACACAATGATGATGATCGACAGCAGCGGGTAGTGGGCCAGCCAGTCCACCGGCTGCGCACCGAACAGTTTCCAGATGTAGGCGAGGATCCCGGACACCGGATGGAAAATCAGGTTCTTCCAGATCAGTGCACCGACCGTGGGCATGATGAAGAACGGCGAAATCAGCATCACCCGCACGATGCCGCGACCGAAGAACTCGCTGGCCTCCAGCAGCGCACTGATCAATACGCCGAACACCACGCTGATCAGCAGCACGCTGCCCACCAGCAGCAAAGTGTTGGTGGCGCCGGGCATGAAGCCGGAGTCGGTCAGGAAGTAGGTGAAGTTTTCCAGCCCGACGAATTCGTTGGTGCCCGGGTCGAGCAGGTTGTAGCGGATCATCGAGAAATAGACGGTCATGCCCAGCGGCACGATCATCCACAGCAGCAACAGGGCCACCGAAGGGCTGACCAGAAACCAGCCGGGATTGGCCACACGGCTTTTGCGCCGGGGTTGCGACAGGTCGATGTGGGCTTTGGCAGTTGAAGTATTCATGGTGATCACAACCGAGTCATACAGACCTATGGAGATCCCCGGTGGGAGCGAGCTT
>NZ_AKJQ01000050.1:0-28125 GCF_000282255.1 Pseudomonas sp. GM25 | reverse complement strand
CGTTCCCACGCTCTGGGTGGGAATGCAGCCCGGGACGCTCTGCGTCCCATTCGAGAGCTGGAACGCGGAGCGTCCCTTGAGGCATTCCCACGCAGAGCGTGGGAACGATCAACGAAACGCAGCGTGGGAACGATCATGGCATGGGGCTTAGAGGGCTTCGCGCGAAGGCTTGCCATCGACCAGCCGCTGAATACGCAGCGGGTTGGCGTTTTTCAGCGGTTCCGGCAGCAGGCTGTCGGGGTAGTTCTGGAAGCACACCGGGCGCAGGAAACGATCGATCGCCAGCGTACCCACCGAGGTGCCGCGAGCATCGGACGTCGCCGGATACGGACCGCCGTGAACCATCGAATCGCACACCTCCACACCGGTCGGATAACCATTGAGCAGGATCCGCCCGACCTTCTGTTCCAGCAGCGGCGTCAGCTCCGGAAAGCGTTCGAAATCCGCCTGCTCGCCGATGATTGTCGCCGTCAGTTGTCCATGCAGGCCCTGCAACGCCGCGCTCAGCTGCGCTTTGTCGGCCACTTCGACGATCACCGTGGTCGGGCCGAACACTTCTTCCTGCAGCACTTCATCGCCATCGATCAGCAGGCTGACATCGGCCTTGAACAACTGCGGCTGCGCCTGATTGCCTTGCTGCGGGTTACCCGCCAGATGCTCGATGCCGGTATGCGCCAATAATTTTTCCAGGCCCTTGCCGTAGCTACCGAGGGTGCCGGCATTGAGCATGGTTTGCGCCGGTTGATCACCGATCAGCGCCGCGACTTGCTCAACGAATGCCGTGAACTGTGGCGAACGGATGCCGATCACCAGACCCGGATTGGTACAGAACTGACCGCAGCCCTGCACTACCGACGCGGTCAGATCGCGGGCGACGGTTTCCGAACGCTCGGCCAGTGCCTGAGGCAGCACGATCACCGGGTTGATGCTCGACATCTCGGCGAACACCGGGATCGGCTGGGGCCTTGCGGCAGCCATGTCGCACAGCGCCCGTCCGCCCCGCAGCGAACCGGTGAAACCCACCGCCTGAATAGCCGGATGTTTGACCAGCCATTCGCCGACGCCACCACCGTAGATCATATTGAACACACCGGCCGGCATCGCGGTTTTTTCCGCTGCTCGAATCAGCGCATCGGCAACAAGCTCAGCGGTGGCCATATGGCCGCTGTGGGCCTTGAACACCACCGGGCAACCGGCCGCCAGCGCCGACGCTGTATCGCCACCGGCGGTGGAGAATGCCAGTGGAAAGTTGCTCGCGCCGAACACCGCCGCTGGGCCGAGGCCGATGCGGTACTGGCGCAGATCCAGACGCGGCAGCGGTTGACGATCCGGCAACGGCAGGTCGATCCGCGCACCGTAGAAATCACCGCGCCGCAGGACTTTGGCGAACAAGCGCATCTGGCCGCTGGTGCGTCCTCTTTCACCCTGAATCCGCCCGGCTGGCAGTGCAGTTTCGCGGCAAACCACAGCGACGAAATCATCGCCCAGCGCGTCCAGCTCATCGGCAATTGCATCGAGAAACTGCGCGCGGCGTTCGGCGCTGAGGCTGCGATACGCCGGATATGCCGCCGCAGCGGCTTTGGCGGCGGCGTCTACTTCCGCTTCCGTGGCCTGAATGAAGTCGTGGGGCAATGCTTCGCCCGTGGTAGCGTCGACGCTTTGTAGCTTGACGTCGCCCGCCGCGCTGCGACGGCCGCCGATGTAGTTGTGGCCGAGAATCTGAGTCATGGGATCTCCTTAAAGGGTGCCGATGCTGTCCGGTTCGAATGCCGCTGCGACCGGGGCGATGCCGTTGACCAGCGGGGCGCCGAATTCGGCCTGGCTGATTTCGAATACATCGCCGGGCTGAGTGCGAATGCCATCGGCGAACGACAGGGTCGCGGTGCCGAAAAAGTGAATGTGCACGTCACCGGGACGCAGGAACTGGCTGTACTTGAAGTGGTGGTATTCGAGGTTCGCCAGGCTGTGGCACATGTTGGCCTCGCCGCTGAGGAACTCGTTCTGCCACAGCACTTCGCCGTCACGCAGGATGCGGCTGGTACCGGCCAGGTGTTGCGGCAACTCACCGACGCGCAGCTCCGGACCGTAGCTGCAACTGCGCAGTTTCGAGTGGGCCAGGTACAGATAATTCTTGCGTTCCATGACGTGATCGGAGAACTCGTTGCCCACCGCGAAACCGAGGCGATACGGCTTGCCGTCGTGGCCGATGATGTAGAGGCCGGCCATCTCCGGTTCCTCGCCGGCGTCTTCGGCAAACGGCGGCAGCGGGAACGGCTGACCGGGGCGCACAACGATGCTGCCGTCGCCTTTGTAAAACCATTCCGGCTGCACACCGGCCTGCCCCGCCGCCGGTTTTCCGCCCTCCACGCCCCACTTGAAGATGCGCATGGTGTCGGTCATCGCCGCTTCGTCGCCGGCCTGCTGATGCATTTTGTCCCGGGCCGAGGCGCTGCCGAGGTGCGTGAGGCCGGTGCCGCTGACCAGCAGGTGCGCCGGGTCCGGGTGATCCAGCGGCGGCAGGATGCGCAGTTTGGCGAGCAATTCGGCGTAATCGTGGCTGATGCCCAGGCCGAGGGTTTGCACTTGCTGCGCGAGGGTGCTGCCGGCCTCGATCGCGGCCAGGGCAAGATCGCGAACCGTGCGCGCATCCTGCACTTCACGCACCAGACCGTCCTCGACCACCCCGACACGGCGCTCGCCGCTACTCAATTCGAATTGAACCAGATGCATGTTTTTCTCCTATTACCTCAAAAACACCGCTGATCCCTGTGGGAGCGAGCTTGCTCGCGAAGGCGGTGCATCAGTCACCACAAATGTTGAATGTGCCGACCACTTCGCGAGCAAGCTCGCTCCCACAGGGTCGGTGATAGTCATTCAGGTACGGGTAGCACCCCGTGCGCTCGCTGCAAATTGCTCGACCGGCAGCACATGCTTGCGCTCCAGCAAGCGATAGACGACGCCCGTCAGAATCAGCCCGAACACCATCACGCCAGACAGGAAGTACAGGCCCGAAGCGAGGTTGCCGGTGTATTCCTTCAAGGCGCCGATCACGAACGGGCCGATGTAGCCACCGAGGTTGCCCACCGAGTTGATCAAGGCAATCCCGGCCGCCGCGCTGGCGCCGGCAAAGAACCGCCCCGGCAGCGTCCAGAACACCGCCGTGCAGGAAAACAGCGCAAACGCCACCAGACACAACGCCGCCAGTTGCGCCACCGGCAACGACAGCCAGGCGCTGAGGAACAGGCCGATGGCGCCCAGCACATAAAGCACCGCCAGATGGCCGTAACGATCATTCAAACGGTCGGAACTGCGCGGAATGATCAGCAGGCCGATGATCCCGAAAATGTACGGCACCGATGACACGAAACCGGTCACCAGATCGCTGCCGCCGAACTGTTTGATCAGGGTCGGAAGCCACAGGCCCAGGCCATAAATGCTCAGGGTCACCGGCAGATAAAACAGCGCCAGCAGCAACACGCGTTTGTCCTTCAGCGCATGTAGCGGATTGCCGTGACGGGTCTGGCCGTATTCCTGCAGGTCCTTTTTCAGCTCGCCGGTCAGCCAGTCCTTCTCGGCCTGGTCCATCCATTTCACTTGCTGCGGGCCGTCCGGCAACCAGCGCAATACCGGCCAGGTCAGCAGGATCGCCGGGGTGCCAATGACGATGAACAGCCACTGCCAGCCGTGCAGGCCGAGGATGCCGTCCATGCCCAGCAGGCCGCCGGACACGGGGCCGGTGATCATCATCGCGATGGGTTGGGAAAGGATGAACAGCCCGAGGATCTTGCCGCGATGGCGCACCGGGAACCATTGGGTGATGTAGTACAGAACGCCGGGAAAGAACCCCGCCTCCGCCGCGCCGAGCAGAAAGCGCATCACGTAAAAACTGTGCGGACCCTGGACGAAGGCCATGCCGATGGTGATCGCGCCCCAGGTGATCATGATCCGCGCGAACCAGCGCCGTGCGCCAAAGCGTTCGAGCATCAGGTTGCTGGGGATTTCAAACAGAAAGTAGCCGATGAAAAACAGCCCGGCGCCAAGCCCGTAGGCGGCATCGCCGATACCGATGTCGGCGCCCATGTGCAGCTTGGCGAAGCCGACGGCGGAGCGATCCACATAGGCGATCAGGTACAGCAGGATCAGGAAGGGAATCAGTTTCAGCGTAATGCGCCGGACAAGCCGCAGTTCCTGGCTCATGAGATCGGTCTCCGATTGTTGTTTTTATGGAACCTCGGGGGACGCCTCTCGCGGAAAATCGCCAGGGCCATCCCTCCGTCGAAAACGACTATATAGTAATACTAATTACGCAACAACACTTCCAAACCGTCGATTTTGCGCTTATGTTTAGTCAAAGCTCGCAAACAATAGTCTTACAATAAGAGAATCGATCATGTCTGATAAGAAACCCACCCTGCGCTCCGCCCAATGGTTTGGCACGGCCGACAAGAACGGCTTCATGTACCGCAGCTGGATGAAGAATCAGGGCATCGCCGACCATCAGTTCTACGGCAAGCCGATCATCGGCATCTGCAACACCTGGTCGGAACTGACCCCGTGCAACGCGCACTTCCGCCAGATCGCGGAGCACGTCAAACGCGGGGTGATCGAGGCTGGTGGTTTTCCGGTGGAATTTCCGGTGTTCTCCAACGGCGAATCGAACCTGCGCCCGACCGCCATGCTGACCCGTAACCTGGCGAGCATGGACGTCGAGGAAGCGATTCGCGGCAACCCGATTGACGGCGTGGTGCTGCTGACCGGTTGCGACAAGACCACCCCGGCCCTGCTGATGGGCGCGGCCAGCTGCGACGTGCCGGCGATCGTCGTCACCGGCGGGCCGATGCTCAACGGCAAGCACAAGGGCAAGGACATCGGCTCCGGCACCGTGGTCTGGCAGCTCAGCGAACAGGTCAAGGCCGGCACCATCACGATTGACGATTTCCTCGCGGCCGAGGGCGGCATGTCCCGCTCGGCCGGTACCTGCAACACCATGGGCACCGCGTCGACCATGGCCTGCATGGCCGAAGCACTGGGTACTTCGCTGCCGCACAACGCGGCGATTCCGGCGGTGGATGCGCGGCGTTATGTGCTGGCGCACATGTCCGGCATGCGTGCGGTCGAGATGGTGCGTGAAGACTTGAAGCTGTCGAAGATACTGACCAAGGAAGCCTTCGAAAACGCGATCCGGGTCAATGCCGCGATTGGCGGTTCGACCAACGCGGTAATCCACCTCAAAGCCATCGCCGGGCGTATCGGCGTCGAGCTGGATCTGGACGACTGGACCCGTATCGGCCGTGGCATGCCGACCATCGTCGACCTACAACCGTCCGGGCGCTTCCTGATGGAAGAGTTCTACTACGCGGGCGGCTTGCCGGCCGTGCTGCGCCGCCTCGGTGAGGCCAATCTGATTCCGAATCCGAACGCACTGACCGTCAACGGCAAATCCATCGGCGAGAACACCAAGGACGCGCCGATCTACGGTGAAGACGAAGTGATCCGCACCCTCGACAATCCGATCCGCGCCGACGGCGGGATCTGCGTGTTACGCGGCAACCTGGCGCCACTGGGCGCGGTGCTCAAGCCGTCAGCCGCAACGCCGGAACTGATGCAGCACCGTGGCCGCGCCGTCGTGTTCGAGAACTTCGACATGTACAAGGCGCGGATCAACGACCCGGAACTGGACGTCGATGCAGACTCGATTCTGGTGATGAAGAACTGCGGGCCGAAGGGTTATCCGGGCATGGCCGAAGTCGGCAACATGGGGCTGCCGGCCAAGCTGCTGGCGCAGGGCGTGACCGATATGGTGCGCATCTCTGACGCGCGGATGAGCGGCACCGCTTACGGCACGGTTGTGTTGCACGTCGCCCCGGAAGCGGCGGCCGGCGGGCCTTTGGCGGCGGTGAAGGAAGGCGACTGGATCGAGCTGGACTGTGCCAGCGGGCGTTTGCATCTGGATATTCCGGACGCAGAACTGGCGGCGCGCATGGCGGATCTGCAACCGCCGCAGCAATTGTTGGTGGGTGGGTATCGTCAGCTGTATATCGACCATGTGCTGCAAGCGGATCAAGGTTGCGATTTCGACTTCCTCGTCGGTTGCCGAGGGGCTGAAGTACCGCGCCATTCCCACTAACACCGCCGCCCCTGTGGGAGCGAGCTTGCTCGCGATTGCGATTTATCATTCAACATCCAGGTTGGCTGACACTCCGCTATCGCGAGCAAGCTCGCTCCCACATTTGCTTTGTGTATCCACCTCAAGATTGTGTCGTGCCTGCTATGATGCGCGGCATCTCCATCGCTCAGGATCGCGCCACTCCCCATGGATTACCGCAAACCTTCCGACCGTAAAAGCATGCACTCGCGCATCGTCCAGGAACTGGGCATGCAGATTGTTTCCGGACGCTTTCTGCCCTGCGACAAGCTGCCCGCCGAAGCCTTGCTCTGCGAGGAATATGCGGTCAGCCGGCCGGTGTTGCGCGAGGCCACCCGAGTGCTGGTCGCCAAGGGCCTGGTGTATTCGAAACCGCGCGTCGGCACCGTCGTCAAGCCGCGCCGCGAATGGCACATGCTCGACCCGGACGTGCTGCACTGGCTGATGCAAAGCAGCCCGCAGAACGAGTTCTTCAACGTCCTGACCAGCGTGCGCAGCATCATCGAACCGGCCGCCGCCGCCCTCGCCGCCCAGCACGCCACCGATGCCGACATCGCGTCGATTGCCGAGGCTTACCAGCGCATGGAAGCGGCCCCGACCCCGGAGGCCTTGCTGCAACCGGATCTGGATTTTCACAGCCGGATTGCCGATGCGACTCACAACGACTTGCTGGCGAACCTGTGCAACATGCTGTCAGTGGCGATTGCCGAGGCGCTGAAGCATTCGAATCAGCGGCCGAATCTGCATGAACTGGCGTTGCCTCGGCACAAGGCGATTTTGACGGCGATCGAGAATCGGGATGCGTTGGGGGCGCGGCATGCGACGTTGGTGCAGCTGGATGATGCGCGGAGTGCGCTTAGCGTCGTGCTAGGCACTGAACTCTCTTAAGCCTTGAGACCGCTTGCCCTCACCGCAGGCATAAAAAAGCCGCAACCCTTAAAGGTTGCGGCTTTTTCATTTCAGCCAACCGGATCAGTGAGCAAACAGAGAATTCCCCTTCTGCCCCGCCAGTTTCTCCGGCTTGATCAGGAACTTCGCCAGTGCCGGCAGCAGCCACAGCGCACCAAACATGTTCCACAGCAGCATGAAGGTCAGCATCAGGCCCATGTCGGCCTGGAACTTGATCGCCGAGAAGATCCAGGTGCACACACCGATGGCCAGGCACAGACCGGTGAACAGCACCGCTTTACCGGTGGATTTCAGGGTCTGGTAATAGGCTTCCTGCAACGGCAGGCCGGCACGCAGGAAACTTTCCAGGCGGCTGTAGATGTAGATGCCGTAGTCCACGCCAATCCCCACGCCCAGCGCCACCACCGGCAGCGTCGCCACTTTCACGCCGATGCCCATGAACGCCATCAGCGCGTTGCCCAGCACCGAGGTCAGCACCAGTGGCAGCACGATGCACAGGGTCGCCGCCCACGAGCGGAAGGTGATCATGCACATGACCGCCACGCAGATGTACACCAGGATCAGGATGGTCAGCTCGGACTTCTTGATCACCTCGTTGGTGGCCGCCTCGATCCCGGCGTTACCGGCGGCGAGGATGAATTCCAGGCCTTCCTTGTTGTTTTCCTTGGCGAAGTCCTGCACCGCATGCACCGCGCGATCCAGGGTTTCGGCCTTGTGGTCGTTGAGGAACACCAGCACCGGCGCCAGCGAGCAACTGTTGTTGTACAGGCCGTCGGCCCGGGCGATGGAGTTGTTCAGCACGTCCGGGTTGCGTGACAGGGTTTCCCATTTCAGGTTGCCCTCGTTCATGCCCTTGATCATCTGCTTGGACACGGTCACCAGCGAGATCGCCGACTGCACGCCCTCGGTGTTCTGCATCTTCCACATCAGTTCGTCGATCGGCGCCATGGCTTCATAGCGCGAGCAGCCTTCGGACTTGGTCTTGACCATCACCACCAGCACGTCGGAGCTGGTCGAGTAGTTGCTGATGATGAAGTTGTTGTCCTTGTTGTAGCGCGAATCCGGACGCAGTTCCGGCGCGCCCTGGTCGAGGTCGCCGATCTTCAGGTTCTGGCTGTACCAGAGACCGCCACCGAAAGCGACCAGCGCCAGGGCGATGGAAATCGGGGCGACTTTCGGGTTGGCGAAGTTCGACAGCAGGCGCCAGAACGGATGCTCGCGGTGCGCGTCCTTCTTGCTCTTGGCGATGGCGCGCTTGCTGATGCCGACATAGGAAATCGCCACCGGCAGCAGGATCAGGTTGGTGAACACGATCACCGCCACGCCGATGGAAGCGCCGATGGCCAGCTCGCGGATCACGCCAATGTCGATGATCAGCAGCGTGATGAAGCCGACGGCGTCCGCCAGAATCGCGATCATCCCCGGCAGGAACAATTGACGGAAGGTCCTCCGTGCGGCCGTCAACGCGTTGTCCGCCTCACCGGATTGCAGGGCGATACCGTTGATTTTCTGCACGCCGTGGGAAATGCCGATGGCGAAGATCAGGAACGGCACCAGCATCGAATACGGATCGAGGCCGAACCCGAAAAAGTGCATCAACCCGAGTTGCCAGACCACCGCCACCAGCGTGGTGCTCAACACCGCCACGGTGCTGCGCAGGCAGTTGGTGAACCACAGCAGCAGGATCAGGGTGATGACGAAAGCGATGCCGAAGAACATCACCACCATCACCAGACCGTCGATCAGATCACCGACCTTCTTGGCGAAACCGACGATGTGGATCTTGACGTTTGGGTTCTGCGCTTCGAACTTGTTGCGGATCTTGTCTTCGAGCTCATGGGAGAACTGGCGATAGTCCAGCGCCAGCAACTTGCCCTGGTCCTGCGGGTCCGGGTAGGACTCCAGCAGCGGGATGTCGACGATGCTCGACTTGAAGTCGTTGGCCACCAGACGCCCGACCTGACCGGACTTGAGCACGTTGTTGCGCAGCAGATCGAGGCTGTCCTGGGAGCCGTTGTAGCTCTGCGGGATCACTTCGCCGCCGGCAAAACCTTCCTCGGTCACTTCGGTCCAGCGCACGCTCGGGCTCCACAGCGACTTGAGGCCGGAACGGTCGACGCCGGAGATGTAGAACACCTCGTCGTTGATCTGACGCAGGGTCTCCATGTACTCCTTGGAGAAGATGTCGCCATCCTTCGCTTCCACCGAAATACGCACGGTGTTGCCCAGGTTCGCCAGATCGTTACGGTGCTCCATCATCTTTTCAATGAACGGATGCTTGAGCGGGATCATCTTTTCGAAACTGGTGGACGGACGGATCAGCGTGGCCTGCCAGAACAGGAAAATGCTGACCAGCAGGCAGATCACGATCACTGCCGGGCGGTTGTTGAAGATCAGGCGCTCAAGAAACGTCGCCTTGTCCTGATGATGAGTGCTCAAGGAAGTCATAGCCCCGCCTTCTTATTATTGATTCGGCTCATTTGCCCAGCTCGGCGCCGTTCGCAGTAGTGACCCGAACGCCACCCTGCCCGCTCAGGATCAGATTGCCGTTGCCGGCGGCGGTGACCGACGACAGCGAGATGCGATCCGGACGGTTGAACACGCTGAAGGATTCGCCGTTGTCACTGCTGCTGACCACCGAGCCGCCGTTGCCGACGATGACGATGGAGCCGTCCGCAAGCAGCGTGGCGCCGGACAGGCCGAACTCCAGCGAGCCGCGCGCGGCTTTCAGTTCGACTTGCTCCCAGGTGCTGCCGAAATCGGTGGAGCGGTAAAGGTTGCCGCGCAGACCGTAAGCCAGCAGGGTTTGCGGTTGCGCCGTGCCGATCACGCCGAACAGCGAACCTTCGTACGGGCCTTCGAGTTTTTCCCAGGTCTGGCCCCAGTCGGCGGAGCGGAACATGCTGCCCGACTCGCCGACGATGAACAGGCCGGCGTCTTTTACCGAAGCGATGGCATTGAGGTGGAACTGGTCTTCGTTGTCGAGGCGATCGCTGACGTCTTCCCAGTGTTTGCCGCCGTCGGTGGTTTCCAGAAGCGCGCCGTAGGCACCCACGGCCAGGCCGCTGTTGACGTCCTTGAACCAGACGTCGAGCAGCGGCGATTCGCGTTTGAGGTCTTCGAATTGTTTGGTCCAGGTCAGGCCGCCGTCTTCGCTGGCGAGGATCTGCGCGTCGTGGCCGACGGCCCAGCCGTGCTTGTCATCGACGAAATACACGGCAGTCAGCAACTGGCGGCTCGGCACTTTGGCCTGGGTCCAGGTCTTGCCCTGGTCGTCGGAATAGAGAATGTGCCCGCGATCCCCGACCGCCACCAGCCGGGTTCCGGCGTGAACGACATCGAGCATCAGGCTTTTCGAGGCCTTGGCCGATTCGGTGGAATAGACCACGTCGGCGGGCGCTTCGGCGGCGAGAACCGGCGCCGACAATGTGGCAAAGCCCAGCAGAGAGAGTGCTGTGGCCAGCAACGCGGTGTTGCGTAACGCCGGCGGGCGGCAACGACTCATAGACCTTCCCCTGTTTATTATTGTTGGTCATGGACCTTAAAGGGCGCCGCAAGGGTGCTCACGGTGACTGCCTGGTCACAAGCATAGTCCTGAAACCCGCCATCCAGAGCCCCTTCGGAAGCTGGCTCATCCTATCGGGCATTCGAAACGTCTGACAATCGGCGCAACGTTATCTTTTGTTAACCGAAAGGGACTACAGCGGCAGCTGAATGCGCGGGCATTCGTCCGACTGATGGCAGGGATTCTTGCGAGGGGGACTTGCACGATCGGTATTATGGTATACCATCAGACGCACAGACACTCTTTATCCCCTACGGAGCAGCTCATGAGTTTCGAAATTCGCAAGATCGTCAGCTATGTCGAAGAGACCTTCATCGAAGGCGGCAAGGCGTCCGACACCCCGGTGACCATGGTCGGCCTGGCCGTCGTGATGAAGAACCCGTGGGTCGGCAACGGCTTTGTCGAAGACCTCAAGCCGCAGATCCGCGCCAATTGCTCCGACCTCGGCGCGATGATGGTCGAGCGTCTGGTGGGCATCATCGGCGGTGCCGAGAAGATCGAGGCTTACGGCAAAGCCGCGGTGGTCGGCGCCGATGGCGAAATCGAGCACGCGTCGGCGGTGATCCACACCCTGCGCTTCGGCAATCACTACCGCGAAGCGGTCAAGGCCAAGAGTTACCTGAGCTTCACCAACAAGCGCGGCGGTCCGGGCACTTCGATTCAGATTCCGATGATGCACAAGGACGACGAAGGCCTGCGCTCGCACTACATCACGCTGGAAATGCAGATCGAAGACGCCCCGCGCGCCGACGAAATCGTCGTGGTGCTCGGTTGCGCCGACGGTGGTCGCCTGCATCCGCGCATCGGCAATCGTTACATCGATCTGGAAGAACTGGCCGCCGAAAAAGCCCAGTGATCACAATAAAAAAAGGCATTGCAGGAGCGCTCCATGATTCGGCTCATCGCTGAACTCACCCCGGCCGGCACCAGTTATCTGGCGACCGGCCAAGGCCAACCCGTGGTGTTGATCCACGGCGTGGGCCTGAACAAAGAAATGTGGGGCGGCCAGATTGTTGGCCTGGCCACGCAATACCGGGTGATCGCCTACGACATGCTCGGCCATGGCGCCAGCCCGCGACCGGCCAGCGGCACCGCCCTGCTCGGTTATGCCGATCAGTTGCTGGAGCTGCTCGACCACCTGCAATTGCCCGAGGCGTCGGTGATCGGCTTTTCCATGGGCGGTCTGGTGGCGCGGGCGTTTGCCCTGCATTACCCGGACCGCCTGAAAAGCCTGGTGGTGCTCAACAGCGTGTTCAACCGCAGCGAAGAGCAGCGCGCCGGCGTCATCGCCCGCACCGCGCAAGCAGCCGAGCACGGGCCGGACGCGAATGCCGAAGCGGCGCTGTCGCGCTGGTTCAGCCGCGAATATCAGGCGGCCAACCCGGCGCAGATCGCCGCTATCCGCCAGACCCTCGCCGGCAATGATCCGCAGGGTTACCTGACCACCTACGAACTGTTCGCCACTCAGGACATGTACCGCGCCGACGACCTGGGCAGCATCCAGGCGCCGACGCTGATCGCCACCGGCGAGCTCGACCCCGGATCGACCCCGGAAATGGCCGAGCAACTGGCCGCGCGCATTCCCGGCGCGAAGGTTGCCGTGCTGCCCGAGCAACGGCATATGATGCCGGTAGAGTCGCCACGGCTGGTGAACCAGACGCTCCTGGAATTTCTCGACACCGCACACGCCCGACAAAACCATATAAAGGGGATCGTTGCATGACGCTCGCACGCTTCCAGATGTGCATCGGCGGAGAATGGGTCGACGCCCTCTCCGGCAAGACTTTCGAAAGCCTCAACCCGGCGCTGGCCGAACCCTGGGCCGATCTGCCCGACGCTGACGAAGCCGACGTCGAGCGCGCCGTGCAAGCCGCACAAACCGCTTTCGACAGCCCAGCGTGGCGCGGTTTGACCGCCACCGCGCGCGGCAAACTGCTGCGTCGTCTCGGTGACCTGATCGCTGAAAACAAGGAACAACTGGCGCAGCTGGAAAGCCGCGACAACGGCAAGCTGATCCGTGAAACCCGGGGTCAGGTCGGTTATCTGCCGGAGTTCTTCCACTACACCGCCGGCCTCGCCGACAAGCTCGAAGGCGGCACCCTGCCGCTGGATAAACCCGATCTGTTCGCCTACACCGTGCACGAAGCCATGGGCGTGGTCGCCGCGATCATTCCGTGGAACAGCCCGCTTTACCTGACTGCGATCAAACTGGCACCAGCCCTTGCTGCCGGCAACACCATCGTGATCAAACCCTCCGAGCACGCCTCGGCGACCATTCTGGAACTGGCGCGCCTGGCCCTCGAAGCCGGGATTCCGCCGGGCGTGGTCAACGTCGTCACCGGTTACGGCCCGAGCACCGGCGCCGCCCTCACCCGTCATCCGCTGATCCGCAAGATCGCCTTCACCGGCGGCGCGGCCACGGCCCGGCATGTGGTGCGCAGCAGCGCCGAGAACTTCGCCAAGCTGTCGCTGGAACTGGGCGGCAAGTCGCCGAACATCATCTTCGCCGACGCCGATCTCGATAGCGCGATCAACGGCGCCATCGCCGGGATCTACGCGGCATCCGGGCAGAGTTGCGTATCCGGTTCGCGACTGCTGGTGCAGGATGAAATCTACGACGAATTCGTCAGCCGTTTGGTGGAGCGCGCCCAGCGCATCCGCATCGGCAACCCGCAGGACGACAGCAGCGAAATGGGCCCGATGGCCACCGCGCAGCAACTGGCGGTGGTTGAAGGTCTGGTGGCTGATGCCATCGCTGAAGGCGCGCGTCTGCGTCTGGGCGGCAAGCGGCCGAGCGGCGTCGGTGACGGCTGGTTCTACGAGCCGACGCTGTTCGAATGCGACCGCAATTCGATGAAGATCATGCAGGAAGAAGTGTTCGGCCCGGTGGCTTCGGTGATCCGCTTCAAGGATGAAGCCGAAGCGCTGGCGATTGCCAACGACTCGCAGTTCGGCCTCGCCGCCGGCATCTGGACCCGCGACCTGGGCCGCGCCCATCGTCTGGCCCGGGACGTGCGTTCGGGGATCATCTGGGTCAACACCTACCGCGCGGTGTCGGCAATGGCACCGATCGGTGGCTTCAAGAACAGTGGCTATGGACGCGAAAGCGGCATCGATTCGGTGCTGGCCTACACCGAACTGAAAACGGTGTGGATCAACCTCTCCCAGGCATCGATGCCTGATCCGTTTGTGATGCGTTAGGAGTCCTGCGACATGATCGAACCCGGCATTTACAAAGACGTCATGAGCTCGTTTCCGTCCGGGGTCACGGTGGTCACCACCCTCGACCCGGATGGCGGCATCGTCGGCATCACCGCCAGCGCCTTCAGTGCGCTGTCGATTGACCCGGCGCTGGTGCTGTTCTGCCCCAACTACGCCTCCGACACCTACCCGGTGCTGCGCGACAGCAAGAAGTTCGCGATCCATTTGCTGTCCGCCGACCAGACCGCCGAGGCCTACGCCTTCGCCGGTAAAGGCAAGGACAAGGCCAACGGCATCGAGTGGCATTTGAGCGAACTCGGTAACCCGATCCTCGCCAAAGCCACGGCGATCATCGAGTGCGAACTGTGGCGTGAATACGACGGTGGCGACCACGCGATCATCGTTGGCGCGGTGAAGAACCTGATCCTGCCGGAGCAACCGGTGACGCCGATGATTTATCACAAGGGCAAGCTCGGCGCGTTGCCGACACTGGGTTGAGCGGAGGAACACATGAGCAACGAAAAGTATGAGCAAGGCCTGAAGATCCGCACGCAGGTGCTGGGCGAAGCCTATGTGCAGCGCTCGATCGAGAACGCCGACGACTTCACCCGCCCGTTGCAGGAAATGGTCACCGAATACTGCTGGGGCCATGTTTGGGGACGCGAGGGTCTGTCGCTCAAGGAGCGCAGCATGATCAACCTGGCGATGATCTCGGCGCTCAACCGCCCGCACGAACTGAAACTGCATGTGCGCGGCGCCTTGCGTAACGGCCTGAGTCGTGAGCAAATACGCGAAATTCTGCTTCAGGTCGGTATTTATTGCGGCGTCCCGGCAGCCGTGGACAGTTTCCGGCTCGCCCGTGAAGCCTTCGCCGAAGCCGACGCCGAGGCCTCCAGTTAACCCCTCGGCTGTTTTGATGCCCGTCTGGCATGGACAGCCACCTTAAAGAGCGGACCCCATGAAACGCCTGCCACTCGACGACAGCTTCAAGGTCAATCGCAACCCCGTCACCCTGCGCGAGATCGTGCTGGATAAACTGCGAAGCGCCATCATGAACTTCCAGCTGCTGCCGGGCGATCGCCTGGTGGAACGCGATCTGTGCGATCGCCTGGGCGTGAGCCGTACGTCGGTGCGTGAAGCCTTGCGTCACCTGGAATCCGAAGGCCTGGTGGAGTTCGCCGACGCCAAGGGCCCACGTGTCGCCATCATCACCCTCGCCGATGCGGTCGACATTTATGAGCTGCGTTGCGTGCTCGAAGGCCTGATCGTTCAGCTGTTCACCCTGCGCGCCAAGGCCAAGGACATCAAGGCCCTGGAAAAAGCCCTCGACGAGAACCGCAAGGCGCTCAAGGACGGCGAGCTGCAGCAGGTGATCGACTCGGTGCAGGGTTTCTACGACGTGCTGCTCGAAGGCTCGGGCAACCATGTCGCGGCCACTCAGCTGCGTCAGTTGCAAGCGCGCATCAGCTACCTGCGCGCGACGTCGGTGTCCCAGGAAAACCGTCGCGGCGCCAGTAATCACGAGATGGAAAAAATGGTCGAGGCGATCAAGAGCGGGGATCCGCTGGCGGCGCATCAGGCGTGCGTCGATCACGTGCGCGCTGCGGCTGCCGTGGCCCTCGATTATCTGAAGCGCAAACAGGAAGAGACCGGCACCGATCTCAAAAGCACTCCACCGATCACCCTGCCCATCGCGCTGAAAGAACCGCGCATAGGTCACTGACATGTTCAGCCCGAGCTTTTGCCCGAAATGCGGTGGCGCTGACCTCGGTCAGCAGGTACCACCGGGCGATACGCACGAGCGCCTGATGTGCCGCGGTTGCGGCTACATCCACTATGTAAACCCGAAGATCATCGCCGGCTGCATCATCGAGCAGGACGGCAAATACCTCTTGTGCCAACGGGCCATTCCCCCGCGCCCCGGCACCTGGACCCTGCCCGCCGGTTTCATGGAAAGCGGCGAAACCACCGAACAGGCCGCCCTGCGCGAAGTCTGGGAAGAAAGCGGCGTACGCGCGGAAATCGTCTCGCCTTACTCGATCTTCAGCGTGCCGAAGATCAGCGAGGTCTACATCATCTTCCGCGCACTCGCGCTGGAGATTACCGGCCAGTACGGCCCGGAAACCCTCGCCTGCAAATTCTTCGCCCCCGAAGACATCCCTTGGGAGCAGATCTACTACCCGGCGATCCGGCAGATCCTCGAACGCTACATCGAGGAACGCCAGGCCGGTGTGTATGGCATGTACATGGGCAATGACGACAGCGGCAAGATTCATTTCATGCGTTGATCGCCCTGCCCGCGCCGCTTACGGCGCCATCCCTTCCACAATAATGATCTCCGCCCTCGCCCACTCCTCGCGATAGCTTTTCGCTTCCTGATACGCCGCCGAGCGATAGCACGCCACCGCCTGCTCGTAGCTGTCGAACTCAATCACCACGCTGCGCTGCGGCGTCGCCCGACCTTCCATCGCTTCGCTGCGCCCGCCTCTGGCTAAAAACTTCGCGCCGAACTCGGCGAACGCTTTCGGCGCGCGTTGGGTGTATTGGCTGTAGTGATCGGAATCGGTGATGTCCACGTGAGCAATCCAGTACGCCTTCATAGTGACCTCTTGGTTGATTTTGTATTATGGTATACCACGAATTTCATTCACATCGAGAGTCCAGCATGGCCTTCAACAGCATCGAAGAAATCATCGAAGATTATCGCCTCGGCAAAATGGTGTTGCTGGTCGATGACGAGGACCGGGAAAACGAAGGCGACCTGCTACTGGCCGCCGACCGTTGCACACCCGAGGCGATCAGTTTCATGGCCCGTGAGGCTCGGGGGCTGATTTGTTTGACCCTGACCGACGATCATTGCCAGCGCCTGGGGCTGGAGCAAATGGTGCCGAGCAATGGCAGCGTATTCAGCACCGCGTTCACGGTTTCCATCGAAGCAGCGGTCGGCGTGACCACCGGCATTTCTGCTGCCGACCGCGCTTGCACGGTGGCCGCGGCGGTGGCGCCCAATGCTCGCGCTGAAGACCTGGTGCAGCCCGGCCATATCTTTCCGCTGCGCGCCAAGGAAGGTGGCGTGCTGACCCGCGCCGGCCACACCGAAGCCGGTTGTGATCTGGCGCGGCTGGCGGGGTTCACGCCCGCTTCGGTGATCGTCGAAGTGATGAACGACGACGGCACCATGGCCCGTCGTCCGGATCTGGAAGTCTTCGCCCGCAAGCACGGGATCAAGATCGGCACCATCGCCGACCTGATCCACTATCGCCTGAGCACCGAACACACCATCGAGCGCATCGGCGAGCGGGAGTTGCCGACGGTGCATGGCACGTTCCGTTTGATTACTTTCGAAGATCGCATCGAGGGCGGCGTGCACATGGCGATGGTCATGGGCGAAATGCGCCGTGAGGAACCGACGCTGGTGCGCGTGCATGTAATCGATCCGCTGCGGGATCTGGTCGGCGCCGAGTACAGCGGGCCGACGAACTGGACGTTGTGGGCGGCGCTGCAACGGGTCGCTGCCGAAGGGCATGGCGTTGTGGTGGTACTGGCCAATCATGAGTCTTCCCAGGCGCTGCTGGAGCGCATTCCGCAACTGACTCAACCGCCTCGGCAGTTCAGTCGCTCGCAATCGCGGATCTATTCGGAGGTGGGAACCGGGGCGCAGATTCTGCAGAACCTGGGCGTCGGCAAGCTGCGCCACCTGGGGCCGCCGCTGAAATATGCCGGTTTGACTGGCTACGATCTTGAGGTGGTCGAGAGCATTCCGTTCACCGAGTAAAGCAGCCCTCACCCCAGCCCTCCCGAAACGTCGGACCGCCCGGAGGGAGAGGGCGCCGACCGAGTTGTTTTACCGCTATGCATCGACCTGAAACTCCAGGTCGAACTCTAGTTTTGAACAGCATGGAGATTGGCTCCCTTTCCCCCTCTCCCACTGGGAGAGGGCTGGGGTGAGGGGCTGGATCTAGAATCCACTGAAATTCTCAAACCAGACACCCACAAAAACCACATTCGCCAGATAGCCGGTACGGCAAAGTGCTTGCACAAAGTTTGGAATACCATAATATGATATTCCATAGACCGGACGACCTTAAAACCGTCCAGCTACTGCTCCCGACAGGCGGGCAACAACGCAAGCCCGCTCAAAAACACAACAATGAGGGCGTAAAAATGGTGTTGAACAAAGCTGCAACCGCGATCTTTTTCGCGGGACTGCTGAGCGTGACCGGTCAGGCCGCGGTGGCCGCCGAGAGTGTGAACTTTGTCAGCTGGGGCGGTAGCACCCAGGATGCGCAGAAACAGGCCTGGGCCGATCCGTTCAGCAAGGCCAGCGGCATCACCGTCGTGCAGGACGGCCCGACCGACTACGGCAAACTCAAGGCCATGGTCGAAAGCGGCAACGTGCAATGGGACGTGGTCGATGTCGAAGCCGACTTCGCCCTGCGCGCCGCTGCCGAAGGCCTGCTCGAACCCCTCGATTTCAAACAGATCCAGCGCGACAAGATCGACCCGCGTTTCGTCAGCGACCACGGCGTCGGCTCGTTCTTCTTCTCCTTCGTCCTCGGCTACAACGAGGGCAAGCTCGGCGCCAACAAGCCGCAGGACTGGAGCGCGCTGTTCGACACCAAGACCTTCCCCGGCAAACGCGCCCTCTATAAATGGCCGAGCCCCGGCGTACTTGAACTGGCCCTGCTCGCCGATGGCGTAGCGGCCGACAAGCTCTACCCGCTGGACCTGGATCGCGCCTTCAAGAAACTCGACACCATCAAGAAAGACATCGTCTGGTGGGGCGGCGGCGCGCAGTCGCAGCAACTGCTGGCCTCCGGTGAAGCGAGCATGGGCCAGTTCTGGAACGGCCGGATCCACGCTCTGCAGGAAGACGGCGCCCCGGTCGGCGTGAGCTGGAAACAGAACCTGGTCATGGCCGACATTCTGGTGGTGCCAAAGGGCGCGAAAAACAAGGAGGCGGCGATGAAGTTCCTGGCCAGTGCCAGCAGTGCCAAAGGCCAGGCCGACTTCTCCAACCTGACCGCCTACGCCCCGGTCAACGTCGACAGCGTGGCGCGTCTGGACTCGACGCTGGCCCCGAACCTGCCGACTGCCTACGCTAAGGATCAGATCACTCTTGATTTCGCGTACTGGGCCAAGAACGGTCCGGCCATCGCGACACGGTGGAACGAATGGCTGGTCAAATGAAAATGGCGGCCACCGCGTCCCGTCCCTCCACTGCCACCGGGAGCGCCGCGAGCGCTGCCGGCCCGGCGTCAGGCAAGGCGAGTGCAATGGCGCAAGCCCCGTCCCTCAAGCAACGCTGGCGCGGCGCCGGCAATCTCGCGCCGGCGCTGCTGTTCCTCGGTCTGTTCTTCCTCGCCCCGTTGATTGGCTTGTTGCTGCGCGGCGTGCTGGAGCCGGTGCCGGGCCTTGGCAACTATGAACAACTGTTCGCCAACTCGGCCTACGCCCGGGTGCTGTTCAACACCTTTTCGGTGGCCGGACTGGTGACGGTGTTCAGCCTGCTTTTGGGCTTCCCGCTGGCCTGGGCAATCACTCTGGTGCCACGGGGCTGGGGCCGCTGGATCCTCAACATCGTGCTGTTGTCGATGTGGACCAGCCTCCTCGCCCGCACCTATTCCTGGCTGGTGCTGTTGCAGGCCTCGGGCGTCATCAATAAAGCCTTGATGGCCATGGGCATCATCGATCAGCCGCTGGAAATGGTGCACAACCTGACCGGCGTGGTGATCGGCATGAGCTACATCATGATCCCGTTCATCGTGCTGCCGTTGCAGGCGACCATGCAGGCCATCGACCCGATGATCCTGCAGGCCGGTTCGATCTGTGGCGCAAGTCCCTGGACCAACTTCTTCCGGGTGTTCCTGCCGCTGTGCCGGCCGGGTCTGGCGTCCGGCGGGCTGATGGTGTTCGTGATGTCGCTGGGTTACTACGTCACCCCGGCGCTGCTGGGCGGGGCGCAGAACATGATGCTGCCGGAATTCATCATTCAGCAGGTGCAGTCGTTCCTCAACTGGGGCCTGGCCAGCGCCGGCGCCGCGTTGCTGATCGTCATCACGCTGGTGCTGTTCTACGTCTACCTGAAGCTGCAACCGGAATCCCCGGTCGGCGCCAGTAACGCGAGGTAAGCCGACATGCTCCTGACGCCCAATGCCATGAGTCGCCGGATGCGCTTCGGCCTGTATTTCACCACCGGGCTGATCGGCCTGTTCCTGCTGTTGCCGATCGTGTTCATCGTTCTGCTGTCGTTCGGTTCGTCCCAGTGGCTGGTGTTCCCGCCACCGGGCTGGACGCTGAAATGGTACGTGCAGTTTTTCTCCAACGCCGACTGGATGAGCGCAGCACTGGCCAGCCTCAAGGTCGCGGTGCTGACCACGATCTGCGCCGTCGCCCTCGGTTTGCCGACGGCCTTTGCGCTGGTGCGCGGACGCTTCCCCGGCCGGGAAATGCTCTACGGTCTGTTCACCCTGCCGATGATCGTCCCACTGGTGATCATCGCGGTGGCGGTGTACGCGCTGTTCCTCAAGCTCGGCTACACCGGGACGATGTTCGCCTTCGTCGTCAGCCATGTGATCGTCGCGCTGCCGTTCACCATCATCTCGATCATCAACTCGCTGAAGCTGTTCGATCAGTCGATTGAAGACGCAGCGGTGATCTGCGGGGCATCACGCCTGCAAGCGGTGTTCAAGGTGACCTTTCCGGCGATTCGCCCGGGGATGGTGGCCGGCGCCCTCTTCGCCTTCCTGGTTTCGTGGGACGAAGTGGTGCTCAGCGTTATGATGGCCAGCCCGACCCTGCAAACCCTTCCCGTGAAAATGTGGACCACCCTGCGCCAGGACCTGACGCCCGTGATCGCCGTCGCTTCGACGCTGCTGATCGGCTTGTCGGTATTGGTCATGGTGATCGCCGCCGCCCTGCGCCGGCGCAACGAAATCAGCGCCTGAGCGCCCAGGAGTACGACATGAGTGCCGTGATCAAAGACGCATCCCAGCAGAACGACAAACCCCTGGTCAGCCTGCGCAACCTGAACAAGCACTACGGCGATTTCGCCGCCGTGGACAACATCTCGCTGGACATCAAGGACGGCGAATTCCTGACCTTCCTCGGCTCCAGCGGCTCGGGCAAAAGCACCACGCTGTCGATGCTCGCCGGCTTCGAAACCCCGAGCAGCGGCGAGATCCTGGTCAACGGCCAGTCGCTGGTGAACGTGCCGCCGCACAAGCGCGACATCGGCATGGTGTTCCAGCGTTATTCGCTGTTCCCGCATCTGTCGGTACGCGACAACATCGCGTTCCCGCTGGCGATCCGCAAACTCGCTGCGGCTGAACGTGACAAGCGCGTCGATGCGATGCTGAAACTGGTGCAGCTGGAGCAATTCGCCCATCGCCGCCCTTCGCAACTGTCTGGCGGCCAGCAGCAACGGGTCGCCATCGCACGGGCGCTGGTTTACGAACCGCGCATTCTGCTGATGGACGAACCGCTCGGTGCGCTGGACAAGAAGCTTCGCGAAGACCTGCAAGATGAATTGCGCCAGCTGCACCGTCGCCTCGGCATCACCATCGTCTACGTGACCCACGACCAGGAAGAAGCCATGCGCCTGTCCCAGCGCATCGCGATTTTCAGTCACGGCAAGATTGTCGGGCTCGGCAGCGGTTATGACCTGTATCAGAATCCGCCGAATGCGTTTGTGGCGTCGTTTCTGGGTAACTCGAACTTTCTCAAGCTCAAGGCGCAGGGTAATGCGGCGGCGAGTTTTGAGGGGGAGTCGCTGTCGATCCGTCTCACCGCTGGCTTGCAGACCGGGCAGGATGTGCTTCTGATGGTGCGGCCGGAAAAGGCGTTGGCGTTGAGTGTGCAGCAGGCGGCGAGTGAGCCGTTGGCAGCGGGCTGGAACGAGGTTTCGGCGAAGGTGGTTGAGGTGCTGTTTCTGGGTGAGAGTCAGACTTGCAGTGTGGTGACTTCGGGCGGGACTTCGATGACGGTGAAAGCGTTGTCGGCGGCGGGGATGCCGTTGAAGGCTGGGGATCCGGTTCGGGTGCGTTGGGCGACGGCGGATGCATGCGTCTATACCGAGTGGGCCGAGAGCGATCTGAATAAAGCTGCCGGCGCGCACTGATTCAATAAAGACTTGCGTGTCACTTCTGACCACCGCAACGTCGGGTTGCGGTGGCCATTTTTTCAGACGATGGCCTTAAAGCCCTCAATCTCATCCGGCCAGGCCGTCAACACCTCAAACCCATCCTCCGTCACCGCCACCATGTGCTCCCACTGCGCCGACAACGATTGATCCTTGGTCACAACCGTCCAGCCATCCGCCAGACTCTTCACATGCCGCTTGCCGGCATTGAGCATCGGTTCGATGGTAAAGATCATCCCCGCCTTCAGCTTCAGCCCCTGCTCCGGATAACCGTAATGCAGCACTTGCGGTTCATCGTGATAAACCTTGCCGATCCCGTGCCCGCAATACTCGCGCACCACGCTGAAACCTTCCTTCTCCGCCAACGTCTGGATCGCATGCCCGATGTCACCCAACGTGGCGCCCGGCCGAACGACGCGGATCCCCGCGCACATGGCGTCGTAAGTGGTCTTGATCAGGTGCCGCGCCTCGGGCGTCGGCTCGCCGACCACGTACATGCGGCTGGTATCGCCGAACCAGCCGTCCTTGATCACCGCGATGTCGAGATTGACGATGTCGCCGTCCTTCAGTACGCGCTTCGAAGGAATGCCGTGGCAGACCACTTCATTGACCGACGCGCAAACAGTTTTCGGGAAGCCGTGGTAACCGACGTTGGCCGGTATCGCCTTCTGCACGTTGACGATGTAGTCGTTGCACAACTGGTCGAGCTGATCGGTGGTGACGCCAGCCTTGACGTGCGGTACCAGCATCGCCAGCACCTCGGCGGCCAGTCTGCCGGCCTCGCGGGATTGGGCGATTTCAGCCTGGGTGTTGATCTTGATCGGGTTTCTCATGCCTTGGCCGCCTCTTTGACCGAGGCGTTCTGCGCGGCATCCGCCAGTACGCAGACTTGCTGCAGATCCAGACCGCCCGACTGCTCGGCGCGAATCAGCAACCGGCAAATGGCGTGGTGATCCAGGTCGGGATACAGCTCGGCGAGCATGCCGATGCGCATCCAGTGTTCGGCCTGCGCGTTGATCGAGCGGCTGAGTGCGTTGCTGGAGATGCGCAGATTCTCGTGCATGTCCTCTGAAATCTTTACGATGCCCATGGCAATATCCGATACGAAGTGTATATGGATCGTATATTAATCGTGCGTCGTCCGGGATTGCAAATGTTGCGCGCCCGTTAAATCGCGGGCAAAAAAAAGCTGCCCGGAAGGCAGCCGAATCATGAAAAGCACGCGATGTATTGGGGGCAAGTATGGGCAGCCGATAATGACAGTGTCATGACAGCGATGAATTCACTGAACCGCCCCGCCCGCGTCATCAGGTTGTCATCGAACCCACGGCAGAATCCTCGCAAACCGTCCCGCGCCTCCCGACGGATGATTTGCAAGGATTCCCATGAAAGAAGACACCTCGCTGTTTGCCGCCATCGACCTCGGTTCCAATGCCTTTCGCATGATGATTGGCCAGTCGGTGCGCAGCAGAAAGGGCTTCATGATTCAGGAGGTCAAAACCTTGCGCGAGCCGGTGCGGCTGGCCGAAGGCTTCGACGGCCGGGCACTGGATGAAATGGCGCTGGATCGAGGCTGGCAGGCGCTGGCGCGGTTCGGCAAGAAGCTGCGCGGTTTTGAGCCCGGTCGCGTGCGCGCGGTAGCCACCAGCGCGGTGCGCGAGGCGGACAATGCGCAGCTGTTTCTGGCCAGCGCGGAACGGCATCTGGGGTTTCGCATCGATGTGATTTCCGGGCATGAAGAAGCGCGTCTGGTCTATGCCGGTGTGGCCCATACCCTGCCGGTCGCCGATGACATGCGCCTGGTGGTCGACATTGGCGGCGGCTCCACCGAACTGATTCTCGGCCAGGGCGCGCAACCGCTGCTGACCGAAAGCATCGCCCTCGGCAGCGGCACCTTGAGCACCCGTTACTTTCGCAACGGCGAGATTTCCCCCGGCGCCCTGCAAGAAGCCGAACGGGTAGCCATTCTGCAATTCGAAAAGGTCGCCCGCCGTTATCGCGCTCAAGGCTGGCAGCAGACCATCGGCTCTTCAGGCACCGCGCGGATGCTCGCCAAAGTGCTCAAGGCCAATCGCCTGAACGATCATGGCGAGAGCGGCATCACCTACGGCGGCCTGCTGCGGCTGTCGTTGCGCCTGCTGGAAGTCAGCAATGTTCAACAGCTGAAACTGGCCGGCCTGCAACCCCATCGCCAGAGCATCCTGCCCGGCGGCCTGGTGGTCATGCTGGCAGCATTCAAAGTGTTCGGCATCTCGCAAATGGTGCCGTCCGAACCCGGCTTGCGACTGGGTGTGCTGCACGGTCTGATGAGCAACCACTGAGCGGTTTTCGCTGCAGGATTTTCACTGCCGGATCAAGCGCTTCGTGGCGCCGAAGACGCCCTTTCAATACTCGATGACGCCTGCGTATAAACCCCTGCAAATCACTTCCTTCCCCTCTCCGATTTCGTTCTATCGTTAGATCGAAATGGCTGTATTTCCGGCCGTTTAAAGGTTGCGGCAGCTCAGGTCAGAGCCTATGTTGCACGCGAGCTTTTTCCCCGCGAATGGAACGCGATCAACACCACAAAGAGGTGAAGAGATGTCAAAGGATTCACGCCCTGCCGTACTTGGGCTGATCGGCAATACGCCGCTGGTACAAGTCACCCGCTTCGATACCGGTCCCTGCACCCTGTTTCTCAAACTCGAATCACAGAACCCCGGCGGTTCGATCAAGGACCGCATCGGTCTGGCCATGATCGACGCCGCTGAGCGCGATGGTCGTCTGCAACCGGGCGGCACGATCGTCGAGGCCACCGCCGGCAACACCGGTCTGGGCCTGGCCCTGGTCGGCCGCGCCAAGGGCTACCGCGTCGTGCTGGTGGTGCCGGACAAAATGTCCACCGAAAAAGTCCTGCACCTCAAGGCCATGGGCGCCGAAGTGCACATCACCCGCTCCGATGTTGGCAAGGGCCATCCCGAGTATTACCAGGATGTCGCCGCTCGTCTGGCCAAGGACATCCCCGGCGCGTTCTTCGCCGACCAGTTCAACAACCCCGCCAACCCGCTGGCCCACGAGTGCAGCACCGGGCCGGAAATCTGGGCCCAGACCGAGCATGACCTCGACGCGATCGTGGTCGGCGTCGGTTCAGCCGGCACGCTGACCGGTCTGACCCGTTTCTTCAAACGCGTACAACCGGATCTGGAAATGGTCCTGGCCGATCCGGTCGGTTCGGTGATGGCTGAATACAGCCGCAGCAAGCACTTGGGCACCGCCGGTTCCTGGGCGGTGGAAGGCATAGGCGAGGATTTCATTCCGTCGATCACCGACCTGTCGAGCGTGCGCAGCGCCTACTCGATCAGCGACGAAGAAAGCTTCGATCACGCGCGCCAGCTGCTGAAAGCCGAAGGCATTCTGGGTGGCTCGTCCACCGGCACCCTGCTCGCCGCCGCCCTGCGTTACTGCCGCGAACAGACCGAGCCGAAACGCGTGGTCAGCTTCGTCTGCGACACCGGTACTCGCTACCTGTCGAAGGTCTATAACGACCAGTGGATGACCGATCAGGGCCTGCTGCAGCGCAAACGCTACGGCGACCTGCGCGACCTGATTGCCCGACGCTTCGAAGACGGCAAAGTCGTCAGCGTCGGCCCGGACGATACGCTGATGACCGCCTTCCAGCGCATGCGCCTGGCAGACGTTTCGCAATTGCCGGTGCTGGTGGATGGCAAGCAACTGGTCGGTGTGATCGACGAGTCGGACATCCTCGTGCGTGTGCACGAAGACGCCTCGCTCTTCAGCAAACCCGTTTCCAGCGCGATGACGGACAAGTTGCAAACCCTCGCCCCCGGCGCCACGCTGGCTGAACTGGAAGCCGTGCTCAGCAGCGGCCTGGTGGCCATCATCGCCGACGCTTCAGGCTTCCACGGCCTGATCACCCGCGTCGACATGCTCAATCAATTACGGAGATCCCTGGCATGAGCCAGCACGACAAGAACGCCCGTCAACAGGGCTTCGCCACCCGCGTGATCCACGCCGGGCAAACGCCGGACCCAACCACCGGCGCGCTGATGCCGCCGATCTACGCCAACTCCACGTATCTGCAAGACAGCCCTGGCGTGCACAAGGGTTTCGATTACGGCCGCTCGCACAACCCGACGCGTTTTGCCCTGGAGCGTTGCGTGGCGGATCTGGAGGGCGGCACCCAGGCGTTCGCCTTCGCGTCCGGGCTGGCGACGATTTCCACCGTGCTCGAACTGCTCGACGCCGGCTCGCACATCGTGTCCGGCAATGACCTGTACGGTGGCACGTTCCGTCTGTTCGACAAAGTGCGCCAGCGCAGTGCCGGGCATCGTTTCAGCTTCGTCGATCTGGCGGATCTGTCGGCATTCGAAGCGTCGTTGCAGGACGACACGCGCATGGTGATTGTGGAGAGCCCGACCAACCCGCTGCTGGGTCTGTCCGACCTCGCCGCCATCGCGCGCATCTGCAAGGCGCGCGGGATCCTCTGCGTGGCCGACAACACCTTCGCCAGCCCGTGGATCCAGCGTCCGCTGGAACTGGGTTTCGACATCGTGCTGCACTCGACCACCAAATACCTGAACGGTCACTCCGACGTGATCGGCGGGATCGCGGTGGTTGGCGACAATCCTGCGTTGGCCGAACGTCTGGGCTTTCTGCAGAACGCCGTCGGCGCCATCTCCGGCCCGTTCGACGCGTTCCTCACCTTGCGCGGCGTGAAGACTTTGGCGCTGCGTATGGAGCGTCATTGCAGCAACGCGCTGGAGCTGGCGCGCTGGCTGGAACAGCAGCCGCAGGTCAAACGCGTCTACTACCCAGGCCTGGAATCCCATCCGCAGCACGAACTGGCCAAGCGTCAGATGCGTGGTTTCGGCGGGATGATTTCCCTTGATCTGAACAGTGATCTGGCGGGCGCTCGTCGCTTCCTGGAGAACGTGCAGATCTTCGCTCTGGCCGAAAGCCTCGGCGGTGTGGAAAGTCTGATCGAGCACCCGGCGATCATGACTCACGCGACCATTCCGGCGGAAACCCGTGCCAAGCTCGGCATCGGTGACAGCCTGGTGCGTCTGTCGGTGGGTGTCGAGGACATCGAAGACCTGCGTGCGGATCTGGCGCAGGCGTTGGCCAGTATCTAAGGCCCGAGAACGTCAAAGCCCGCACGAGGCGGGCTTTGGTGTTTGAGTAGGCGGCCAGTGCTGGTCTCTGGCTTACAAGGTTTATCAGGCTTCTCACAGTACCGGACCAAATTGAAAGAGGTACGGTCTCGGCTGCTTCACACGGCATAAGGGCTGGATCTCAGCGCGGAGATCTTTCTAACCGTGTACCCTTCGGAACGCGCCCCACGTCCCCTTGCTATCCGCTTGCGCATCAGTCTGCGTCTTCGCCTACATTCTTGAGCCTAGCAAACGCGCGACATTGCGCTACGCGGTTTTTAGATTGATTGTTTTCTAGCGCACGCTTGCAAGGAAGCGAACCGACTATCGCCTTCACGGCCCTCCAGCCTGCCTCTCGCCAAGGGCGAACTATACTTTTCAGTTCGCTGTCCAGATTTCCTGTAAACCGTCGACACCCGTGCACCCCTCCGGTGCCCCCGTGCCATTCACCAATCTGGTTGACCCCGGGCCGACGAGCCTTCCGTCAATGAACGAATGACGGGTAACGCTCGGTTGCTGTTTGGCTGATGGGGCGTGGAGAAAATCATGAAGCACACGCTTTGGCCGGGCCTCGTCCTGGCAGTTGCGGCAACGGTGGCAATGCCCAGTGTCTGGGCTGCGAAGGCGCAGGCATTGGCGTCGGATGGGGCGGATCATGTGGGTGCGGGGGCGGTTGCTTCTGATGGTGCGGATCATGTTGGTGCTGGCGCTGTCGCCTCTGATGGCGCGGATCATGTCGGTGCTGGCGCAGTTGCCTCTGATGGTTCAGATCATGTCGGCGCTGGGGCTGTTGCCTCTGACGGCGCGGATCATGTTGGCGCCGGTGCAGTCGCATCTGACGGCGCGGATCACGTCGGTGCTGGGTCTGTTGCCTCCGACGGTGCCGATCATGTTGGCGCTGGAGCAGTTGCTTCTGATGGCGCGGATCACGTCGGTGCTGGGGCTGTTGCCTCTGACGGCGCGGATCACGTAGGTGCAGGGGCTGTTGCCTCCGACGGCTCCGACCACGTTGGCG
>NZ_AKJQ01000049.1:0-137130 GCF_000282255.1 Pseudomonas sp. GM25 | reverse complement strand
GGGGCCCAGACCTTTGGTTACTTTGGGGCGTTTGCCAAAGTGACCCGCCGTAAGGGCGGAACCATAAGCCGCCGCACCCGAAGAAACGGATATTCACCCAACCCAAACCCCAAACAACAAAAAACCCGCTGAAATCACTCTCAGCGGGTTTTCCATTTCAGCAGCCAAGGAAAATCAAAAATCCTCCAGCCGCCACACTTCATAAGCCGGCGTCTCGTAGGGATGGCTCAACTTAAGAGCCGCCACTACCGAGCGAATCAACTCATCGCCAACAACAAGCTCAACCTTCCACTCCTCGACCCGCTCAACCCGCCCCGCCTCACCCATGAACGGCTGACTCCCGTCCAAAGGCCGAAACTGACCAGATCCAAGCACCTGCCAAGCACAGTGGTCATAGTCACCGATCCGCCCACCACCAGCAGCGAACACAGCCCCTTTGACCACCTCGACATGACTGTCAGGAACAAAAAACGCCAGCTTGTACACAGGCCTTAGTTCACCCAAACACGAGCATTACGGAACATACGCATCCAAGGAGCGTCTTCGTTCCAGTCCTCCGAACGCCACGAGTTCTGCACGGCACGGAACACACGCTCCGGGTGCGGCATCATGATCGTCACACGACCGTCGCGGCTGGTGAGACCGGTGATCCCGCGCGGCGAACCGTTCGGGTTGGCCGGGTAGGCTTCGGTGACCTTGCCGTGGTTGTCGACGAAACGCATCGCCACGCAACCGGACAGATCGGCTTCCAGCAGTGCTTCTTCGCTGGAGAACTCGGCATGGCCTTCACCGTGAGCGATGGCGATCGGCATGCGCGAACCGGCCATGCCCTGAAGGAAGATCGAGTTCGACTCCTGAACCTGAACCATCGCCACGCGCGCTTCGAACTGCTCGGAGCGGTTGCGCACGAAGTGCGGCCAGAACTCGCTGCCCGGGATCAGCTCGTGCAGGTTGGACATCATCTGGCAACCGTTGCACACGCCGAGGGTGAAGCTGTCGTTACGTTCGAAGAAGCCCTGGAACGCATCGCGGGCACGGCTGTTGAACAGTGCGGACTTGGCCCAGCCTTCACCGGCGCCGAGAACGTCGCCGTAGGAGAAACCACCGCAGGCCACCAGACCTTTGAACTCGTTCAGGTCGACACGACCGGCCAGAATGTCGCTCATGTGCACGTCGATCGCATTGAAACCGGCGCGGTCGAACGCCGCCGCCATTTCCACCTGACCGTTGACGCCCTGCTCACGCAGCACGGCAACCTGTGGGCGGATGCCTTTCTTGATGTAAGGCGCGGCGATGTCCTGGTTGACGTCGTAGCTCAGCTTGACGCTCAGGCCCGGGTTGTCTTCTTCCAGCAGCGCATCGAACTCTTGCTCGGCGCAGTCGGCGTTGTCGCGCAGACGCTGGATCTGGTAGCTGGTCTCGGCCCACTGACGTTGCAGCAGACGACGCTGGCCTTCGAACACGGTGTCACCGTTGAAGGTGATGTTGATCTGGCCGTTGTTGATCGGCTGACCGATCACCGACACGCAGTCGCCCAGACCGGCAGCGCTGAATTGCGCGAGGATGTCCGGGGTGGCGTCCTGGCGAACCTGGATCACGGCACCCAGTTCTTCGTTGAACAGGATGGCGGCAATTTCGGCGGAGCTTTCGGCAACGCTGTCGAGGTTCAGGCTCAGACCGCAGTGACCGGCGAAGGCCATCTCCACCACGGAGGTCAGCAGACCACCGTCGGAACGGTCGTGGTAAGCCAGCAGATGACCGTCGGCGTTGAGGCCCTGGATCACTGCGAAGAACGCTTTCAGGTCTTCGGCGTCGTCGACGTCCGGAGCCTGCTTGCCGAGCTTGCCGTGAACCTGGGCGAGGATCGAGGCGCCCATGCGGTTCTGGCCGCGACCGAGGTCGATCAGGATCAGGTCGGTGGTGCCCTTGTCCATGCGCAGTTCCGGGGTCAGGGTCTGACGGATGTCAGCCACTGGCGCGAAACCGGTCACGATCAGGGACATCGGCGAGGTGACAGTCTTGTCTTCGCCGTTGTCGTTCCAGCGGGTGGCCATGGACATCGAGTCCTTGCCGACCGGAATGGTGATGCCCAGCTCAGGGCACAGTTCCATGCCGACCGCTTTCACGGTGTCGTACAGACGCGCGTCTTCACCCGGGTGGCCGGCAGCGGACATCCAGTTCGCCGACAGTTTGATGTCAGAGAGCTTGTTGATGCGCGAGGCAGCAATGTTGGTCAGGGTTTCGCCGATGGCCATGCGGCCCGACGCCGGAGCGTCCAACAGCGCCAGCGGAGTGCGCTCGCCCATTGCCATCGCTTCCCCGGTGTAAACGTCGAAGCTGGTGGCGGTGACGGCAACGTCGGCCACCGGAACCTGCCAAGGGCCAACCATCTGGTCACGGGCCACGAGGCCGGTGATGGTGCGGTCGCCGATGGTGATCAGGAAGCTTTTGCTCGCCACGGCCGGGTGGTGCAGGACGCGCTCGATGCTTTCGCCGATGTCGAGGTTCGACGGATCGAAGTCATCGCCCAGCTCGGCTTCGCGAACCACCGAACGGTGCATGCGCGGCGCCTTGCCCAGCAACACTTCCAGTGGCATGTCCACCGGGTTGTTGCCGAAGTGGCTGTCGGTCACGGTCAGTTGCGGCTCGGCGGTGGCTTCACCGACAACGGCGAACGGGCAACGCTCACGTTCGCAGATCGCCTTGAAGCGCTCGAAATCGGCCGGGCCGACCGCCAGAACGTAACGCTCCTGGGATTCGTTGGACCAGATTTCGTGCGGGGCCATGCCCGGCTCGTCGTTTGGAATGTTGCGCAGTTCGAAACGGCCACCGCGATCGCCGTCGTTGACCAGTTCCGGGAAGGCGTTGGACAGACCGCCCGCACCCACGTCGTGGATGAAGCTGATCGGGTTCTTGTCGCCCAGCTGCCAGCAACGGTCGATGACTTCCTGGCAGCGACGTTCCATTTCAGGGTTTTCACGCTGAACCGAAGCGAAGTCCAGATCCGCCGAGCTGGTGCCGGTGGCCATGGAGGAAGCAGCGCCGCCGCCCAGACCGATCAGCATCGCCGGGCCGCCGAGCACGATCAGCTTGGAGCCGACCAGAATCTCGCCTTTCTTGACGTGCTCTTCACGGATGTTGCCCATGCCGCCAGCCAGCATGATCGGCTTGTGGTAACCGCGAACTTCGTCACCGTGCGGGGTGGTGATCGATTGTTCGAAGGTACGGAAGTAGCCGGTCAGGGCCGGACGACCGAATTCGTTGTTGAACGCGGCGCCGCCCAGCGGGCCTTCGATCATGATGTCCAGCGCGTTGACGATGCGCTCAGGCTTGCCGTACGGCACTTCCCACGGCTGTTCGAAGCCCGGGATCTGCAGGTTCGACACGGTGAAACCGGTCAGGCCGGCCTTCGGTTTGGCGCCACGACCGGTTGCGCCTTCGTCGCGGATCTCGCCACCGGAACCGGTGGACGCACCTGGGAACGGGGCGATCGCGGTCGGGTGGTTGTGGGTTTCGACCTTCATCAGGATGTGCACCGGTTCCTGCACCGCGCCGTACTGGCGGGTTTCCGGATCCGGGAAGAAGCGGCCGGCGACGTTGCCGACGATCACCGAAGCGTTGTCCTTGTAAGCGGACAGCACACCTTCGCTGTGCATCTGATAAGTGTTCTTGATCATGCCGAACAGGCTTTTTTCCTGGCTTTCGCCGTCAATATCCCAACTGGCGTTGAAGATCTTGTGGCGGCAGTGCTCGGAGTTGGCCTGGGCGAACATCATCAGTTCGATGTCGTGCGGGTTGCGCTTGAGACCGTTGAAGGCGTTGACCAGATAGTCGATCTCGTCTTCGGCCAGGGCCAGGCCCAGTTCGACGTTGGCCTTCTCCAGCGCGGCGCGACCACCGCCGAGGATGTCGATGGCGGTCAGCGGCTTCGGTTCGGCGTGGCTGAACAGACCGGCGGCCTGCTCGAGGTTGGCCAGAACGATCTGAGTCATGCGGTCATGCAGTACGTCTGCAATTTGCTGCGCTTCGGTTTCGCTGAACTGGCCGGCGACGTAGAACGCGATGCCGCGCTCCAGGCGCTGGATCTTGCTCAGGCCGCAGTTGCGGGCGATGTCGCTGGCCTTGCTCGACCATGGCGAGATGGTGCCGAAACGCGGCAACACCAGGAACAGACGACCGGTCGGCTCTTGAACCGGAACGCTTGGACCGTACTTCAGAAGGCGCGCAAGCACCTGCTGTTCGTCGCCGGTCAGGACGCCGGTGACTTCGGCGAAGTGAGCGAATTCAGCATACAAGCCACTGACAGCCGGAACCTTCTGGCTCAGTTGCTCAAGGAGTTTGCTGTGGCGAAAGGCAGAAAGGGCAGGAGCGCCGCGCAGGATCAACATCTTCGGGACAGCCTCGGGAAGGGGTGTGCTTTGAGGCCGTGCATTCTAGCCTAAACCGCCCTCAACATCACCCGAAACGCTACGCACGGTTGCACCCGGATGTCGAGTGGTGTTCCTGCCTTGAGGGTCAAATTTACGGGGTGTCGGAACGCGGGTTATTTTTTCTGTCACAAAATGCCTTTCGAGCCCATTCCTGCGGGGTTTCGAGCGGTTTTGTGATCCCTAGCAGACAACCCCGCAACTGTCGAGATATGGCGCCCGTTGTCCTTTGCGTATACTGCGCACATGTTTTCCCCAACGGCTTTGCGTCCGCGGTACGCCAAATGGCTGATCGCTACCGGACTCTTCCTGATGCTCAGTGGCTGTGTTGATAAACCCAACACACTCGAGCGCGTAAAGGAGGATGGCGTGCTGCGGGTGGTCACCCGAAACAGCCCCGCCACCTACTTTCAGGATCGCAGCGGTGAAACCGGCTTCGAATACGAGCTGGTGAAGCGCTTCGCCGACGATTTGGGGGTCGAGCTCAAGATTGAAACCGCCGACAACCTCGACGATCTGTTCAACCAGGTCGGCAAGCCGAACGGCCCGGTACTGGCGGCCGCCGGTCTGGTCAGCAGCGAACAGCGTAAGAAGCAGGTGCGTTTCTCCCGCTCCTACCTCGAAGTCACTCCGCAGATCATCTATCGCAACGGCCAATCTCGTCCTACCGACGCCGGCGATCTGGTGGGCAAGAAGATCATGGTGCTCAAGGGCAGCACCCACGCCGAACAACTGGCGGAGCTGAAACAGAAATATCCTGGCATTCAATACGAAGAGTCCGACGCCGTTGAAGTGGTCGACCTGCTGCGCATGGTCGATGAAGGTCAGATCGATCTAACCCTGGTCGATTCCAACGAAGTGGCGATGAACCAGGTGTACTTCACCAACATCCGCGTGGCCTTCGACCTCGGCGACGCACGCAGCCAGAGCTGGGCCGTGGCGGCCGGCGAAGACAACAGCCTGCTCAACGAGATCAACAGCTATCTGGACAAAGTGCAGAAGAACGGCACCCTGCAACGTCTGAAGGACCGCTATTACGGCCACGTCGACGTCCTCGGCTACATGGGCGCTACCACCTTCGCCCAGCACTTGCAGCAGCGGCTGCCCAAATACGAACAGCACTTCAAGGCCTACGCCAAGAAAGAGAAAGTCGACTGGCGCCTGTTGGCGGCGATCGGTTATCAGGAATCGCTGTGGCAACCGGCGGTCACCTCGAAGACCGGCGTGCGCGGGCTGATGATGCTGACCCAGAACACCGCCCAGGCCATGGGCGTGTCCAACCGCCTCGATCCGAAGCAGAGCATCATGGGTGGCGCCAAGTACCTGGCCTACATGAAGGATCAGCTCGACGAGTCGATCCAGGAACCGGATCGCACCTGGTTTGCCCTGGCGGCCTACAACGTCGGCAGCGGTCATCTGGATGACGCACGCAAACTGGCGGCCAAGGAAGGGTTGAACCCGGACAAGTGGCTGGATGTGAAAAAGATCCTGCCGCGCCTGTCGCAGAAGCAGTGGTACAGCAAAACCCGCTACGGCTACGCCCGGGGCGGCGAACCGGTGCATTTCGTGGCGAACATCCGTCGCTACTACGACATCCTCACCTGGGTGACCCAGCCGCAACTTGAAGGCGATCAGGTGGCCGAGGGCAATCTGCATGTTCCGGGGATCGATAAATCGAAACCCGCTCAAGAGCCAGCCCCGCTCTGATCCAGATACCTTCAATCAAATGTGGGAGCCAGCCTGCTGGCGATAGCGGTTCATCATTCAACATCTTTGTTGTCTGACACTACGCCATCGCCAGCAGGCTGGCTCCCACATTGTTTTTTGCAGTGATGCTTAGGCCTTGGCAGCCGCCAGGATCAACGCCTTCATCTCCGACACCGCCGACTTGAAGCCTACGAACAACGCATGCGCCACCAGTGCGTGACCGATGTTCAGCTCGTTGATGCCCTTGATTGCGGCAACCGCCTCGACGTTGTGATAGTGCAGGCCATGGCCGGCATTGACGATCAGCCCCTGGGCCAGACCGAAGGCCACGCCGTCCGCCACACGCTTGAGTTCTTCAGCCACTTCGGTCGGCGTTTCGGCATCAGCGTAACGTCCGGTGTGCAGCTCGATGGCCGGTGCGCCGACACGCTTCGACGCAGCGATCTGCCGCTCGTCGGCGTCGATGAACAGCGATACCTCGCTGCCGATCTTCGACAGACGCTCGACCGCCGCCCGGATCCGCTCCTCCTGCCCCGCCACATCCAGACCGCCTTCGGTGGTCAATTCCTGCCGGGTTTCCGGCACCAGGCAGATGTGCGCCGGACGAATGCGCTCGGCGAACGCCATCATTTCTTCGGTGACGCCCATTTCGAAGTTCATGCGGGTTTGCAGCACATCCTTGAGCAGCAGCACGTCGCGCTCCTGAATGTGCCGGCGGTCTTCGCGCAGGTGCACGGTGATACCGTCGGCGCCCGCCTCTTCCGCGTCCAGCGCAGCCTTGACCGGATCCGGATAGCGCGTGCCACGGGCCTGACGCAGGGTGGCGACGTGGTCGATGTTCACGCCAAGAAGAATGCGATTGCTGGTGGTCACGGATGCGCTCCTGAATGGATAGATTCGGCGCACAGCATACACGGGGCTACGGTTTGCGAAACAGTTCGCGACTCACGAGAGGACGGCCGCCAAGATGGACTGCAAGTGCCTGACGCATCAGGCGCTTGGCGGCGGACAGAGCGCCCGGTGCCGTCCAGTCGGCTTCGGCCATGGCCAGCAATTCGGTGCCGTTGAACAGGCCGGGTTGCAGCAGATATACCCGCTCAAGTCCGGCATCCACCTGCAAGCGGTAGAGACCGTCCGCAGCGATCGGCTCGTCATTGATGTCGGCGTTCAGGGAAAAGCCATAACCGAGATCGTCAAGCAGCCGCCATTCGAAGGAACGCAGCAACGGTTCCAGCGGCCGGCCTTCGGCCAATGCCAGCAAGGTCGCGGCGTAATGATCGAACACCGCCGGGTGCGGGTCTTCGGCGGGCAACAGGCGGATCAACAGTTCGTTGAGATACAGGCCGCTGAACAGCGCCTCGCCGACCATCCAGGTCGCGTTGCCGACGCTTTCCATGCGCCCGACATTCTTCAACTCACCCTTGCCGCGAAACTCCACTTCCAGCGGCACGAATGGCCGCGCCAACGTCCCGGCCTTGCCCCGCGCACTGCGCAACACCGCTCGCAGCCGGCCTTGCGGCGTGAGGAAATCCACCAATGCGCTGGTTTCGCGGTAGGCGCGGGAGTGCAGGACGTAGGCGGGTTGGGCGGGAGGCGGGCTTTGCGACATTGAGTTCTCGATGACGAAACGCAGTTTTACACACAAACCCAAAACTACTGTGGGAGCGAGCCTGCTCGCGATGAGGGTGTATCAGACAACAAGGATGTCGACTGAAATACCGCTATCGCGAGCAGGCTCGCTCCCACAGTGGGTATCGGTGTTCTCGGGATCAGCGCTTACAGGTCGCCGTAACCCAGCGAACGCAGCGCACGCTCGTCGTCGGACCAGCCGCCCTTCACCTTGACCCACAGGTTGAGCATGATCTTGGAGTCGAACAGCAGCTCCATGTCCTTGCGCGCCTCGGTGCCGATGCGCTTGATGCGCTCGCCCTTGTCGCCAATGATGATTTTCTTCTGGCCGTCACGCTCGACGAGGATCAGCGCATGGATGTGCAGCGTCGCACCCTGCTGCTTGAACTCTTCGATTTCCACGGTGATCTGGTACGGCAGCTCGGCGCCGAGCTGGCGCATGATCTTCTCGCGCACCAGTTCGGCGGCGAGGAAGCGGCTGCTGCGGTCGGTGATCTGGTCTTCCGGGAAGAAGTGATCGTTCTCCGGCAGATGGTCGGCAATGACCTTTTCCAGCGCGTCGAGGTTGTGCCCGTGTTGCGCCGAGATCGGAATGATCTGCGCGTTCGGCAGCTGTTCCTGCAACCACGACAGGTGCGGCATCAGCTCGGCCTTGTCTTCGATGCGGTCGGTCTTGTTCAGTGCGACGATCAGCGGGCCGGTCACGTACTGCACGCGCTCCAGCACCATCTGGTCTTCATCGGTCCACTTGGTGCGGTCGACCACGAAGATCACCACGTCGACGTCTTTCAACGCCGCCGAAGCGGTTTTGTTCATGTAACGGTTCAGGGCTTTTTCGCCACCCTTGTGCATACCGGGGGTGTCGACGTAGATCGCCTGCACGTCGCCCTCGGTCTTGATTCCGAGCATGTTGTGGCGAGTGGTCTGCGGCTTGCGCGAGGTGATCGCGAGCTTCTGGCCGAGGATGTGGTTCAGCAGCGTGGACTTGCCCACGTTGGGACGGCCGACGATGGCAACATAGCCACAGCGCGTTGCGTTTGTATCAGTCATTGCCATTCTCCACACCCAGGGCAATCAGTGCTGCGGCGGCCGCTACCTGTTCGGCAATACGACGGCTCACACCCTGACCCCGGCTTTTTTCATTCAATAGGACAACTTCGCACTCGACGAAGAAGGTACGGCAGTGCGGCTCGCCCTGGATATCCACCACTTCATAACGCGGCAGTTCGCAGCCGCGCGATTGCAGGAATTCCTGCAGGCGGGTCTTCGGATCCTTGTTGGTGTCGACCAGCGTCAGACCTTCGAACTCGCCGGCCAGCCAGGCCAGTACGCGCTCGCGGGCGACTTCCATGCCGGCGTCGAGGTAGATCGCACCGATCAGCGCTTCAAGGGCGTCGGCCAGAATCGATTCGCGACGGAAACCGCCGCTCTTCAACTCGCCGGAACCCAGACGCAGGTAATCGCCCAGATCGAAACCACGAGCCAGTACCGCCAGCGTCTCACCTTTTACCAGCCGTGCGCGTAAACGCGACAACTGGCCTTCGCGAGCCAGCGGGAAACGGTCGAACAGGGCTTCGCCGGCAACAAAGTTGAGGATCGCATCGCCGAGGAATTCCAGACGCTCGTTGTTGCGTCCGGCAAAGCTGCGGTGCGTAAGGGCCAGGACCATCAGTTCCTGGTCCTTGAAGGTGTAACCGAGCTGACGCTCGAGACGGCTTAGAGAAACGCTCACGGTTTACCCACGCTGAGTTCGTGGCTGGATTCCACTGCCATCGCCGGGATACGGCGCAGGCCTGGGACAATTAACGCTGTGTTCAAAAATGACGTCCTGAATATCGTGGCTTCATGCCCCGGAGCCGGTTGTGCCGACGCCAGAAATGCATTCGGCGCTGTGGTCAACAGCGCCGTGTTTGTTTACTTGATCAGGCCGACCCGCGAGAAGTTCGGCAGGTGGCTGAGTTTCGGTTCCGGCCAGCTCATCCAGACCGCGAAGGCCTTGCCGACGATGTTCTGGTCGGGAACCATGCCCAGCAGATCCTTGGGAATGTTCGGATCATCCCAGTAGCGACTGTCGTTCGAGTTGTCGCGGTTGTCGCCCATCATGAAATAGTGCCCGGCCGGCACGGTCCAGGTATGGTCCGGCGTGGCGCGGTAGCGGCTCATTTCCTTGCGGATCAGGTGCTCGGCGACGCCGAGTTTTTCCTTGTAGAGTTCCGCGCTGCCAAGGGTGCCCGGCTCGGAGCCGACCAGTTGCTCGGCAATCGACTCGCCATTGACGAACAGACGCTTGTCGGCGGTGTACCGCACGGTGTCGCCCGGCAGGCCGACCACACGCTTGATGTAGTTGACGTTCGGGTCGCTCGGGTAGCGGAACACCATCACATCGCCGCGCTGCGGGTCACCGACTTCGATGATCTTCTTGTCGATCACCGGCAAACGGATCCCGTAGGAAAACTTGTTCACCAGAATGAAGTCGCCAACGTCCAGGGTCGGTTTCATCGAGCCGGACGGAATCTGGAACGGTTCCACCAGGAACGAACGCAGCACCAGCACGATGAACAGCACCGGGAAGAACGACTTGCCGTACTCGACCAGCAGCGGTTCCTTGTTCAGCTTCTCGACCACCACCCCATCAGGCTGGCTGACGCTGCCCTGATAGGAGGCGATGGCGGCACGCCGACGCGGTGCCAGGATCAACAGATCGAGCAACGCCAACAGACCGCAGACGAACACGGCAATGACCAGCAACAGCGGGAAATTTAGTGACATAGGACCTGACTATTCCAACCTGAGCACGGCGAGGAAGGCTTCTTGTGGAATTTCCACGTTGCCGACCTGTTTCATGCGTTTCTTACCGGCCTTCTGCTTCTCAAGCAGTTTTTTCTTACGGCTGACGTCGCCGCCGTAGCACTTGGCCAATACGTTCTTTCTGAGTGCCTTGACGGTTGTCCGGGCGACGATCTGACCGCCAATGGCAGCCTGGATGGCCACGTCGAACATCTGACGAGGAATCAGTTCTTTCATCTTCTCGGTCAACTGGCGACCTTTGAAGTGCGAATTGTCACGGTGCACGATCAGCGCCAGAGCGTCGACCTTGTCGCCGTTGATCAGCACGTCCAGTTTCACCAGATTAGCCGATTGGTAACGATCGAAATGGTAGTCCAGCGAAGCATAGCCGCGGCTGGTGGATTTCAGACGATCGAAGAAGTCCAGGACCACTTCGTTCATCGGCAGGTCGTAGGTCACTTGCACCTGATTGCCGAGGAACAGCATGTCGACCTGCACACCGCGTTTCTCGATGCACAGGGTGATGACGTTGCCCAGGTGCTCCTGCGGTACCAGGATGTTGGCGCGCACGATCGGCTCGCGCATGTCTTCGATTGCAGACACGTCCGGAAGCTTCGACGGGTTGTCGACGTAAATCGTTTCACCGGTTTTCAGCACCAGCTCGAAGATTACCGTCGGCGCAGTGGTGATCAGGTCCAGGTCGTATTCGCGCTCCAGGCGCTCCTGGATGATCTCCATGTGCAGCATGCCGAGGAAGCCGCAACGGAAGCCGAAACCCAGTGCGTCGGAGCTTTCCGGGGTGTACTGCAGCGACGAGTCGTTCAGGGTCAGTTTCTGCAGCGCTTCGCGGAAGTCCTCGAAGTCGTCGGAGCTGACCGGGAACAGACCGGCGTAAACCTGCGGCTGGATGCGTTTGAAACCTGGCAGCACCGGAACGTCCGGGGTGGAGCTCAGGGTCAGGGTGTCACCGACCGGTGCACCGTGAATGTCCTTGATGCTGGCGATGATGAAGCCCACTTCGCCGGCCTTCAGGTCAGCGGTAGCGGTGTGTTTAGGGTTGAACACACCGACGCTGTCGACCAGATGCACCTTGCCGGTGGATTTCACCAGGATCTTGTCGCCCTTCTTCACGCGACCGTGACGCACACGCACCAGGGAGACAACGCCCAGGTAATTGTCGAACCAGGAGTCGATGATCAACGCTTGCAGCGGATCTTTGATGTTGCCGGTCGGCGCAGGAATGGTCGCGACCAGACGCTCGAGCACTTCGTCGACACCCAGGCCGGTCTTGGCGCTGCAGGTGACGGCGTCGGTGGCGTCGATGCCGATGATCTTTTCGATCTCGTCCTTGACGCGATCGGGCTCGGCCTGTGGCAGGTCGATCTTGTTCAGGACCGGCATGACCTCGAGGCCCTGCTCGATGGCGGTGTAGCAGTTGGCCACGGACTGGGCTTCAACGCCCTGCCCCGCATCGACCACCAGCAACGCACCTTCACAGGCCGCCAGGGAACGGCTGACTTCGTAGGTGAAGTCGACGTGGCCCGGGGTGTCAATGAAGTTCAGCTGGTAGGTGACGCCGTCTTTGGCCTTGTAATAGAGGGTAACGCTGTGGGCCTTGATGGTGATCCCGCGTTCGCGCTCCAGATCCATGGAATCCAGTACCTGGGCTTCCATTTCACGCTCGGCCAGGCCACCGCACATCTGGATGAAACGGTCAGCCAGCGTCGACTTGCCATGGTCAATGTGGGCGATGATGGAGAAATTGCGGATATGACTCAAATCACTCACGGATCAACACTCAAAAAGGCTGCAGGCTGGGCCCGCCGAAAAATAGCCGGGAATTGTACCTGATACACGGCGCAAGCGTCACGTTCGCCTGTCACCCGGATTGCATGCAAAAACGCCCCGGTCTGGTGACCGAGGCGTTTTCAAGGCTAAAGCGTGGGTGAAACCTTGTTCATCAACCGGCTCGACGCAGCAACCAGACACCCGCCAGCGCACACACGCCAGCCGGCACCAGCACCGCGAACAGCGGCGAGAAGCCGAACACCAGGCTGGATGGCCCTAGCAGATCCTGGACGATGCGGAAGGTGAAGCCCACCAGCACACCCGTGAACACCCGCTGACCGAGGGTCACCGAACGCAACGGACCGAAGATGAAGGAAATCGCCATCAGTACCAGCGCGGCGGTCACCAACGGCTGCAACACCTTGACCCAAAATGCCAGCCAGTAACGGCCGTTACTCAGGCCCTGATCGGCCAGATAATGGATGTAACCCCACAGCCCGGTGATCGACAGCGATTCCGGCGCCATCACCACGGTGCTCAGCAATTGCGGGCTCAGCGAGACATCCCAGCGCTCGACCGGCGTATTGACCACTTCGGTGCTGCGCTCGTGGAATTTGGTGGTGGTCACGTCGGTCAGCTGCCAGTGATCGGTGTCGAACTCGGCGCGTTTGGCGAAGCTCGAGCTCAGCAGATGACGCTCTTTGTCAAA
Source organism: Pseudomonas sp. GM25 (assembly GCF_000282255.1). Taxonomy (NCBI): domain Bacteria; kingdom Pseudomonadati; phylum Pseudomonadota; class Gammaproteobacteria; order Pseudomonadales; family Pseudomonadaceae; genus Pseudomonas; species Pseudomonas sp. GM25. Next base: position 124,083 of record NZ_AKJQ01000049.1, on the reverse strand, counting down.
GTGATAGCGGGTCACGCCATACAGACGACCATTGGGCTGCACGGAGTTGATGTGAATGAACTCCTCGCCCTGACGGTGCCACATGCCGTGCTTGGCGCTCTGCGCGTCACCGCTGCCTTGCGCCAGCGAACGATTGGCCTGGGCCATGCTTTCGGTGGCCGGTGCCACGTACTCGCCGATCAGCACGCCGGCCAGCATCAGCACCAGCATTGGCTTCATCACCGCCCAGACGATGCGCCCGATGGACACACCGGCAGCGCGCATGACGGTCAGCTCACTGCTGCTTGCCAGACTGCCGAGGCCGATCAGGCAGCCGATCAGCGCCGCCATCGGCAGCATGTCGTACATGCGGCGTGGCGCGGTCAGGAGCACGAAACTCAGGACATCGACCAGGGTGTAGGTGTCACTTACGTCGCCCATCTCGTCGATGAACGCAAACAAGGTTGCCAGGCCGAGAATGATCGCCAGCACCGCGATGATCGCCATGAACACGCTGCTGCCGATGTAGCGGTCGAGTTTAACCACGGGCCACCTCCAGCGCTGCGCTGCGACGGCTGGCCAGTTTCAGGCGCAGAGGTTCCCAGTACAGCAGGCCGAGACCAATGACCAGGAAGATCGCGTGCACCCACCACAAGCCGAGCGCCGGTGGAATCTTGCCTTTCTCGAGGGCGCCGCGGGCGGCAATCAGGATGGTCAGGTAAGCCATATAAAGAAGAATCGCCGGCAGCAGCTTGAGGAAACGCCCCTGACGCGGGTTGACCCGCGACAGCGGCACCGCCATCAAGGTCACGATGAATACCAGCAGCGGCAGCGACAGGCGCCATTGCAGTTCGGTTTTCGAGCGGATGTCATCGCTACCCACCAGAGACGAGGTCGGCATGGCGTCACGGTCGGTGACTTCCTCGCTGACATCTGGCTTGGGCAGCAGCACGCCGTAGGTTTCGTAGTGAATGGCGCGGTAGTTGGCCTGACCCGGGCTGCCGTCGTAGCGGTAGCCGTTGTCGAGGATCAGGTAGCGGTTGCCGTCGGGACGCACTTCCTGACGGCCCTTTTCCGCCACCAGCACGGAAATCCCGCGATCTTTCTGGTTGGCGCCGAGGTTCTTCTGCGAGATGAACACGCTGCCAAGATTGACCCGATCATCGCTCAGGGTTTCGGTGTAGGTCACCCGCGTACCGTCACGCAGGGCCTGGAAGCGGCCGGGCTCGAGGGTGTCGAATTCGGTCAGGGCGTCCTGCTTGTTCAGCAGCAACTGGAACTGATTGGCGCCTTGCGGGGCCAGGCTCAGGCTCAGCCACGCAACCACCAGTGCTACCAGGGTGGCCGGAAACAGGGTCATACGAAACAGACGCTGCTGGCTCATGCCGGTGGCCGAGAGCACGGTCATCTCGCTTTCCAGGTACAACCGGCCGTACGCCAGCAGGATCCCGAGAAACAGGCCCAGCGGCAGGATCAGTTGCAGGAAGCCCGGCAGACGGAAGCCCATGATCAGGAACAGCGATCCCGGATCGAGCTGGCCCGCGGCGGCCTGGGCAAGGTATTTGATGAAGCGACCGCTCATGATGATGACCAGCAGCACGGCGCTTACCGCACTCAGGGTCAACAGGACTTCGCGGGACAGATAACGGAAGACGATCAAACCAGACACTCCAGGGTTGTCAGGCTAAGGCGGCCAAACAAGCAAACGTATCGACGGGCCCGCAAGGCAGAGCCGTCGAAAAAAGATGCGGCATTATCCTGTGATTGAGGGCGCCTGTCACTGCGCACACTCACGCAAGCATGCAATCCGTTGAAGATCGTACAACCGAGGGTTGTCAGGCGCGGTGAGCGAGGTTCAAACTGCCGCCTCTGTCGCAGGCACTGGCCTGCGCCTCTTCTCTCTATAAGCAGGCGACGGCGGACACCGTCGAACGCCCGCGTGTTGACCATTCATTCAGGGATCCGGACATGGAACTGGTTGTAAAAAGCGTTAGCCCAGAAACGTTGAAAACCGCCACCCTGGTGGTTGCCGTCGGCGAAGGCCGCAAACTCGGTGTTGCCGCCAAACAGGTCGACGAACTGAGCGGCGGCGCCATCAGCGCCGTGCTCAAGCGTGGCGATCTGGCCGGCAAGGTCGGCCAGAGCCTGTTGCTGCACAGCCTGCCGAACCTGAAAGCCGAACGCGTGCTGCTGGTCGGCGTGGGCAAGGATGAAGAACTGGGCGACCGTCCTTTCCGCAAGATCGTCGCCGGCATCCTCAACACGCTTAAAGGCCTGGGCGGCAGCGACGCCGTACTGGCACTCGATGAAATCATCGTCAAGAACCGCGACAGCTACGGCAAGACCCGCCTGCTGGCCGAAACTCTGGTCGACGGCGAATACACCTTCGATCAGTTCAAGAGCCAGAAAGCCGAACCGCGCGCCCTGAAGAAAATCACCCTGCTGACCATCAAGGCCGCTCAGGCCGAAGTGCAACGCGCCGTGAACCACGCGACCGCGATCGCCAACGGCATGGCCTTCACCCGCAACCTGGGCAACCTGCCGCCGAACATCTGCCACCCGACTTTCCTCGGCGAGCAAGCCAAGAACCTCGGCAAAGAGTTCAAGGATCTGAAAGTCGAAGTCCTCGACGAGAAGAAGATCAAATCCCTGGGCATGGGTTCGTTCTACGCCGTCGGCCAGGGCAGCGCCCAGCCACCGCGCCTGATCGTCATGCAATACAACGGCGGCAAGAAATCCGAGAAGCCGTACGCACTGGTCGGTAAAGGCATCACTTTCGACACCGGCGGCATCAGCCTGAAGCCGGGCGCCGGCATGGACGAGATGAAGTACGACATGGGTGGCGCCGCCAGCGTGTTCGGTACTCTGCGCGCCGTGCTGGAACTGAAACTGCCGATCAACCTGGTGTGCATCCTGGCTTGCGCCGAGAACATGCCGAGCGGCACCGCTTCGCGTCCGGGCGACATCGTCACCACCATGAGCGGCCAGACCGTGGAAATCCTCAACACCGACGCCGAAGGCCGTCTGGTGCTGTGCGATGCCCTGACCTACTCCGAGCGCTTCAAGCCGCAAGCGGTGATCGACATCGCCACCCTGACCGGCGCCTGCGTCGTTGCTCTGGGCGCCCACACTTCGGGCCTGCTGGGCAACAACGACGAGCTGATCGAGCAACTGCTGAGCGCCGGCAAGGCTGCCGACGACCGCGCCTGGCAACTGCCGCTGTTCGATGAATACCAGGAGCAACTGGACAGCCCGTTCGCCGACATCGCCAACATCGGCGGTCCGAAGGCCGGCACCATCACCGCTGCCTGCTTCCTGTCGCGCTTCACCAAAAACCTGAACTGGGCGCACCTGGACATCGCAGGCACCGCCTGGACCAGCGGCGGCAAGGACAAGGGCGCAACCGGCCGTCCGGTTCCGCTGCTGACTCAATACCTGCTGGACCGCGCCAAAGCCTGAAACCGATGACTGCGAGCGGCGCCTCTCTTGAGGGGCACCGCTCGCAGCTCAGGAACCGCAATGACCAAAGTCGACTTTTATATTCTGCCCAGCGCCGATCCTTCGGCTCGCCTGGATTTTGCCTGCAAGCTCACCGATAAAGCCTGGCGCATGGGCCACCGCATCTACCTGCATTGCAGTGATGCTGCCCAGCGTGATGATCTCGATGCGCGACTGTGGGCGTTCAAGGGCGAAACCTTCGTGCCTCACGGCCCGGCCGAAAGCGAACCGGAAGGTTTGATCGTGCTGGGATTGGGCGAGGACTGTGGCCAACACGCGGATCTGCTGGTCAACCTCGACCTGAAAGTCCCGGTTTTCGCCAACAAATTCGCCCGGGTGGCGGAGGTCGTGGTGGAAGATCCGGCGATCCGCACTGCGGCGCGGGAGAGTTTCCGTTTCTACCGCGAACAGGGCTATCCTCTGCAAGACCACCGTTTACAGCGACTCTGAGTACGCCGATGGACACTCCAAAACCGCTGCAAAAACCCGCGCACCTGCTGGATGACCTCGAGTCGATCCGCCAGCTGCTCGGCGATGACAACCTGCAACCGCCACTGCTGACCGACACGGTCGATGATGGCGAACAGGAACAGATTCCGATGTTGTTCGATTCGGTCGACAACGCACCGCAAGCCGTCGAAGCTGCACCCGCGCCGACGCCAGCCCCGCAACCTGCCGCTGCTCTTGTGGATAAGGGCCCCGACGCCCTCCTGCACCTGGACAGCGAACTGCGCGCCGCTGCGCAACTGATCATGCAGGACGTCATCGACGATTTCGCGCCGCACATCGAAACCGAAATCAAACGCCGCCTCGAGGCGCGGATGGAACGGCTTCTCGGCCAGTACGAATAATCCCCCGATCTCCTGTGGGAGCTGGCCTGCCAGCGATAGCATCACCGCGCCTTTCCTGAAAAACCGCGGCGCCTGCATCGCTGGCAGGCCAGCTCCCACATTTAAGCCTCCACCCGGCCCGCCCCGCTCGCCCTGCGCCCCATGCCCCGCTATACTTCCCGGCTTTTCCTGAATAAATGCCAATAGGGTCCCGCCGCGCATGGATAAGACCTACCAGCCGCACGCCATTGAAACTTCCTGGTACAACACCTGGGAGTCCGAGAACTACTTCGCCCCGCAAGGCGCGGGCGACTCCTACACCATCATGATCCCGCCGCCGAACGTCACCGGCAGCCTGCACATGGGTCACGGTTTCAACAACGCGATCATGGACGCCCTGATCCGTTTCCGCCGCATGCAGGGTCGCAACACCCTGTGGCAGCCGGGCACCGACCACGCCGGTATCGCCACGCAGATGCTGGTGGAGCGCCAACTCGAAGCCCAGGGCCAGAACCGCCATGATCTGGGCCGGGAAAAATTCCTCGAGAAAGTCTGGGAGTGGAAGGATCAGTCCGGCGGCAACATCAGCCGTCAGATCCGCCGCCTCGGCTCGTCCGTGGACTGGAGCCGCGAGCGCTTCACCATGGATGACGGCCTCTCGGAAGCCGTTAAAGAAGCCTTCGTGCGCCTGCACGAAGACGGTCTGATCTATCGCGGCAAGCGTCTGGTCAACTGGGACACCAAGCTGCACACGGCGATTTCCGACCTCGAAGTGGAAAACCACGACGAGAAAGGTTTCCTGTGGAACCTGAAGTACCCGCTGGCCGACGGCGCGAAAACCGCTGAAGGCAACGATTTCCTGATCGTCGCGACCACCCGTCCGGAAACCATGCTCGGCGACTCCGCCGTCGCGGTGAACCCGAACGACGAGCGCTACAAAGCCCTGATCGGCAAATTTGTCGAGCTGCCGCTGGTCGGCCGCCGCATCCCGATCATCGCCGACGATTACTGCGATCCTGAATTCGGCACCGGCTGCGTGAAAATCACCCCGGCCCACGATTTCAACGACTACGAAGTCGGCAAGCGCCACAACCTGCCGCTGCTGAACATCTTCGACAAGAACGCCAACGTGCTGCCGGCAGCGCAGGTGTTCAACCTCGACGGCACGCTGAACGACAGCATCGACGGCAAGATTCCGGCCGAATACGCCGGTCTCGAGCGTTTCGAAGCACGCAAGCAGATCGTGGCCGCGTTCGACGACGCCGGCCTGCTGGTCAGCGTCGACGATCACAACCTGAAAGTGCCGAAAGGCGACCGCTCCGGCACCGTCATCGAGCCGTGGCTGACCGACCAGTGGTACGTGTCCACCAAGCCGCTGGCCGAGCCTGCGATTGCTGCCGTTGAAGACGGCCGTATCCAGTTCGTGCCCAAGCAGTACGAAAACATGTACTTCTCGTGGATGCGCGACATTCAGGACTGGTGCATCAGCCGTCAGCTGTGGTGGGGCCACCGGATTCCGGCCTGGTACGACGAGTCGGGCAAGGTCTACGTCGGTCGCGACGAAGCCGAAGTGCGCGCCAAGCACAACCTCGGCCCGGACGTTGCGCTGCAACAGGACAACGACGTTCTCGACACCTGGTTCAGTTCGGGTCTGTGGACCTTCTCCACCCTGGGCTGGCCGGAAAAGACCGAATTCCTGAAGAAATTCCACTCCACCGACGTGCTGGTGACGGGCTTCGACATCATTTTCTTCTGGGTTGCCCGGATGATCATGCTGACGATGCATTTGATCAAGAACGAGGACGGCACGCCGCAGGTTCCATTCAAGACCGTTTATGTGCACGGTCTGGTGCGTGATGGCCAGGGCCAGAAGATGTCCAAGTCCAAGGGCAACGTCCTGGACCCGCTGGACATCATCGACGGTATCGAGCTCGAAACCCTGGTGCAGAAACGCACTTCCGGTCTGATGCAGCCGAAACTGGCAAAGAAGATCGAGAAGCAGACCCGCGACGAGTTCGCCGACGGCATCGCCAGCTACGGCACCGACGCCCTGCGCTTCACCTTCTGCTCGCTGGCGTCCACCGGTCGCGACATCAAGTTCGACATGGGCCGCGTCGAAGGCTATCGCAACTTCTGCAACAAGATCTGGAACGCCGCGCGCTATGTTCTGGACAAGGGCGAAGACTGCGGCCAGAACGGCGAAGCCTACGAGCTGTCGCTGGCGGATCGCTGGATCATCTCGCAGCTGCAACGCACCGAAGCCGAAGTGACCCGTCAGCTGGATCAGTTCCGTTTCGACCTGGCGGCGCAAGCGCTGTACGAGTTCATCTGGAACCAGTACTGCGACTGGTACCTGGAACTGTCCAAGCCAGTGCTGTGGGACGAAAACGCGCCGGTCGAGCGCCAGCGCGGCACTCGCCGCACGCTGGTTCGCGTACTGGAAGTGGCGCTGCGTCTGGCGCATCCGTTCATGCCGTTCATCACTGAAGAAATCTGGCAGCGAATCGCGCCGCTGGCCGGCATTCAGGGCAAGACGATCATGCTGCAAGCGTGGCCGGTGGCCAACGAAGAGCGCATCGATCCGGCGGCCGAAGACGACATCGAATGGCTCAAGGGCCTGATGCTCGGCACGCGCAACATCCGTGGCGAAATGAACATCGGCCCGGGCAAACCGCTGCCGATTTACCTGAAAAACGTCACCGCTGAAGACCAGCGCCGCCTGACCGAGAACGAAGCGCTGCTGAAGAAGCTGGCGCGTCTGGAATCGATCACCGTGCTGGCCGCCGGCGAAGAAGCGCCGCTGTCCGCGACCGCGCTGGTTGGCGAGATGGAAGTGCTGGTGCCGATGGCCGGCCTGATCGACAAGAACGCCGAGCTGGCGCGTCTGGACAAGGAAATCCTGCGTCTGCAGGGCGAAGTCCAGCGCGTTGGTGGCAAGCTGTCCAACGCCGGTTTCGTTGACAAGGCCCCGGCCGAAGTCATCGAGAAGGAACGCGCCAAACTGGCCGAAGCCGAACAGGCGCTGGCCAAGCTGGCCGAGCAGCACGCGCGGATTGCCAGCCTGTAACAGCAAATCGCACTGAAAAAGGGAGGCCCGCAACGGCCTCCCTTTTTTGTGCCCGGCACTTTTCCGGCCAACAACTCGGCTCCCTGTGGGACAATGGCCGCCACTTTCAGCCCTACCCGAATCGACCACGCCCATGAACGCCCCACGTACACCGAAACCTGCGCGCAAGAAGCCTGACTCCGCCACCCCGGCCAAGCCCGTGGAACCGCGTAAAGAAGCCAGCCTGCACCCGCGCAATCGCCATCAGGGTCGTTACGACTTCCCGGCGCTGATCAAGACCACGCCGGAACTGGCGAAGTTCGTGATCACCAACCCGTACGGCAAGGAAAGCATCGACTTCGCCAGTCCCGATGCGGTGCGTGTGTTCAACCGGGCACTGCTCAAGTCGTTCTACGGCATCCAGCATTGGGACATCCCGGCCGATTATCTGTGCCCGCCGGTACCGGGCCGTGCCGACTACATCCACTTTCTGGCTGACCTGCTGGCCAGCAACAACGACGGTGTGGTTCCGCGCGGCGCCATCGTCAATGTGCTGGATATCGGCATGGGCGCCAACTGCGTGTATCCGCTGATCGGTAACAGCGAATATCGCTGGCACTTCCTCGGCTCGGAGATCGATCCGACCGCTGTGGCTGCTGCCAAGGCCATCGTCCAGTCCAACGACCTGAACAAGGTCATCCAGCTGCGCCAGCAGGAGAATCGCAAGCACATCCTGATCGGCCTGCTGGAGCCCGGCGAACGCTTTGACCTGACCATGTGCAACCCGCCGTTCCACGCGTCGATGGAAGAAGCCACCAAGGGCAGCGAGCGTAAATGGCGCGCCTTGGGCAAGGCCGACCCGAAACGCAAACTTCCGGTGCTGAATTTCGGCGGGCAGTCGGCCGAACTGTGGTGTGAAGGCGGCGAAGCGCGTTTCGTGACGCAACTGATCGCCGAAAGTGCGAACTTTGCACACAAGGTGTTGTGGTTCAGCACCCTGGTATCGAAAGCTTCGAACCTGCCTGCCATCGAAACCGCGCTGAAAAAGGCCGGTGCACTGGAAAGCCAGGTGGTGGAGATGTCCCAGGGGCAGAAGCAGAGCCGCTTCGTCGCCTGGACCTTCCAGACCAAGTCCGAGCAGCAGATCTGGCGGCGCGAACGCTGGGTTCGCAAGTAATACGTTTCAACCGGGGCGGCGCTTGATCGCAAGCAGCCGCCGCTACTGCTGAAACACAAACAGCAGGCGCAAAAAAACCGTGCCCGGATCGCTCCGGTGCACGGTTTTTTTTATCGCTGCGTCTTACTTGTTCACAGCGTCGGTCAGGCCTTTGGCCACAACCAGCTTGATCACTTTCTTGGCAGGGATTTCGATGGCAGCGCCAGTCGATGGGTTACGGCCAGTGCGGGCAGGACGCTCGGTCACTTTCAGCTTGCCGATACCTGGCAAAGTGATTTCGGCACCGTTTTCCAGCTGATCGGCAACGATTTGGCCCAGTTGGTCCAGAGCGGCACGCGCGGTGGTTTTCGGCGCGTCGATAGCTTCAGCGATGTCGGCGATCAGTTGGTCTTTAGTAAGAGCCATGTAGTGTTCCTTCCCTATCAAATTCATATGGATTGCAGAGTGCAGTGTCAGCCATCGAGCCCGATCTTCTGGATCTGGCACCCTCGGCGATAACCACGACGAGTCGGGGTTATAGATGCCGAAATCAAGGTTTGGTTCGACCTGACAAAAGCTGAATGCATGCTTGTCGCGGTGACTTCGCACAAGACCGGGCAAAACTAGCACAGAGACAAGGAAATATCCGCCTCTAGCTAGCCAAATGGTCAGGTTTATTGCGCTAAATCGGTAAATAAATGCATAAGGACCGTCGGGTGACCCGGATTTGCCCTTCACCCCGCGCCAAATCCAGTGGTTGCGGTACACTGGGCGCTTTTTCGGGGGAGCCCGCCCTCCTCCCTTCCACCAGCCGAGAAGCCTATGCCGATCCGTCATTGCATCGTCCATTTGATCGACAAAAAACCCGACGGCACACCCGCAGTCCTGCACGCCCGTGACTCCGAACTGGCTGAGTCCGCAGCCATCGAGAACATGCTCGCCGATCTGAACGAGAGCTATAACGCCAAACAGGGCAAAGCCTGGGGGTTGTTCCATCCGGAGTCCGGCGCGTTCCCGTTCAGCGGCTGGCTGAAGGAATACATGGAAGGCGGCAAGGATTTCACCGCGTTCAGCAAGGTCGCGGTCGAGCACCTGCAGAAACTGATGGAAGAATCGAACCTGTCGGTCGGCGGCCACGTGTTGTTCGCCCACTATCAGCAAGGAATGACCGATTACCTGGCCATCGCCCTGCTGCACCACAGCGAAGGCGTGGCAGTGACCGATCAACTGGACGTGACCCCGTCGCGCCACCTCGACCTCGGTCAACTGCACCTGGCGGCGCGGATCAACGTTTCCGAGTGGCAGAACAACAAGCAGTCCAAGCAGTACATCTCGTTCATCAAGGGCAAGAACGGCAAGAAGGTCTCGGAGTACTTCCGCGACTTCATCGGCTGCCAGGAAGGCGTCGACGGCCCGGGTGAGACCCGCACCCTGCTCAAGGCCTTCAGCGACTTCGTCGAGAGCGAAGACCTGCCAGAAGATTCCGCCCGCGAAAAGACCAAGACCCTGGTCGACTACGCCAGCAGCCAGGCCAAGCTCGGCGAGCCAATGGGCCTGGAAGAACTGTCTGAGCTGATCGACGAAGAACGCCCGAAGGCCTTCTACGATCACATCCGCAACAAGGATTACGGCTTGTCACCGGAGATCCCGGCGGATAAGCGCACGCTTAACCAGTTCCGCCGCTTCACCGGCCGCGCCGAAGGCCTGTCGATCAGCTTCGAAGCGCACCTGCTGGGCTCGAAGATCGAATACGACGAAGAAGCCGGGACGCTGGTCATCAAAGGTCTGCCGACCTCGCTCACCGATCAGTTGAAGCGTCGCAACTGATGCTCGGCAATGTGCTGAAAAAGGTTCTGCTGGTTCTGCTGGTGGTCGTGGTCTATCAGAACTGGGGCAAGATCGAGCGGGTCTTCAACCCGTCGCAGATGGCGTCCGAGCAGGTCCGCGCCAACGCCCATGTCGTGCTGTACGCCACGGACTGGTGCGGCTACTGCAAGCAGACCAAGCGCTTTCTCGATCAGAAAGGCATTCCGTTCAAGGAATTCGATATCGAGAAGGATGCCGAGGCACGCAAGGCGTACGAAGCGCTGGGCGGACGCGGGATTCCGCTGATCGACGTCAATGGCACGTTGATTCGCGGGTTTGATCCGGACGAGATTCTCGCTGCACTGAAATGAACGAGGGAGCCATTCGGCTCCCTCAGTTGTTTCAGCGTTTCTCGATTCGGAAACCGAAACGCGGGAAGTGCACATGCACCAACCCGCCACGTTCGTCTTCACGGCGCAGGATCAGCTCCTCTCGACCGGCAAACACCAGCTCACCGGCCACCGGATCAACGCCGTAGTCTGTCGCGGCGATCAGCACCTGCTGACCTGCCACGAACCCGTTCGGATCAGTGAATTCCTCGTCCGGCAACGCCGCAGGCGTCGAGCTGCGCGCGATCTCCAGTGCTTCCTCCGAACTCATCTCGCTGGCCGCGCCATGGCCAAAACCGAGCACACGCCCCAGCCACGCCGACACCGCCGGATAAGCATCCACCAAAGGCGCCGTCACTTGAGTGGCCTTGAGGAACCACAGCGGATGGGCCATGGCGAAATCAGCAATCGACGGTTCACCGAACAGGAAGTCACCGTCTTCACGCTGCAACTGTTGCTCCAGACGCGCCACGAGGGTCGGCCAATTGTGCTTGGCCTGCTCGGCTGACAGCCTGGCCGCGCTGCCACCGCTGAACAGTCCGGCCCGATCTGCGAGGAAGGCCTTGATCGCTTCCGGAGGCAACTTGCCGAAACGCACTGCCACCGATTCCGGCTGGAACACCAGGCTCACCGCGTGCTGGAACACCACCGAATCGGCCCAGGCGGCGAAACTGGCGGCGATCATTTCCTGACCTTCCGGGAAGAACGAAGGCTGGGCTTTTTCCTGCTCGAGCCGACGGGCGATCAGCGCGGTGTCGCAATAGATATCTGCACCGATCTGCAGCACCGGAGTCTTGCGATAGCCACCGGTCAGGGCGGTCAGGTCCGGTTTCGGCATCACCGGCGAGATGTGCACCGAACGCCAGGACAAGCCCTTGAAACCCAACAGCAGCCGGGCCTTTTCGGCGAATGGAGAGGTCGGGTAATGATGCAGAATCAACTCGGACATGCTCGGCTCCGCCGCACAGAAAGTGAGCCAGCAGCTTAGCGCGCAATTCGTTCGCAGCCTACGAATCCGGCTGATGGGAACTGATCAGTCAGGTTGATAAGGCACTAAAAAGCCGCCTCAGCCAAGGCTGAGACGGCTTTCCACATCAAGGACCTTACATCAGGTCATCGAAGTGATCTCGCAGGAACTCGTAAAAGCGAAACGCTTTGAACGACCTCCATACGAGGCTCAGAGTACGCAGCAAAAGCTTCATACGTTTTGGCCTCCGGTTGGGGGCCAAACCTCCAGCGTGCTTACCGGACCACGTACGCCTTCGGAATACACGCTAGTGTGTCCATTGAGGCGGCCGGTTGTGACACCCTCTGAAATATCATTCCGGCACGGGAGCAACCCCGTGTCAGAGGGCATGAAACCTTTAAGCCAATCGGCCAGACCTCAATAGTTGCACCGTCATGCGAGCGGACAGATCGTAATCGGGTTTCTGATCCGACGTTTAAACAAATGAATCAAAAATCGCATTTTTCTGAATGAATATTTTTAGGCTTGCTCGATGGCATAAAGCCGAATAATCTTCGTCCACGCTAGTGTGTCCATTGAGATGCAGTAAACCCGGCCGCAAACCGGCGTTTACAGAAAAAACCGCCCCGCAAAGGCGGTTTTTTTTCGCCTGTCGTTTGCCTGAAGCCGCCGCGCCGACGTGGAGACCTCTACCATCTGCCCCCGATCAATCAGGCCGATAAGTCGCCACCAGACACTCCTTCGCACTCTTCCTCAGCTTCTTGATCAACCGCTCCTGACGCAACGCATCACTCTTGTCGCGGCAACGCTCGGTATAGACCAGCGCCATCGCCGGGCTTGAGAGAAAGAAGCGTGCGCCTTTGCCGCTCTGGTGCTTGGCGAAACGGCGCACGGGATCATCGCTGATCCCGCAGTAAAGCGAACCGTTGGCGGCACGTACGAGGTAGACGAACCAGGACTTGCTCACTGGAACGTCGGCATCGAGAGGATTTTCGCTGAGGCTGGTCACGGGACAATTCAGGCGTAAGGAAAACAGGCCGCGATCTTATCAGCGACTCGCCTGAAATGCCTTCAGCCCTTTCAGCGCCTGGGCGCGGACGGCGTTGCGCACCAGCGGCGTCCAGCCAAGGAGCAGGCCCTTGAAGCCCAGCGCTTGGCGCGACCAGCGCCACAGGTCGAAGTGGTCGTGGTGTTCGCAGATCTTGCCGTCACGGAAGACGAAACGTGCCTGGATGTCGTTGATCACGATGTTGCCGGTCTGGCTGAACAGGTAGGTCGCCACCCAGTGGGCGCCGCCGCTGCGCTCGTCGGCGCGGACGTTGTCGAAAGTCAGGGAGAAGTCCTTGGCCCGGGTGGTGAGCATGCGCCACATGTCGCCGGCATCGCGGCCGCGCAGCTCGCCGAAGGCCGGATCGTTGAACACCACGTCGTCGGTGTAGCAGGCGGCCATGGCCTCGGCGTCGAGGCGCTGGAAAGCCTGGTAGAAACGGGTGATCAGGGCGCTGTGGGCATCTTCACTCATGGGCAATCTCCAGGAAAGGTACAGATTGCCAGCACGATAATCCGCAAACGCCCGAAACACTATCGGCATTCGCATTCCGAATACCGACAGTGTGTGCGTATCAGACCTTTTCGCTTGCCACCTGCACGTACAACGCACGCCCGGCACCGAGGCCGGCGAGGATCGCTCCCGCACCGACGATGCCGAAGATCCAGCCCACGGCGTTCCAGCCACCGGTCCAGTCATGCACTACGCCGACCGCGAACGGCCCCATGGACGCGAGGGTGTAGCCGAAGCCCTGGGACATGCTCGACAGGTTCGCCGCGACATGGGAGTCCCGCGAGCGCAGGACGATCAGGGTCAGCGCCAGGCTGAACGTACCACCCTGCCCCAGGCCCAGCAGGATCGCCCAGCCCCACAGGCCTTCGATCGGCGCGTAGAGGCAACCGAACAGGCCGCCGAGGGTCAGCGCCATCACCACCACGATCGCCAGCCGCTGATCCTTGCCGCGCGTGGCCAGCCACGGTGCCGCCAGGGAGCTGGCAAGTTGAATGATTACCGAACCAGACAGCACCAGGCCGGCCTGGGTCGGCGTCAGCCCGCGACCGATAAGGATCGACGGCAACCAGCCGAACACGATGTAGGCCAGCGACGATTGCAGGCCCATGTACAAGGTCACCTGCCAGGCCAGCGGATCACGCAGCAGACCGCGCACTCGATACGCGACATTGTGCGCGCCGTGCTTCTGGCCGATTTGCGGCAGCCAGAACACTGCCGCCACCAGCGCCGGAATCACCCAGAAACCCAGGCCCATGGCCCAGCTGTGATCGAAGTGTTCGCTCAGCGGCACACTGGAACCCGCCGCCATCGCCGCGCCCAGGCACAGCGCCATGGTGTAGACCCCGGTCATGGTGCCGGCATGCTTGGCGAAGTCACGCTTGACGATGCCCGGCAGCAACACACCGATGATGCCGATGCTCGCGCCGCCCAGCACGCTGCCGGCGAACAGACCGATTTCACCGAAGTTGCTGCGCAGGATGATGCCGCCGGCCAGTGTCAGAAGAATCCCCAAGACCACCCGCTCGGCACCGAAACGCCGCGCGAGTATCGGGGCCAGCGGGGCGAACAGACCGAGGCAGAGCACCGGCAACGTCGTCAGCAAACCCGCCTGAGCGGCGGACAAACCAAGGCTTTTCGACACATCACTGAGCAGCGGCGCCATGCTCGACAGCGCCGGACGCAAGTTCAGCGCCACCAGAATCAGCCCCAGCAGCAACAGCCACGGGCGCCGTACCAGCGGATGGCTTTGCTGCACCTGCTCGTCATCGGCCTCGGCATCTATCAGCAACTCTTCGAGCTCGGCCTTGCGAACGGGTGCTGTGGAGACTTCTGGGCGGGACATGGTTTTCTCGGTTTCAAGGTTCATTGATCAACTGCCTCGACAGGGCTTTGGCCCGCTCCGGATCGCGCTGCTCGACAGCCTCAAGCAAGGCGACGTGCAAATCGAAGACTTCCTGTCGACGGGGAACGATGTTCAGGGTCTGGCGCAATTGCGCACCGACGATGCTGGAAAAATAGCGATACAACTCGCTGAGGGTCGGGTTGTGCGCGGCGTCCACCAGGCGGCGGTGAAACACCAGGTCGCAGCGGATGTAACTGTCGAGGTCGCCGTGATAGTGACTGCCGGCGACACCCAGCGCCTCACGCAGTGCGACGAGGTCTTCATCGGTTCGGCGCAAGGCCGCCAGGCCGATGGCCTCGACTTCAAGGATGTGCCGGGTTTCCCGGGCCTGATCCAGCGAGCATTTGGACAGCGCCTTGAGCGTGTCCATCGGATCGACCACCGCCCGCAGGTAACTGCCGTCACCTTGGCGGATCTCGATCAGCCCGGAAAACGCCAGCACCCGCATCGCCTCGCGCACGGTGTTGCGGCTGATGCCGAGTTCGGCGCACAGCTCGGGCTCGGTCGGCAAACGCTGACCGACCTGCCACGTGCCGTCGGTGATGCGCTGGCGCAACTGATCCAGGGCCTGATCGACCAGGGATCGTTTAATGAGTGGAGAAATGTCTGACATAGGATTCGCCCTTTCATCCAATCATGGGATGAATTTTCTGACATGTTAGTCAGCTCCGTGTAGGACGGCAACCACCTAGGGTCAGAGAGGGGCAAATGGAGCTGGATTTTCGATTAGTCAAAATTACCCTTTAAGGGTAATTTCAGGAACAGGGTTTGGGTTTCTTATGGAAAAGAACACACCCCATTACGACTTGGTGGTGATCAAGGCTGAGGTCAGGCGACGGGGAAGACAGGCATTCACCAAGAGCGCAGAAAAAACCGGACTGGATCTCGGCCTCAGCATCATAGAGATGCAAGAAATCGTTTTCGAACTGCAGAACAGGATGTTGTACAAGTCGATGACCACCTATGACGATCATCGAGTCTGGCAAGACGTTTATCACACGCACTCACACGATCTGGAGATTTACATCAAGGTGACATACCGCCCCGAAGGTGGCCCACCGGTAATCTCCTTCAAGGAGAAAAACCAATGAAGACCCGGCAATGTTTCAGCTGCGGTGCACGTGAGGGAATGACACATTTCGAAGGCCGCGGCGAAACCATCAGTGTCAAAGGCATGGAACGTCGTATCGATGACCTTGCTGGCTGGGAATGTCGCAAATGCGGTGAGGTCGAGTGGGACGCCGACACCGATAGTGCAGAACGCTACACGCAAGCCGGTGATGATCTGGTGATTGCTGCCCGACAAATGATCGGTAACGAGATGAAGCGCATCCGGCGCAAATTGCACCTGACGCAAAAAGAAACGGTGCAACTGCTGTCTGGTGGCGGACACAACGCATTTTCCCGCTATGAGCGCGGCGAAGTGCTTCCGCCGAAGGCGTTGATGCTGCTGATGCGCCTGCTCGATCGCTATCCGCACTTGCTCGCTGATGCGAAAGCCTTGGGTGAAGGGGCGGATCTGAGGAACGCCTTCAAGTATACCGAGCACAAGGAACACGAAACCCTCACCGTTTCCTGACCCACAAAAAACAAACCCGGCACAAGGCCGGGTTCATTTTATTCATCAGATCTCAATGCAGAATCTGACTCAGGAACAGCTTCGTCCGATCATTCTGTGGATTGTCGAAGAAGTCGTTCGGTGCCGCCTGCTCAACGATTTCGCCCTTGTCCATGAAGATCACGCGGTTGGCCACGGTGCGGGCGAAGCCCATTTCGTGGGTTACGCAGAGCATGGTCATGCCGTCTTCGGCCAGGCCGATCATGGTGTCGAGTACTTCTTTCACCATCTCCGGATCGAGTGCCGAGGTCGGTTCGTCGAACAGCATGATTTTCGGTTTCATGCACAGCGCGCGGGCGATCGCCACACGCTGTTGCTGACCGCCGGACAGTTGCCCCGGGTACTTGTGCGCCTGTTCCGGAATGCGTACGCGTTCCAGGTAATGCATGGCGATTTCCTCGGCCTTGCGCTTGGGCATCTTGCGCACCCACATTGGCGCCAGGGTGCAGTTCTGCAGGATGGTCAGGTGCGGGAACAGGTTGAAGTGCTGGAACACCATGCCGACTTCACGGCGGATCGCTTCGATCTGCTTGAGGTCGTTGGTCAGCTCGACGCCATCGACCACGATGCGGCCCTGCTGGTGCTCTTCCAGACGGTTGAGGCAGCGGATGGTGGTGGATTTGCCGGAACCCGACGGGCCACACAGCACGATACGCTCGCCCTGACGCACGTTGAGGTTGATGTCTTTCAGCACGTGGAACTGGCCGTACCACTTGTTCACGCCCTGCATCTGAATGATGCCTTCAGGGCCCACTGGCTTTTTGATTGCTTCGCTCATCGAAAAAACTCCTAACGCTTGTGGCCAGTGTCGAGCTTGCGTTCCAGGTGCATGGAATAGCGCGACATACCAAAACAGAAAATCCAGAACACCAGGGCGGCGAACACGTAGCCTTCGGTGGCCATGCCCAGCCATTTCGGATCGGCAGCGGCTTGCTTGACGCTGTTGAGCAGGTCAAAGAGGCCGATGATGATCACCAGGCTGGTGTCCTTGAACAGCGCGATGAAGGTGTTGACGATGCCGGGAATCACCAGCTTCAGGGCTTGCGGCAGAATCACCAGGCCCATGGCGCGCCAGTAACCGAGGCCCATCGCGGCCGCGGCTTCGTACTGGCCCTTGGGGATCGCTTGCAGACCGCCGCGCACCACCTCGGCGACGTACGCCGACTGGAACAGGATCACGCCGATCAGCGCCCGCAGCAGCTTGTCGAAGTTCATGCCTTCAGGCAGGAACAGCGGCAGCATCACCGAGGACATGAACAGCACCGTGATCAACGGCACGCCGCGCCAGAACTCGATGAAGGTCACGCAGACCACACGGATCGCCGGCATGTTCGAGCGTCGACCCAGCGCCAGGACAATCCCCAGCGGCAACGCACCGGCGATGCCGACAGTCGCGATCACCAGGGTCAGCATGAGACCGCCCCACTGGCTGGTCGCCACGGTGTCGAGGCCAAAGACGCCGCCATGCAGCAGGCACCAGGCAACGATCGGGTAGACCACCAGGAAGCTCAGACCGTACACCGCCTTGTGCGCCACGCGCTTGATGAACAGAGGTGCCACGCCGATGACCGCCAGCCACACGGTCAGGTCCACGCGCCAGCGCAGTTCCGGCGGGTAGTAGCCGTACATGAACTGGCCGAAACGCTGCTGGATGAAGACCCAGCAGGCGCCGTCCTTGGTGCAGTCGGCGCGGGTGGTGCCGACCCAGTTGGCATCGATGATCGCCCAGCTGAGGATCGGCGGAATCACCAGGTAGATCAGGTAGAACGCGAACAGGGTCAGCAGGGTGTTGAGCCAGCTGGAGAACATGTTCGCGCGGATCCACGCCATCGGGCCGAAGACCTTGGCCGGCGGTGGCATATCGGGTTTGAAAGTATGAGTACTCATGCGCTATTCCTTACCGCTCGATCAGCGCGATGCGCTTGTTGTACCAGTTCATCAGCAGGGAAATGCTGATACTGATCGCCAGGTACACGCTCATGGTGATGGCAATGACTTCGATCGCCTGACCGGTCTGGTTCAGCACGGTGCCGGCGAACAGCGAAACCATTTCCGGATAACCGATACCGGCCGCCAGCGAGGAGTTCTTCGCCAGGTTCAGGTATTGGCTGGTCAGCGGCGGGATGATGACCCGCAGCGCTTGCGGAATGATCACCTTGCGCAGGGTCGGGCCGTTGCGCAGGCCGAGCGAATGCGCCGCTTCGGTCTGACCGTGACTGACCGACTTGATGCCCGAACGCACGATCTCGGCGATGAACGCCGCGGTGTACACCGTCAGCGCCAGGGTCAAGGCCAGCAGTTCCGGAATCAGCACCCAGCCACCGACGAAGTTGAAGCCTTGCAGCTTCGGCATTTCCCAGTGCACAGGCGCGCCGAAGATCAGCGCACACACCGCCGGGATCACCAGGAACAGCGCCAGACCGGCCCAGAACTTGTGGAACGGCTCGCCGGTGGCTTCAAAACGCTTGTTGGCCCAGCGGCTCATCAGCACGATGGCGACGATGGCCACCACGATGCTGACCACGAACGCCCAGAAACCGTCGGCCATTTGCGCGGCCGGCATGTTCAGGCCACGGCTGCTGACGAAAAAGGTATCGCCGAAGTTGTGGCTGTTGCGCGGCCCCGGCATGGTCAGGAACACCGCGAAGTACCAGAACAGGATCTGCAGCAGTGGCGGGATGTTACGGAAAACCTCCACGTACACCGTTGCCAGTTTGGAAATGATCCAGTTCTTCGACAGGCGCGCCACGCCGACGATGAAGCCAAGGATCGTGGCCAGGATCACACCGATGAAGGTCACCAGCAGCGTGTTGAGCAGGCCGATGACAAACACCCGGGCATAACTGTCCGCTTCGGTGTAGGAGATCAGGTGTTGAGCGATGCCGAACCCGGCACTGCGCTCGAGAAAGTCGAACCCCGAAGTGATACCCCGGTGTTGCAGGTTGGTCTGGGTGTTATCGAACAGATACCAGCCCAGGGAGACCACCGCCACGATGGTGATGATCTGAAATACCCACGCACGCACTCGTGGATCGCTGAGGGTGAGCCTCTGCTTTGGTGCGCCGATTGAATTTTGCATGAAGTGCCCCGGAAATAATGGAACAGAACGTCACCCGGCAGTTGGCCTGCCGGGTGACAGAACCATCAGCGCACTGGTGGTGCGTATTGAATGCCGCCGTTGTTCCACAGCGCGTTCAGGCCGCGGTCGATTTCCAGCGGAGTGCTCTTGCCGAGGTTTTTCTCGAAGATTTCGCCGTAGTTGCCGACTTGCTTGACGATCTGTACGACCCAGTCCTTCGGCAGTTTCAGGTCTTTGCCATATTCGCCGTCTGCACCGAGCATACGAGCAACATCCGGGTTCTTGGTCGCTTTGGCTTCAGCTTCGACGTTCTTCGAAGAGATGCCTGCTTCTTCGGTGTTCAGCAGCGCGTAGCCAACCCAACGCACGATGGCCAGCCACTCGTCGTCGCCGTTACGCACGACCGGGCCCAGTGGTTCCTTGGAAATGGTTTCCGGCAGAACTACATAGTCCTTCGGCGAAGCCAGCTTGCTGCGCTGGGCGAACAGCTGGGACTTGTCGGAGGTCAGCACGTCGCAACGACCGGATTCCAGCGACTTGGCGCTTTCATCGGAGGTGTCGAAAGTGATCGGGGTGTATTTCAGACCGTTGCCGCGGAAGTAGTCGGAAACGTTCAGCTCGGTGGTGGTACCGGCCTGGATGCAGATGGTTGCACCGTCCAGCTCTTTGGCACTCTTCACGCCCAGCTTGTTGTTTACCAGGAAGCCGATGCCGTCGTAGTAGGTAATGAAGCCCGGGAATTTCAGGCCCATGCCCGCGTCACGGGAGCTGGTCATGGTGGTGTTGCGCGACAGGATGTCGATCTCGCCCGACTGCAGAGCGGTGAAACGCTCCTTGGCGTTCAACTGACTGAACTTGACCTTGGTCGCGTCGCCGAACACGGCAGCGGCCACGGCGCGGCAGACGTCAGCATCGATACCCACGATCTTGCCGGTGGAATCCGGAACCGAGAAGCCTGGCAAGCCATCGCTGACGCCGCACTGCACGAATCCTTTCTTCTTCACTGCATCCAGGGTTGCACCCGCCTGAGCGAACCCGCTGACACCCAGTACTGCAGCAGCAGTCACGATCGCCAGAGTGGATTTCAACATCTTCATTCAAACCTCCAGTTTTGCTCTTGTTGTGTCGGAGCTTGAGTCCAGTCGCACCCTTTTGAGGCGTTGTTGACCCGTGTTGGCTTTTTTTGGGGTCAACCGACGCAGGACCTTCGCTATGAGTCTAGTAGGAGAAAATCCACATCATGGACAACTCACTTCTCACCAGTCGGCCGAACGGGCGGTAGCCCTTTCACGTTCGCTAAGCCCGTTGCGGCCATTGGCGAACATCCATCACCGGATTCTTTGCTATCCCGTCGCCAGGCGTTCACTGATAGTGTTACCGCCAGGCGCGAGATCGATTGCACGACTACCTCATAGCAAAGCCCGTACCACACCGGCAGCTGAAGCGATTGAGTGACAGGTCAATAGCAAAACTTGCAGCCTTGCGACATCTTCTTAACGGATCAACCGGGCGCGCACGCAAATCACGCACTCAATGAGAGCGCCCGCACACAATTGGAGCAGCCATGACCGAGCCCTTGATTCTTCAGCCTGTTAAGCCCGCAGACGCCTGCGTGATCTGGCTGCACGGCCTCGGCGCCGACCGCTACGACTTTCTGCCGGTGGCCGAAGCGCTTCAGGAAAGCCTGCTGAGCACGCGTTTCGTCCTGCCCCAGGCGCCGACCCGTCCGGTGACGATAAATGGCGGATATGCCATGCCGAGCTGGTACGACATCAAAGCCATGAGCCCGGCCCGGGCGATCGACCGCGACGAGCTGGAAGCGTCCGCCGAACGCATCATCGAATTGATAGAAGAACAGCGAAGCAGCGGAATAGACGCCTCGCGAATTTTCCTCGCCGGTTTTTCCCAGGGCGGCGCCGTGGTCTATCACACCGCGTTTCTGAAATGGCAGGGACCGTTGGGCGGGGTGCTGGCATTATCGACATACGCGCCGACCTTCAGCGATGAACTGGAGTTGTCCGCCAGCCAGCAGCGGATTCCGGTGCTGGCGCTGCACGGCCAGTTCGACAACGTGGTGCAGAACTCGATGGGACGCACGGCTTATGAGTATCTCAAGGCCCATGGTGTCACCGTGACATGGCAGGAATACCCAATGGAGCACGAAGTGTTACCCGAAGAAATTCGCGACATCGGCACGTGGTTGAGCGAACGCCTGCGCTGACAATTCCGACAAGGGTCGCCCTTTGATCATCCCACTACGCCGCGCCCGTTTCTTGCATTACACTGGCCGGCGTACATTCCTTAACCAATTGATGAGATGACCGTGCTCAAAGCACTCAAGAAAATGTTCGGTAAAAGCGAGGCTGAGCAGCTCGCGCCAGTCCCCACTGCGCCGTCGCACGCCCCCGGTCATCGCAGCGATGCCAGCCAGGCCGACCGCCAGACGCCCGCCACGACGCCGCAACGCGAACCAAAACCCGCTCCAGCTGCCGCGCCCGCCACCGAGCCGGCCCGCAGCGAAGCACCGAAACCGGCCAGACCACGTCGCGAACCCAAGCCCAAGGCGCCGGTGATTCCCTGGAAACTCGAAGACTTCGTCGTCGAGCCACAGGAAGGCAAGACCCGTTTCCACGATTTCAAACTCTCCCCGGAACTGATGCACGCCATTCAGGACCTGGGTTTCCCGTATTGCACGCCGATCCAGGCCCAGGTGCTGGGTTTCACCCTCGCCGGCAAAGACGCCATCGGCCGCGCCCAGACCGGCACCGGCAAGACCGCCGCGTTCCTGATCTCGATCATCACCCAGCTGCTGCAGACCCCGCCGCCGAAAGAGCGCTACATGGGCGAGCCACGGGCGCTGATCATCGCGCCGACCCGCGAGCTGGTGGTGCAGATCGCCAAGGACGCCGCCGACCTGACCAAGTACACCGGCCTCAACGTCATGACGTTCGTCGGCGGGATGGACTTCGACAAGCAGCTCAAGCACCTCGAAGCGCGCCATTGCGACATCCTCGTCGCGACCCCGGGCCGCCTGCTCGACTTCAACCAGCGCGGTGACGTGCATCTGGACATGGTCGAAGTGATGGTGCTGGACGAAGCCGACCGCATGCTCGACATGGGCTTCATCCCGCAGGTCCGTCAGATCATTCGCCAGACCCCGCCGAAAAGCGAACGCCAGACCCTGCTGTTCTCCGCGACCTTCACCGATGACGTGATGAACCTCGCCAAGCAGTGGACCACCGATCCTGCGATCGTCGAAATCGAGGTCACCAACGTGGCCAACGAAAACGTCGAACAGCACATCTACGCGGTGGCCGGCGCCGACAAATACAAACTGCTCTTCAACCTGGTCAACGACAACGGCTGGGAGCGTGTGATCGTGTTCGCCAACCGCAAGGACGAAGTGCGCCGCATCGAAGAACGCCTGGTGCGCGACGGCATCAACGCCGCGCAGCTGTCCGGCGACGTGCCTCAGCACAAGCGGATCAAGACGCTCGAAGGCTTCCGCGAAGGCAAGATCCGGGTGCTGGTCGCCACCGACGTGGCCGGTCGCGGTATCCACATCGACGGCATCAGCCACGTGATCAACTTCACCCTGCCGGAAGTCCCGGACGACTACGTGCACCGCATCGGCCGTACCGGTCGTGCTGGCGCCGACGGCGTGTCGATCAGCTTTGCCGGTGAAGACGACTCTTATCAGTTGCCGTCCATCGAAGAAAAACTTGGTCGCAAGATCAGCTGTGAAACGCCGCCGACCCATCTATTGCGGGCGGTTGAGCGCAAGCGTCCACAGTAAGCGACGCCATAAAGAGAAGCGCAGCCGGCAACGGACTGCGCTTTTTTTTCGCCCAGATATTGTTCAACAACACTAAAAGTCCATAATGGACAAATAAGTTTAAAAACAGTCTCCGGAGTCCGACATGTCCAGTACGCCTTTCGTGATCGACCAAACCCAGGCCCGCGAGTTGCTGGCCCGGATCGATGTGCCGCAGATCCTGCGCAAGCTGTTCCGCGATCTGGCAGCCGGGCATGCAGTTCAACCGGCGCAGCAACTGGTCGAATTCCCTCAGGGTGCCGGAGACTTCATCAACTATCTCGGCGTATTGGCCGAAGACGGCGTGTACGGGGTCAAGACTTCGCCCTACATCGTTCGCGAACAAGGTCCGCTGGTGACGGCGTGGACATTGCTGATGTCGATGCAGACTGGTCAGCCTCTGTTGCTCTGCGATGCCGGCGAACTGACCACCGCCCGCACCGCTGCGACCACCGCCGTGGCGGTCGATGCCCTCGCCCCGTTGAAGGCCGCGCGTCTGGCAATCATCGGCAGCGGCAAGGTCGCCCAGGCGCACCTGCATTACGTCAAAGCCTTGCGCGACTGGCAGAGCATCAGTGTGTACTCGCCCACCTTGAGCGAAGACCCGGCCACCGCCCGCCAACTGCAAGCCCTCGATCCACGGGTGAACATCGCCGACAGCCGCGAAATCGCCATCGCCGAAGCCGACGTGATCATGCTCTGCACTTCGTCCGCCGGCCCCGTGATCGACCCGGCAACCTTGAGCAAACCGGCGCTCATCACTTCGATCAGCACCAACGCACCGCGCGCCCACGAAGTGCCGCCGCAAAGCCTCAACGACATGCAGGTGTTCTGCGACTATCGTCTGACCACCCCGGGCTCGGCCGGCGAGATGCTGATCGCCCGCGAACAACATGACTGGAACAGCGGCGCGATCCTCGGTGACCTGGCGGATCTGCTCAGCGAAAAAGTGCAGCGCCCCGATTACAACCGTCACGTGTTTTTCCGCTCCATCGGTCTGGGCCTGGAAGACATCGCCCTGGCCAACGCCGTCTATCAATTGCAGCGCTGACACCGGAGATTTTCATGAGTCATGCAGATTTCATCATCATCGGCGGCGGGATCGCCGGCGCTTCCACCGGTTTCTGGCTATCGCAGCACGGCAAGGTCGTGGTGCTGGAGCGCGAGTCGCACCCGGCCTATCACTCCACCGGGCGTTCGGCTGCGCTGTTCACCGCCGCATACGGCACCCCGCAGGTTCGGGCGCTGACCCAGGCCAGCCGTGAATTCTTCGACCATCCTCCCAGCGGCTTCTGCGAGCATCCGCTGCTGACCCCACGCGGAGAAATGACTGTCGACTTCACGGGTGACGCCGCCGAGCTGAACAATCAGTACCTCAGCGCCAAGGCCACGGTGCCGGAGATGCAGTTGCTCAGCGCGGATGAAGCCTGCGCGCGGCTGCCGATCCTGCGCCGGGAGAAAGTCCATGGCGCGATCTACGACCCGACCGCCAGCGACATCGACACCGATGCCCTGCATCAGGGTTATCTGCGCGGTATCCGTCGCAACAACGGCCAGGTGCAGACCGATTGCGAAGTGCTCGGAATGAGCCGCGACGCCGACGGCATCTGGCACGTGCAGACCAATGGCCAGACCTTCAGCGCTCCCATCGTGATCAACGCAGCAGGCGCGTGGGCCGACAGGATCGGAGCCCTGGCCGGCGCCAAGCCGCTGGGTCTGCAACCGAAACGCCGTGCGGCGTTCATCTTCGCCGGCCCTGAAGGCGTGGACATTCACCACTGGCCGATGCTGGTCAGTCTCGACGAATCCTTCTATATGAAGCCCGACGCCGGGATGTTCCTCGGCTCACCGGCCAATGCCGACCCGGTCGAACCGCACGACGTGCAGCCGGAAGAACTGGACATCGCCATGGGCATTTACCAGATCGAGGAAGCGACGACCCTGACCATCCGCCGCCCGACCCGCACCTGGGCCGGCCTGCGCAGTTTCGTCGCCGATGGCGATTTGCTGTCCGGGTTCGATCCGCAGGTGCCGGGGCTATTCTGGGTCGCGGCCCAGGGCGGCTATGGCATCCAGACTTCACCGGCGATGGGCCAGGCCAGCGCGGCGCTGGTGCGTGGCGAATCGCTGCCTGACCATCTCAAGCAGTTCGGCCTGACCGCCGCCATGCTCGCCCCTGCCCGCCTGGCCTGACCGTCCGCCCGGATGACGCGCCCGCCGGATTGCGGCACACTCGCAACGCCCCCGGATCACGGGGGCGTTGACGTTGCCTGGAGCTCCACAGTTATGACCGCCCCCGAACACACGCCCGAGCTGCATGACGCCGCGCTGGACAACTACCACGCCATCGCCGACGCCATTGCCACGCTGTTCTTTCCCCACGCCGAAGTGGTGCTGCATGACCTGCGCACGCAAAAGGTCGACTACATCGCCAACAACCTGTCGAAACGGGTGATCGGCGATGAATCGTCGCTGGAAGACATGCTCAGCGACGACGTCAGCGAACGGAACATCGGCCCGTACGAAAAGCTCAATTGGGACGGCCAGAAAATTCGCAGCCTGAGCACCGTGCTGCGCGACAGCGAAGGGCACCCGCTGGCGGTGCTGTGCATCAACCTGAATATTTCGCTGTTCGAGAACGCCAAGGCAGCGCTGGACCTGTTCCTCTCGCCGAGCAAACTGATTCCGCAACCGGACTCGCTGTTTCGCGATGACTGGCAGGAGCGCATCAACACTTTCCTGCACGCCTGGCTACGGGAACGGCAACTGAGCCTGAACCTGCTGACCCGCGATCACAAACGCGAACTGGTGCTGGCGCTGCACGCCGAAGGGGCGTTCAAGGGCAAGAGCGCCTCGAACTATGTGGCCAATGTGCTGAACATGGGGCGGGCGACGGTGTACAAGCACTTGAAGGAATTGAAGGGCTGAGATCCGGCGGCTCTTTTGGCTGGTCTGGCCCCATCGCCAGCAGGCTGGCTCCCACATTGGATGTCTGTGAACACAATATGTATGTTCGGTACAGACCCCTTGTGGGAGCCAGCCTGCTGGCGATAGCGGACTATCAGTCGCCGTAGATATCGGACTTGAAGTACTTCTCGGAAATCTTCTGGTATTCGCCACTGGCGCGAATGCCGTCGATGGCAGTGTTCAACTGGCTGACCAGTTCGGCGTTGCCCTTGCGCACCGCAATCCCGGCGCCCTCGCCCACATACTTCGGATCCTTCAACTCAGGCCCGACAAAGGCGTAACCCTTGCCGCGCGGCATCGACAGGAAGTCGGTCAGCGGGATGGTGTCGGCGAAGATCGCATCGAGACGCCCGGCCGCCAGGTCCATGTAGATTTCTTCGTTGTTGCCGTAGCGCTTGACGTTGATGCCCTTGGGCTCGAACACCTCGGTGGCGTAACGGTCGGTGGTAGTCGCACGCTGCACGCCGACGGTCTTGCCCTTGAGGCTGGCGTACTGGTCATCGACGCTCGCGCCTTCCTTCATTACCAGCCGCGACGAGGTGAAATAGTACTTGTGGGTGAAGTCCACCGACTTCTTGCGATCTTCGTTGATGGTCATGGACGACAGCGCCATGTCGATTTTCTTCACTTTCAGGGAAGGAATCAGACCGTCGAACTCGCCCTCGACCCACACGCACTTGACCTGCATCTGCGCGCACAGGGCATTGCCGATGTCGTAGTCGAAACCGACGATTTCACCCTTGTCGGTCTTCGAAGCGAAGGGCGGATACGCCGCTTCGATACCGATGCGCAGGGTTTTCTCGGCGGCGAACGCGCTGCTGCACGCCAACAGGCTTAGTGCCAGACCGGTGATGAGGGGGAATTTCTTCATGTTCGTTCTCTCGCGGGTTGTTGTTGGTTTGGCAAGACAGAAGAAAAAAGCTGAAACGGGGAAAGACCTTTTTTTGTACTTGTAAATCCATACTGGACTTTTACGTACAAACCGTCAATTGGACAAACACCATCGGCGTCAGCCGATGGTCGGGAGTCGAGGGGAGATTGATTGGGGAGAGGAATTACTGCTTCCAGCGATCCGCCGCCGCATGATCGCTGTCACGGCCTTCGACCCAGCGCGGGCCGTCGCTGGTGTTTTCTTTCTTCCAGAACGGTGCGCGGGTTTTCAGGTAATCCATGACGAAGGCGCAGGCGTCGAACGCCGCCTGGCGATGGGCACTGGCGGCGGCGACAAACACGATCGGCTCGCCCGGTTCCAGCGCGCCGATGCGGTGCAGCACTTCCAGTTTCAACAGCGGCCAGCGCTCCTCGGCCTCAACGGCAATCTTGCCGAGGGCCTTTTCGGTCATGCCCGGATAGTGTTCAAGAAACATCCCGGCAACATCGAGACCATCGTTGAAGTCGCGCACGTAGCCGACAAAACTCACCACCGCGCCGACGCCGACATTGGCGGCGTGCATCGCGTTGACTTCAGCGCCCGGATCGAACGGTTCGGACTGCACCCGAATGCGCATGGCTCAGCCTCCGGTCACGGTAGGGAAAAACGCCACTTCGTCGCCATCGACCACCGGTTCGTCGAGCTGGCAGAGGTCTTCGTTGCGCGCGCACATCAGGTTCTGCTCGCTCAGCACGTCGGCGCCCTCACGCTGCGCCAGCAACGCACGAACGTCATCGACGGTGGCGAAATCACCCTCGACCGTCACCGAGTCCACGCCCAGCGCCTCGCGGTAACGGGCGAAAAACTTCACGGTCAGGTTCATGGCTGCTCCGCCTGGAAATGCCCGCTCTTGCCGCCAACCTTTTCCAGCAGACGCACGCTTTCGATGGTCATGCCGCGATCCACGGCCTTGCACATGTCGTAAATGGTCAGGGCGGCGACGCTGGCGGCGGTCAGCGCTTCCATCTCGACGCCGGTCTGACCGGACAATTTGCAGCGAGCCACGATGCGCACCGCGTCATCGCCTTCGGCACTGAGCTCGACCTTGACGCCGGTCAGCATCAGCGGATGGCACAGGGGAATCAGGTCACTGGTTTTCTTCGCCGCCTGAATGCCGGCGATGCGCGCCACGGCGAACACGTCGCCTTTGGGATGGCCGCCGCTGACGATCATCTGCAGGGTGTCGGGCAGCATGCGCACCAGCGCTTGGGCCGTCGCTTCACGGAACGTCACGGCTTTTTCGGTGACGTCGACCATGTTGGCGCGACCTTGGGAATCGAGATGAGTCAGCACGGGATTACTCCTGATCAGGAGCGTCGATTGTAAACCTGGGGGTCAGAATTGCGCACATAAAAAACAGGGCGACTTTGCAGTCGCCCGGTTCGGTTTGACGGTTACAGATGCGATTCGGCGTATTCGGCCAGGATCGAGCGAGGCACCCCTTGCAGGGTGATGTGCACACCGTTGGGGAAATCCTTGAAGCGTTCGGTCAGGTAAGTCAGCCCGGAACTGGTCGCGGACAGGTAAGGGGTGTCGATCTGTGCCAGGTTGCCCAGGCACACCACTTTGGAACCGGCGCCGGCCCGGGTGATGATGGTTTTCATCTGGTGCGGCGTGAGGTTCTGGCATTCGTCGATCAGGATCAGGCTCTGCTGGAAGCTGCGACCGCGAATGTAGTTGAGCGATTTGAACTGCAACGGCACTTTGCTGAGGATGTAGTCGACGCTGCCATGGGTGTTTTCGTCATCCATGTGCAAGGCTTCGAGGTTGTCGGTGATGGCGCCGAGCCAAGGCTCCATTTTTTCCGCCTCGGTACCGGGCAGGAAGCCGATTTCCTGGTCCAGGCCCTGCACGCTGCGGGTGGCAATGATGCGGCGATAACGCTTGCTGACCATGGTCTGCTCGATCGCAGCGGCCAGCGCCAGAATGGTTTTACCCGAACCGGCGGCGCCGGACAGGTTGACCAGGTGAATATCCGGATCCAGCAGCGCGTACAGCGCCAGGCTCTGATAGATGTCCCGTGGCTTGAGGCCCCAGGCTTCCTGGTGCAGCAGCGGTTCCTGATGCAGATCGAGGATCAGCAGCTTGTCCTCTTCGATCTCCTTGATCCAGCCGACGAAGCCCTGCTCATCGATGATGAACTCGTTGATGTGCACGGCAGGCAGGTTGTCGATCAATTGCACCTGATGCCAGGTGCGGCCGTGGTCCTGACGGGTTTCGACCTTGCTCACGCGGTCCCAGAAGGAGCCGGTCATGTTGTGGTACCCGTTGGGCAGCAGGGACACGTCGTCGACCAGTTGGTCGGTGCTGTAGTCCTCGGCGTCGATCCCGCAGGCGCGCGCCTTGAGGCGCATGTTGATGTCTTTGGTAACGAGCACAACCGGTTTTTTCGGGTCGCGGGTGTGCAGATCGATCAGCTGGTTGATGATTTTGTTGTCGTTCAGATGCTCGGGCAGAATCAGGTTCGATTCGGCCTGCTTGCTCATCAGAATCGACAGCAAGCCCTTCGGGCCGCCCTTGCCGCGCTGGATCGGCACGCCCTGTTCGACGTCATCGGGTGAAGCATCGCCCAGGGTCTTGTCGATCAGCCGGATAGCCTGACGGCATTCGGCGGCCACGCTGTGATGCCCGCTCTTGAGCTTGTCCAGCTCTTCAAGCACGGTCATCGGGATCGCGACGTGGTGTTCTTCGAAATTCAGCAGGGCGTTCGGATCGTGAATCAGTACGTTGGTATCGAGTACATAAAGGATTGGCTGGTTGGAGGAAGGGCTACGTCCGTGATCATCCATACTCGGTCACCTTTGTGGGAGCCATTCGACGCAATACCTCGGCGGTGCTGCGCCTCGAAGTGACTGCCGAATCCACCTGCACAGCTTTTGTCGGGATAGCAGGTGAACCGCACACAAAATGGGTCTTGGAAGACGCCACCTGTGTTGCAGGTTTCGGCGGTCTGACTTCGTAATACTCCAAAACCCGTGACAGAAAAAAGCACTTTGACGCTTTTTTGAAGTTTATTTTGCAAAGTGACGAAAAGCCCTTGGCGGACTGCCCTGCCCCCGTTAGAGTCGGAAGTCCGCCCGCATCGAATTCTGCAAAAAATTCACCGCAAGCCCAATGTTTCCGGGCTCTTGCCGTTTTTCAGCGAAACGCGTCCTGACAGTCTTCCCAGCCGATGCCGCTTTGCGCGGTTTGCGTGATCAGCCACGGCAACGCGGTCTTCACCGCATCCTGCTTCATGTTGAAATTGATCACCCCGTGCCGCCACAGCAGCATCAGGGTCAGCACCCGCTGCGCGCTTGGAGCGCCCTTGAGCTTGCCGGCGCCGTCCTGGGCATCGATGTCCCACAGCGCCACTTGCAGGCCCTGACTGTTGAAGAAACCCCGGGCATCGCTGCGACGCTGCCCTTCCGGTGGACGGAACAGCGGCACATAGTTCTCCGGCAGTTTGTTCTTGACCAGATCGGCACTGCGCCGCACCGAATCCTGCCAGTCCTGCCAATGGCTGTGAGAGCGGAACTCCCAGCCCTGCACGCCGACGCACTGCTGCGAAAACGCCGCTTGCAGGCTGCTGACGGAACGGTCGGCCAGCCGCACCTGAACATCCTTGCCCAACATGAAGAAGGTGCCGCTCAGGTTCGACTTGCGCAGGTACTCGGCGAGCCAGTCGGTGTTGTCCGGTTGCAGGTTGGCAGCGCTGTCGAAACTCAGTAGAAACAAGCGATCGTGCATGTCGTCGCCGTTGCGCTCGTAGTCTCCGAAATGATCGAGTTCGCTGCTGGTCTGGGGTGACAGCGCCGCCTTGCGCATCAGCTCATCGAGGTATTGCAGGTGGAAGATCCGGCTCGGTTCGGCCCACTTGGTGTAATAGCTTTCGTCGCTGACCACGAACTTGGCGGCCTGCTCGCGCAGGGTCGGCAGGTCCTCGACGAGGAAGCAGAACGAGGCGTCCTGATCGCAGCTTTGCTGGGCAAAGTTGTAGTTGGCCAGCAGCCGCTGCCACAGGCGCTCGCGCAGGCTGTTGATCGCGTCCAGATTGACCGTGCGCAGCCCCAGACGCTGGGCCAGCGCCGCTTCGTCCAGCGCTTCGGTGCCGAGCAGGCCGCGGGCGAACATCAGGATTTCCGCCCGCGAGGCGACGTCGAACAGGGTCGGATTGTCGAGTTTTTCCGGCCAGGTGCTGCGATCCAGCGTCGCGATATCGCCCGGCGCCGCAACGGCACCGACGCTCAACAGCCACGCGGTGAAAAAAAGAACAATGCGCAAAGGGTGTCTCCATAACAAAACCCGCGCCGCACTATAGCCGATCCGGCTGGCAAACCGCCGATCACCTATGGACGCGATAGCTGGAGTCATCCGCCCCAACCCCCTAGAATCGCCCCCACGATTAAAGGAGACGACTTCATGCTGATGGTGATTTCCCCCGCCAAGACCCTCGACTACGAAACACCGCCGGCGACCCAGCGCTTCACCCAGCCGCAATACCTCGACCACTCCCAGGAACTGATCCAGCAACTGCGCGAGCTGAGCCCGGCGCAGATCAGCGAACTGATGCATGTGTCCGACAAGATCGGCGGCCTCAACGCCGCGCGTTTCGGCAGCTGGACACCGGCGTTCACGCCGGAAAACGCCAAACAGGCGCTGCTGGCCTTCAAGGGCGACGTCTACACCGGACTCGACGCCCAGAGCTTCAGCGAAGCCGATTTCGACTACGCGCAACAGCACCTGCGCATGCTCTCCGGCCTCTACGGCCTGCTGCGTCCGCTCGACCTGATGCAGCCGTATCGCCTGGAAATGGGCACCAAACTGGCCAACGCCCGAGGCAAGGACTTGTACGCCTTCTGGGGCACGCGCATCAGCGAATGGCTGAACGAAGCGCTGGCCGACCAGGGCGACGACGTGCTGTTGAACCTGGCGTCCAACGAATACTTCTCGGCGGTCAAACGCACGGCCCTGAACGCGCGCATCATCAATACCGAGTTCAAGGACCTGAAGAACGGCCAGTACAAGATCATCAGCTTCTACGCCAAGAAAGCCCGGGGCCTGATGAGCCGCTTCGTGATCCAGGAACGCATCAACGATCCGGCAGCCCTCAAGCAGTTCGATGTACAGGGTTATCGCTACAGCGCCGAACAATCGAAACCGGACAATCTGGTGTTCCTGCGCGACCACGCACCGGAATAAAGCATGCACTTCTGCACGACTCTTTATAGAGAGAGTCGTGCAGCTCGCACGACGTCAAAAATCCCCCGCCCGTTTACGCCGATTTATTGGCGCCATAAAAACATCACCCTCTTTTCTATCTTTAGTTTCACTCGACAGTTGTCATTTTTTTCAGTAGTGGCACCTAAATTTTTTCACGGTAGTGGCACAAAACCATCTAAGGCGATTATCTCCCTGTCAATAAAGGGCGAAATCGAAAGTGCTATCAATATGAAAGCAGTGCCATCTTTCTCAATATTTCAAAAAATTTCAGATTTCGCGATGAGCGGACAGGAACTATGTCCAAATGCATAGCTCATACCACCGGTAACGATTCTCGCCGAGTTTGTACGAGATAACTTACGCAGAGAACAAACCCATGTAACCAAGTTGTCACAGCAACTTGCCCCAATGGCTAACAACTCTGGACAACTAGCGAAGGACAGGAGATACGCACCATTAATATCCCCTACAAGGCCAAGGCCGCGCCCTTATAAACGTGCTCGCCAGAGCACCCAACCGCCCGATCTACAGGCCTCTCGCCTGACATCGAGCGCGCAATACGATTGCACAAGAGCCCTCTGACAAGAGGATCAGCTGCATAACAGGGCACGTCATAACAACAAGGCCTGGTTGCGCACATCTTGAGTGCACTTATTTAGACACTCGGAACTTAAGTATGCCTGCACACGGCATTGTGACGCCTGCAAGTCACACTTTCGAGTGCACTAAGACCGCTGAACACCATTAACTCCGGCCTTCTAATGGCCTGATATATACAGAGGTAATTGCGATGCGCATCAGCATATTTGGTTTGGGTTACGTCGGTGCAGTATGTGCCGGTTGCCTGTCTGCACGGGGCCATGACGTGGTTGGCGTCGATGTTGCCAAAGACAAGATCGACATGATCAACGCTGGCAAATCTCCCATTGTCGAACCGGGCCTGGGCGAGTTGCTGGCACAAGGTATCCAGACCGGTCGTCTGCGCGGCACGACCAACTTCGCCGAGGCGATTCGCGACACCGACCTGTCGATGATCTGCGTCGGCACGCCGAGCAAGAAGAACGGCGACCTGGAACTGAACTACATCGAAGCGGTGTGCCGCGAGATCGGTTTTGTCCTGCGTGAAAAAACCACCCGTCACACCATTGTCGTGCGCAGCACCGTTCTGCCGGGCACCGTGGCAAACGTTGTCATCCCGATCCTCGAAGACTGCTCCGGCAAGAAAGCCGGCGTTGATTTCGGTGTCGCCGTGAACCCTGAGTTCCTGCGTGAATCCACCGCGATCGCCGACTACGACCTGCCACCGATGACCGTCATCGGCGAGTTCGACAAAGCTTCGGGCGACGTTCTGCAATCGCTGTACGAAGAACTCGACGCACCGATCATCCGCAAGGACATCGCTGTCGCCGAGATGATCAAGTACACCTGCAACGTCTGGCACGCCACCAAAGTGACCTTCGCCAACGAGATCGGCAACATCGCCAAAGCGGTGGGCGTCGATGGCCGCGAAGTGATGGACGTGGTCTGCCAGGACAAGACCCTCAACCTGTCCCAGTACTACATGCGCCCTGGCTTCGCCTTCGGCGGCTCGTGCCTGCCGAAAGACGTGCGCGCCCTGACCTACCGCGCCGGCTCCCTGGACGTCGAAGCGCCGCTGCTCAACTCGCTGATGCGCAGCAACGAATCGCAAGTGCAAAACGCCTTCGACATCGTTGAAAGCCACGACAAACGCAAAGTCGCCCTGCTCGGCCTGAGCTTCAAGGCCGGCACCGACGACCTGCGCGAAAGCCCGCTGGTGGAACTGGCCGAGATGCTGATCGGCAAGGGTTACGACCTGAGCATCTACGACAGCAACGTCCAGTACGCCCGTGTCCACGGCGCGAACAAGGACTACATCGAGTCGAAGATCCCGCACGTGTCGTCCCTGCTCAACGCGGACTTCGATTCGGTGATCGACAACTCCGACGTGATCATCCTCGGCAACCGCGACGAGAAGTTCCGCGCGCTGGCCCAGCAGGCCCCGCACGGCAAGCAGGTCATCGACCTGGTCGGCTTCATGGCCAAGGCCACCGATGCCGGCACCCGCACCGAAGGCATCTGCTGGTAACGCAGCAGCAAGCCCCGAGTTTCAAGCCGCACGCCGTGAATCGGCGGCGGCTTGAAGCCCCCATCACCTTCGGATGACGGTCATGTCCAAGCTCAAACATTTTTTTCTGCAATCCGCCGGCTGGCTTTTGTTTCTGAGCCTGCTGATGGGCCTGGCCCTGATGCTGCCCACGTCCACGTTCGACTCCGAGTCGAAGGACTTCATTTTCCTGATTGGCGCCGTGGGTATCTGGCGCTACTCGATGGGTGCCACACACTTTGTGCGCGGCATGATTTTCCTCTACATCGTCTACCCGCACCTGCGCCGCAAGGTTCGCAAGCTGGGTAAAGCGGCGGATCCGTCGCATGTGTTTCTGATGGTCACCAGTTTTCGCATCGACGCGTTGACCACTGCGCAGGTCTACAGCTCGGTGATCCGCGAAGCCATCGACTGCGAACTGCCGACCACCGTGGTCTGCTCCATCGTCGAAATGTCCGATGAGCTGCTGGTCAAGGCGCTGTGGGCGCGGATGAATCCGCCAGAACGCGTGAAGCTCGACTTCGTGCGCATCCCCGGCACCGGCAAGCGCGATGGCCTGGCGTTTGGTTTCCGCGCGATCTCCCGTCACCTGCCGGACGACCGCGCCGTGGTGGCCGTGATCGACGGCGACACCGTGCTCGGCGAAGGCACCGTGCGCAAGACCGTGCCGTGGTTCCAGCTGTTCGGCAACGTCGGCGGCCTGACCACCAACGAGTTCTGCGAAGTGCGCGGCGGCTACATCATGAGCGAATGGCACAAGCTGCGTTTCGCCCAGCGCCACATCAACATGTGCTCGATGGCCCTGTCCAAGCGCGTGCTGACCATGACCGGGCGCATGTCGGTGTTCCGCGCCACCGTGGTCACCAACCCGGAATTCATCGCCGACGTCGAAAGCGACTCGCTGCAACACTGGCGTCTGGGCCGTTTCAAGTTCCTGACCGGCGACGACAAATCGAGCTGGTTCAGCCTGATGCGCCTGGGCTACGACACCTTCTACGTGCCGGACGCGGCGATCAACACCGTTGAACACCCGCCGGAAAAGAGCTTCATCAAGGCCAGCCGCAAACTGATGTTCCGCTGGTACGGCAACAACCTGCGGCAGAACTCCCGGGCTCTGGGCCTGGGCGTGAAACGCCTCGGCGCCTTCACCTCGGTGGTGCTGTTCGACCAGCGCGTTTCGATGTGGACATCCTTGCTCGGCCTGACCGTGGCAATCATCGCCAGCTTCAAGTACGGCACCGCGTTCATCCTGGTTTACCTGCTGTGGATCGGCATCACCCGGCTGATTCTGACGCTGCTGCTGTCGTGCTCGGGCCACCGGATCGGACCGGCCTACCCTGCGATTCTCTATTACAACCAGATCGTCGGCGCGCTGGTGAAGATCTACGTGTTCTTCCGCCTCGACCAACAATCCTGGACCCGACAACCCACTTCCCTGACCCGTGATCTCGCCAGCTTTCAACGTTGGTTCAACACCTGGTCGTCTCGGACCATGACCTTCTCCGCCGGCAGCATTTTCGTCGCCGTGCTGCTGATGATGGTCTGACCCGCCCCCTCTTGAATTAACAAGGAAATCGCCCCTATGAATACCGCCGTCAACGTCAACGTAGTGCATGAATCCGAAGCCCAGCGCCAGCACGCCCGGGTCAAAATCCCGGCCAAGCTGCGGTTCTTCGGCCCTGACCGGACGCCCGTCGAGGCGCGGGTCATCGACCTGTCTGCCGGTGGCCTGGCGTTCAATGCCGGTCAACTGCCGCTGACCGTCGGCGAGGTGTACAAGGCGCGTCTGCAATTCGTCATCGACAACCTCGGCCTGGCCATGGACGTGGAGCTGCAGGTGCGCTCCTTCGACCGCCAGACCGGTCGTGCCGGTTGCCAGTTCCAGAACCTCGAACCGCAGGACATTTCGACCCTGCGCCACCTGATCACTTCGCACCTGGCCGGCGACATCGTCAGCATCGGCGAAGTGCTGGCGACCCTGCAGCGCGACAACTTCACCAAGGCGCGCAAGGTCAAGGACGGCGGCCACGGCATGACCCCGTTCGGTCGCCTGAAAGCCGTGACCTTCAGCGCCGGTGTGTTCGCGGTCGGCCTGGTGGCGGCGGGGTTCATTTTCAAATCGGTGTACAGCATGTACTTCGTCAGCCATGCACAGGCCGGTCTGGTCAGCGTGCCGGGCATGAACATCACCATGCCGCGCGACGGCACCGTGCAGAGCCTGGTGAAGTCCGACGGCGTTGCCGCCAAAGGTGCACCGCTGGCGACGTTCAGCACCAGCATGCTCGACGTACTCAAGGGCCATCTGGAAGAAGATCAACTGTCCCCGGCCAAGGTTGAAGAACTGTTCGGCAAGCAGATGACCGGCACCCTGACCTCGCCTTGCGATTGTACCGTAGCCCAGCAACTGGTGGCCGACGGTCAATACGCGAGCAAGGGCGACGTGATCTTCTCGCTGGTACCGCGCAACACCCAGGCCACCGTCGATGCACGCTTCTCCTATCGCCAGTTCGGCGACGTGCGTCCGGGCACCCCGGTGAGCTTCCAGATCGCCGGCGAAGACAAGACCCGCACCGGCAAGATCGTCAGCAGCACCAGCCTGAAAAGCGCTGACCTGTCCTCCGACATCCGTGTGCAGATCCAGCCTGACGAGCCGCTGGACAGCCGCTTCGCCGGCCGCCCGGTGGAAGTGAACAGCGACCGTGGTCCGA
Source organism: Pseudomonas sp. GM25 (assembly GCF_000282255.1). Lineage (NCBI taxonomy): Bacteria > Pseudomonadati > Pseudomonadota > Gammaproteobacteria > Pseudomonadales > Pseudomonadaceae > Pseudomonas > Pseudomonas sp. GM25. Next base: position 87,005 of record NZ_AKJQ01000049.1, on the reverse strand, counting down.
ACCTCAACTGGCTGATCGACAAAGCCATGGCTGCCGGTCTTTAAGTCGAGGACATGCCCGTGACGAGCCCTATCAGAATCCTGCCGGTCCCGCTGACGCTGGCCATGGCAATCGCCCTGGCCGGTTGCGCCGGCCTGCCCGACCAGCGTCTGGCCAACGAAGCGCTCAAGCGCGGTGACACCGCGACCGCCGCGCAGAACTACCGTGCGCTGGCCGACCTGGGTTACAGCGAAGCCCAGGTGGGCCTTGCCGATATCCAGGTCGACAGCCGCGACCCGGAACAGATGAAACAGGCCGAAGCCACCTACCGCGCCGCCGCCAGTGTTTCGCCGCGCGCCCAGGCCCGACTCGGTCGCTTGCTGGTGGCCAAGCCCGGCTCCACCGAGGCCGAGCATCAGGAAGCCGAAAGCCTGCTGAAGAAAGCCGCCGCCAGTGGCGAAGGCAACACGCTGATCCCGCTCGCGATGCTGTACCTGCAATTCCCGCACAGCTTCCCGAACATCAACGCTCAACAGCAGATCGATCAGTGGCGCAAATCCGGTTACCCGGAAGCCGGTCTCGCCCAGGTGCTGCTGTATCGCACCCAGGGCACTTATGACCAGCATCTGGATGACGTGGAAAAGATCTGCAAGGCCGCGATCAACACCACCGACATCTGCTACGTCGAGCTGGCCACGGTCTATCAGAAACGTGGCGCGCCGGAGCAACAGGCCGAGCTGATCAAGCAGCTGCAGGCCGGTTACAGCCGCGGCACCGTCAGCGCTCAGCGGGTGGATTCGGTGGCCCGTGTGCTGGCCGATTCGACCCTGGGCAAGACCGACGAAAAAACCGCGCAGTCGCTGCTCGAGCCGATCGCTCCGGGCTACCCGGCGTCGTGGGTCACCCTCGCACAACTGCTGTATGACTTCCCGGAACTGGGCGACACCGACCAGATGATGAAGTACCTGGACAACGGCCGCGCCGCCGACCAGTCGCGCGCCGAACTGTTGCTGGGCAAGCTCTACTACGAAGGCAAACTGGTCCCGGCCGACGCGAAAGTTGCCGAGGAACATTTCCAGAAAGCCGTCGGCCGCGAAGTCGCCGCCGACTACTACCTCGGCCAGATCTACCGCCGTGGCTACCTGGGCAAGGTCTATCCGCAGAAGGCCCTCGACCATCTGCTGACCGCTGCGCGCAACGGCCAGAACAGCGCCGACTTCGCCATCGCCCAGCTGTTTTCCCAAGGCAAGGGCACCAAGCCCGACCCGCTCAACGCCTACGTGTTCAGCCAGTTGGCAAAAGCCCAAAACACTCCGCAAGCCGATGAGCTGGCGACCACCCTCGCCGCGCAACTGCCGCCCGAGCGCCTGGCCGAAGCCCAGCGCCTGCTGCAACAGGAACAGGCGACCCGTGGCGCCCTGAGCCAGAACACGCTGCAACTGCACGCCCTGCAAGAAGAAGACGGCGAGGAAAAATTATGAAATTGAATCCCTTTGTGAAGGCCGGCATTGGTCTCACGTTCGCGCTGATCTGGTCTTGCCCGACCCTGGCCGCGATGACTGAATCGAAGAACTTCGGCCTCGAAGTGAAAATCACCGGCCAGTCCGAAGACGACCGCGACCTCGGCACCGCCAGCGGCGGCGACGTCAACGGCGTCGGCCTCGACCTGCGTCCGTGGGTCTACGGCGAAAGCGGCGCGTGGAGCGCCTACGCCATGGGACAGGCCGTGACCTCGACCGACATCATCGAGACCGACACCCTGCAGCAGTCCGACAGCGACGGCACCCAGACCACCGACAACGGCGACCGCAAGACCAAGAAAAACTACCTGGCGATGCGCGAGTTCTGGGTCGGCTACAGCGGCCTGACGCCCTACCCCGGCGAGATCCTCAAGTTCGGTCGCCAGCGCCTGCGCAACGACGACGGCCAGTGGCGCGACACCAACATCGAAGCGCTGAACTGGACCTTCGACACCACTCTGCTGCGGGCCAACGCCGGTGTCGCCGAACGCTTCAGCGAATACCGCACCGACCTCAAGGAGCTGGCGCCAAAAGACAAGGATCGCCTGCACGCCTACGCCGATGCTGCGTATCAGTGGACGCCGGGCAACTGGGTCGGCATTCGCGGCCACCACACCCATGACGACGGCAAGCTCGACTATCCGGAGCCGGGCGTGGCCGGCGACTCGCTGGACAAGAAAGAAAACGGCGACATCAGTTGGCTCGGCCTGACCGCCGACAGCGACGCCTACAACTGGCGCAACACCAACACCGTAAATTACTGGGGCAGCATCACCGGCATGAGCGGCGACCGCGATACGGTCAACGCCCTTAACGCCGACGGCACCCGCCCGGCACAGGCCAAGCGCAGCGACAACGTCGACGGCTGGGCCACCGACATCGGCGTGCGTCTGCGCCTCGATCCGCAATGGCAGGTCGGTGCGGCGTACGCCCGCGCCAGCGCCGATTACGAACAGAACGGCCTGGAAAGCAACCGCTCGAACTACACCGGTACTCGCTCCCGCGTACACCGTTTCGGCGAGGCCTTCCGTGGCGAAATGAACAACATGCAGACCGCCACCCTGTTCGGTTCGTGGATGCTCAACGACCAGTACGACGCCAGCCTGATCTACCACAAGTTCTGGCGTGTGGACGGCAACAAGCCGGTGGGCAGCAACGGCATCAACGCCGTGGAAAACAACACCGACGACGTCACCGGCGCGATCCTCTCCAGCACCTCGCTGCCACTGCAGGACGGCAACAAGGATCTGGGCCAGGAAATGGATCTGGTGGTCACCAAGTACTTCAAGCAAGGCTTGCTGCCGGCGGCGCTGAGCCAGTCGATCGACGAGCCTTCGGCGCTGGTGCGTTTCCGTGGCGGCGTGTTCAAACCGGGTGATGCCTATGGCAGCCAGGTCGATTCGTACATGCACCGCGCGTTCATCGACGTGATCTGGCGCTTCTGATGCTGACCGCCAAGGGAGTGCCCGACATGAACAGTGCCCGCAAAGGCTCACTCAGCCTGCTGGCCGGCGCGATGCTGCTGGCCTCGGCTGGCGCCTTCGCTAACGTGGAACCAGCCAAGCCTGTGACCACCGCGAAGGAGCTGCAACAGGCCAAGACCTACACCGTCAGCAGCGCGCCGACCGAAGCGCTGGAACTGGCCAAGCCGAAATTACCCGACCTCTCCGGCTACACCGCCGAAGCCGCCGCCGCGAAAATCGTGCGCAGCAAACCGGGCAAGATCAGCGTGCGCCGGATGATGCAGGAAGACGCCCTGAAAGACTTCATCGGTGGCGACAACAAGATGGCCGAATGGGTGGTGCGTCAGCACGGCATCCCGCAGGCGATCTTCGTCGACGACGGCTACATGAACCTGAAAGAGCTGGCGCAGAAACTGCCCAAGCAGTACTTCAGCGAAACCTCGCCGGGCGTGTATCTGGCCAAGCTGCCGATCGTGGTCGGCCGCAAAGGCATCCTCGAAATCGACAGCCAGACCCAGGAGTTGCGCCTGTCCCAAGAGGCCGGTTCGTTCCTGGTCAACGACGGCCAGTTGTTCGTGCGTGACACCAAGGTCACCGGCTGGCGCGAGAAGGAAAACGGCCCGGCAACCTTCCGCTCGCCGAAGGAATTCCGCCCGTTCCTGCTGGCCTGGGGCGGCACCGAGACTTACATCGTCAACAGCAAGATGGCCAGCTTCGGCTACGCCAACAGTAAGTCCTACGGCGTGAGTATTTCCCAGTACACGCCGAACATGGCCAAGGTGCTCAAGCGTCCCGAGCCGACCGGCTGGATCGTCGGCTCCGAGTTCTCGGACATGTGGTACGGCTTCTACTGCTACGAGACCCGCGACTTCGTGGTCAAGGGCAACACCTACAAGGACAACATCGTCTACGGCATCGACCCGCACGACCGTTCCCACGGTCTGATCATTGCCGAGAACACGGTGTACGGCACGAAGAAGAAGCACGGGATCATCATTTCCCGTGAGGTCAACGACAGCTTCATCTTCAACAACAAAAGCTACGACAACCACCTCTCGGGGCTGGTGATCGACCGTAACAGCGTCAACAACATCATTGCCTACAACGAGATCTACAAGAACCACACCGACGGCATCACCCTCTACGAGTCCGCCGACAACCTGCTGTGGGGCAACAAGGTCATCAGCAACAAGCGCCACGGCATCCGCATTCGTAACAGCGTGAACATCCGCCTCTACGAAAACGTCGCCATGGCCAACGGCCTGACCGGCGTCTACGGGCACATCAAGGACCTGACCGACACCGACCGTGACATCAAGCTCGACCCATTCGACGCCCAGGTCTCGCTGATCGTGGTCGGCGGTGAACTGGCGGCCAACGGCAGCGGCCCGCTGTCGATCGATTCGCCCCTGAGTGTCGAGCTGTATCGCGTGTCGATGCTGGCGCCGACCAAATCCAGCGGCATCAGCTTCAACGGCATCCTCGGCGAGCGCCAGGATGAAATTCTCGACCTGCTGGTGCGCCAGCAGAAAGCCGTGCTGATCGACCCTGTCGAACGCCAGACCGAACTGCGGGACTGAGGACAATTTTATGCACCCACACCTGATCAAATTACTCAGCCTGTCGGCCCTGACCGTGGGCATTCTGGCGGCCAGCAACGGCGCCCGCGCGGACGAAGTGAAAGCGCCGCAGTTCACTGCTGAACCGTGCTGCAGCCTGTGCCCGGCCGCCCACGACGCGAAGAACTACACCACTCGCTACCAGCAGAACTTCACCACGCTGGTGCAGGCGCAGGGCGACTGGTTGTTCCGGACTCAGGAAGACTTGCGCACCGAGTTCAACACCACCCCGGCCGGCTACAAACGCCTGCAACAGCTGCACGATGCGTTCAAGGCCAAAGGCGTCGAACTGGTGATCGTCTACCAGCCGACCCGTGGTCTGGTAAACCGCAACAAGCTCAACCCGGCAGAAAAAGCCGCGTTCGATTACGAGAAAGCGCTGGGCAACTACAAGACCATGCTCGGCCGTTTCGCGAAGATGGGTTACGTGGTGCCGGACCTGTCGCCGCTGACCAACGAATCGCTGCCGGACACCCTGCCCGCCCACGATTTCTACTTTCGCGGTGACCAGCACTGGACGCCATACGGTGCGCAGCGCACGGCGAAAATCGTCGCCGAAAAGGTCAAGCAGATCCCGGCCTTCGCCGACATTCCCAAGCGTGAGTTCGAAACCAAACGCTCCGGACGCATGGGCAAGACCGGCACCCTGCACAACATGGCCGGGCAACTGTGCGGCACCAGTTACGCGATCCAGTACATGGACCAGTTCACCACCGAGCCGAAAGGCGAAGCCGGTGACGGCGACCTGTTCGGCGATTCCGGCAATCCGCAAATCACCCTCGTGGGTACGTCGCACAGCGGCAAGAACTACAACTTCGCCGGCTTCCTTGAAGAAGCCATCGGCGCCGACATTCTCAACGTCGCCTTCCCCGGCGGCGGTCTTGAAGGTTCGATGTTGCAGTACCTGGGCAGCGACGAATTCCAGAAGACGCCGCCGAAAATTCTCATCTGGGAATTCTCGCCGCTGTACCGCCTCGACCAGGAAACCATCTATCGCCAGATGATGTCCCTGCTCGACAACGGGTGCGAAGGCAAAGACGCGCAGATGTCCGCGAGCACCACGCTCAAGCCGGGCAGCAAACAAGAACTGCTGGTCAACAGCAAGAACCTGAACCTGCAGAACAGCAGCCATCAGGTCGACATCCGCTTCGCCGATACCTCGGTGAAAACCCTGCAAGCCACCCTCTGGTACATGAACGGTCGCCACGAGGACATCAAGATCGAGAAACCGGAAACCTCCGACACCGACGGTCGTTTCGCCTTTGAGTTGCGCACGGACGAAGACTGGGCCTCGCAAAACCTGCTGGCAGTCGAAGTCCAGGGCCCGGAAGCGGGCACCGCGCCACAGAAAGTCGAAGCGAAAATCTGCAAACGCAACGTATTCCCGGGCGCTGGGCCACAAACCGCTCAGGTCGGGCAATGAGGTCTGCTATGCGAAATCCGAAACTGAAAACTCTTTTGGCGCCGACGCTGCTCGGGCTGGCGATCTTCGCCGGCACCGCGCAGGCCGCCGCGCCGCTGCGTCCTCCTCAGGGCTACTTTGCGCCTGTGGATAAATTCAAGACCGGTGACAAGAGCGAAGGCTGCGACGCGATGCCGGCGCCCTACACCGGGCCGCTGCAATTTCGCAGCAAATACGAAGGCTCGGACAAGGCCCGCGCGACGCTGAACGTGCAGTCGGAAAAAGCCTTTCGCGACACCACCAAAGACATCACCACTCTGGAACGCGGCACCGCCAAGCGAGTAATGCAGTTCATGCGCGACGGTCGTCCGGAACAGCTCGATTGCACGCTGAACTGGCTGGCTACTTGGGCTCGGGCGGACGCATTGATGTCGAAAGACTTCAACCACACCGGCAAGTCGATGCGCAAATGGGCGCTGGGCAGCATGGCCTCTTCGTACATTCGCCTGAAGTTCTCCGACTCCCATCCGCTGGCCCAGCACCAGCAGGAAGCTCAGTTGATCGAGGCCTGGTTCAGCAAGATGGCCGATCAGGTGGTCAGCGACTGGGACAACCTGCCGCTGGAAAAAACCAACAATCACTCGTACTGGGCCGCGTGGTCGGTGATGGCGACATCGGTCGCCACCAACCGCCGCGACCTGTTCGATTGGGCGGTCAAGGAATACAAGGTCGGGGTCAATCAGGTCGATGCCGACGGTTACCTGCCGAACGAACTCAAGCGCCAGCAACGCGCCCTCGCCTATCACAACTACGCCCTGCCGCCACTGGCGATGATCGCCAGTTTTGCCCAGGTCAACGGTGTGGATCTGCGTCAGGAAAACAACGGCGCGCTGAAACGTCTGGGTGACCGGGTGCTGGCCGGGGTGAAAGATCCCGAGGACTTCGAGAAAAAGAACGGCAAAGAGCAGGACATGACCGATCTGAAAGAGGACATGAAATTCGCCTGGCTTGAGCCGTTCTGCACGCTCTACACCTGTTCGCCGGATGTGATCGAGAAGAAGCACGGGATGCAGCCGTTCAAGACCTTTCGACTGGGTGGCGACCTGACCAAGGTCTACGACCCGTCCCATGAAAAGGGCAACAAGGGTTCCTGACACTGACCGCTGATCGTTCCCACGCTCTGCGTGGGAATGCAGCCCGGGACGCTCCGCGTCCCATTCCGAAGCGGACGCAGAGCGTCCATTGAGGCATTCCCACGCAGAGCGTGGGAACGATCGTAGCTCTCCAGTTTTCAGCGGGGGGTTTGGGGGGGCTTTGGCCCTTGACTGTTGGTTCAAACATGGAGAGATCGGGATGGTATTTTCATCCAACGTGTTCCTGTTTCTGTTCTTGCCGATCTTTCTCGGCTTGTACTACCTGAGCGGGCAACGCTATCGCAACCTGCTGCTGCTGATCGCCAGCTACGTGTTCTACGCGTGGTGGCGGGTGGACTTCCTGGCGCTGTTCGCCGGCGTCACCCTGTGGAACTACTGGATCGGCCTCAAAGTCGGCGCCGCCGGCGTGCGCACCAAACCGGCCCAGCGCTGGCTGCTGCTCGGCGTGGCGGTGGACCTGTGCATTCTCGGCTACTTCAAGTACGCCAACTTCGGCGTCGACAGCATCAACGCAATGATGACGTCGGTCGGTCTCGAGCCGTTCATCCTGACCCACGTGCTGTTGCCGATCGGTATCTCGTTCTACATCTTCGAGTCGATCAGCTACATCATCGACGTCTACCGCGGCGACACCCCGGCGACCCGCAACCTGATCGACTTCGCGGCGTTCGTGGCGATCTTCCCGCACCTGATCGCCGGTCCCGTGCTGCGTTTCCGCGACCTGGCCGACCAGTTCAACAACCGCACCCACACCCTCGACAAGTTCTCCGAGGGCTGCACGCGGTTCATGCAGGGTTTCATCAAGAAGGTCTTCATCGCCGACACCCTCGCCGTGGTCGCCGACCATTGCTTCGCCCTGCAAAACCCGACCACGGGCGATGCCTGGCTCGGCGCGCTGGCCTACACCGCGCAGCTGTATTTCGACTTCTCCGGTTACAGCGACATGGCCATCGGTCTGGGCTTGATGATGGGTTTCCGCTTCATGGAAAACTTCAAACAGCCGTACATCAGCCAGTCGATCACCGAGTTCTGGCGCCGCTGGCACATCAGCCTGTCGACGTGGCTGCGTGACTACCTCTACATCACCCTCGGCGGTAACCGTAAAGGCACGCTGATGACCTATCGCAACCTGTTCCTGACCATGCTGCTCGGTGGTCTGTGGCACGGCGCGAACATCACCTACATCGTCTGGGGTGCGTGGCACGGCATGTGGCTGGCGATTGAAAAAGCGCTGGGCCTGAATACCTCGCCGCGCAGCCTCAACCCGATCCGCTGGGCGCTGACCTTCCTGCTGGTAGTCATGGGCTGGGTGATCTTCCGCGCAGAAAACCTGCACGTTGCCGGCCGCATGTACGGCGCGATGTTCAGCTTCGGCGACTGGTCGCTGTCGGAACTCAACCAGGCCAGCCTCACCGGTCTGCAAGTCGCGACCCTCGTTGTGGCTTACGTGACCCTGGCGTTCTTCGGCCTGCGTGATCTGTACACCAATCAGCCGCCAGCCAAGAGCAAACCTGAAGTCAACGTTGAGGCCAACAGCCCCGCCACGGCGACCCCGGGAATGATCAAAGCTGCGCCCGGCGAAAACCCGGCGAGCATCCACGAGCCTGGCTACACCGTTGGCGTTGAAGCCCAGGTGCAACCGGCGTACTGGACGGCGGACTGGTCGCGCTACGTGATGCGCGGACTGATCCTGCTGCTGTTCATCGCCTCGATTCTCAAACTCTCGGCGCAAAGCTTCTCGCCGTTCCTTTACTTCCAGTTCTGAGGGATCTGACATGACCCGCTCATTACGCATCTTCTACATCGCGCTGTTTCTGGTGACCCTGCTGGTGCTCGGTCTGTGGTCGGTGCGCAGCTTCTTCGGCTTCAGCACCAACGCCGACGCGACGGTGCTCAACGGCCGCTGGACCAAAGCCGTGGAAACCCACTACGACGATGAATTCCCGATCAAGCGCCTGGGCACCAATCTCTGGGCCGCGCTGGATTTCAAACTGTTCAACGAAGGTCGTCCGGGCGTGGTGCTCGGTCGCGATCAGTGGTTGTACAGCGATGAGGAATTCAACCCGATCGTCAACGAAGAGCTCAACCTGCAAGGCAACTACGCGCTGGTCGAAGGCGTGCGCCAGACCCTTAAAGAGAAAGGCGTGAAACTGGTGATGGCGATCGTGCCGGCCAAGGTTCGCCTGTACCCGGAACACCTGGGTGAAGTGAAACCGGCGAGCATCCACGCCAACCTTTATCAGGACTTCCACGCCCGTGTCGCGGCGGACAAGATCCTCGCCCCCGACCTGCTCGGCCCGCTGCAAGCCGCCAAGCAGAACGGTCAGCAGGTGTTCCTGCGCACCGACACCCACTGGACCCCGGAAGGCGCGGAAATCGCCGCCAACACCCTGGCCAAGACCATCGCTGACAAGTTCCCGCTCAGCGGCGAGCCGCAGCGTTTCGTCACCACCCCGGCGGAGAAGGTCACGCACAAGGGCGACCTGCGTCTGTTCCTGCCGCTGGATCCGCTGTTCGAAAACCTGATGCCGGCGCAAGAGCCGCTGCAAAAGCGCAACACCGTGGCCGCCGCCGAGCAGCCTGCCGGTGACGACGCGCTGTTCGCCAACAGCGAAGTGCCGGTTGCGCTGATCGGCACCAGCTACAGCGCCAACCCCAACTGGAACTTCGTCGGTGCGCTCAAGCAAGCGCTGCACAGCGACGTCGTCAACTACGCAGAAGACGGCCACGGCCCGATCCTGCCGATGCTCAGCTACCTGAAAAGCGACGACTTCAAGAACAGCCCGCCACAGGTGCTGATCTGGGAGTTTCCTGAACGATATCTGCCTGTGAACAACGAAATCGGCGACGCCGACCCGCAGTGGGTCGCAGAGCTTAAACAAGCCGGCGCGCGCCAACAAAACGTAGCAATCAACACTAAATCCGAGACGCCCGATCGGGCGCAAAACTGAAAGAGAGGTACACCATGACTTTCACTACTACTCCTCGTCGTCTCGCAAAACGCATTGCTCTGGTTGCGGGTCTGAGCGCTCTGTCGGTCCAAGCCTTCGCCGGTGGCGACGCCGCGCTGTACGGCCCGACTGCACCGAAAGGCTCGACCTTCGTGCGCGTCTACAACGCCAGCAACGCTGAAGTCAGCGCCACCGTCGGCAGCACCAATCTGAGCGACGTCGCGCCGCTGGCCAGCAGTGACTTCAGCTTCATGCCGGGCGGCGACTACAGCGCCAAGGTCGGCAGCCAGACCCTGCCGGTGAAACTCGCCGGTGACCATTACTACACCCTGGTCAACAACGCTTCCGGCGCGCCGCAGCTGATCGAAGAGCCACCGTTCAAGAACAAGCAGAAATCCCTGGTGCGCGTGCAGAACCTCAGCGACAAGCCGCTGACCCTGAAGACCGCCGACGGCAAGACCGACGTAGTGCCGAACGTAGCCGCCAAGGGCCGTGGCGAGCGTGAAATCAACCCGGTGAAAGTCAGCCTCGCGCTGTACGAAGGCGACAAGAAAGTCGGCGACGTGAAACCGGTCGCACTGGAGCGCGGTGAGGCAGCAGTGCTGTACGTCACCGGCAACGGCAGCAATCTGTCGCCAGTCTGGGTGAAACGCCCGGTATCGACCCGCTAAGCACATGAAACCGGGCAGCCGTCGCTGCCCGGCACGGAATAACAATAAGAGTGAAACGACACAACGTTCGTGGCTCTGACCCAATCGATTTTATGGAGTAAACAATATGATTCCGGTGATCTTGTCAGGTGGTAGCGGCTCACGTCTTTGGCCGCTTTCGCGCAAGCAGTTTCCCAAGCAATTCCTCGCCCTGACCGGCGAACACACGCTGTTCCAGCAAACCCTCGAGCGTCTGGTGTTCGAAGGCATGGACACCCCGATCGTGGTCTGCAACAAGGATCACCGCTTCATCGTCAACGAGCAGCTGAGCAACCGGAACCTCGAATGCCAGCGCATCCTGATGGAGCCGTTCGGTCGCAACACCGCGCCGGCCGTGGCGCTGACCGCGATGATGCTGGTCAACGAAGGTCGCGACGAACTGATGCTGGTGCTGCCGGCCGACCACGTCCTCGAAGACCAGAAAGCCCTGCAACGCGCCCTCGCCTTGGCCACCGTCGCCGCCGAAAACGGCGAGATGGTGCTGTTCGGCGTACCGGCCACCAAACCGGAAACCGGTTACGGCTACATCAAGTCCACCGGCGATTCGCTGTTGCCGGAAGGCGTCAGCCGCGTCTCGCACTTCGTGGAGAAACCCGACGTCAAACGCGCCACCGAGTACGTCGAGTCCGGCGGTTACTACTGGAACAGCGGCATGTTCCTGTTCCGCGCCAGCCGCTTCCTCGAAGAGCTGAAAAAGCACGATCCGGACATCTACGACACCTGCCTGCTGACCCTTGAGCGCAGCGCTCAGGACAACGACACCATCACCTTCGACGAAGCCACCTTCGCCTGCTGCCCGGACAACTCCATCGACTACTCGGTGATGGAAAAAACCCAGCGCGCCTGCGTGGTGCCGCTGACTGCCGGCTGGAGCGATGTCGGTTGCTGGTCGTCGCTGTGGGAAGTCAACGAGAAGGACGCCAACGGCAACGTCAGCAAGGGCGACGTGGTGATCCAGGACAGCAAGAACTGCATGATCCACGGCAACGGCAAACTGGTGTCGGTGATCGGTCTGGAAAACATCGTGGTGGTCGAAACCAAGGACGCCATGATGATCGCCCACAAGGACAAGGTCCAAGGCGTCAAGCAGATGGTCAACACCCTCAACGAGCAGGGCCGCAGCGAAACCCAGAACCATCTTGAGGTCTACCGTCCGTGGGGCTCCTACGATTCGGTGGACATGGGCGGTCGCTTCCAGGTCAAGCACATCACGGTCAAGCCGGGCGCGTGCCTGTCGCTGCAGATGCACCACCACCGCGCCGAACACTGGATCGTGGTCAGCGGCACCGCCGAAGTGACCTGCGATGAAAACGTGTTCCTGCTCTGCGAGAACCAGTCGACCTACATCCCGATCGCCTCTGTGCATCGCCTGCGCAACCCGGGCAAGATCCCGCTGGAAATCATCGAAGTGCAGTCGGGCTCGTACCTGGGCGAAGACGATATCGAGCGCTTCGAGGACATCTACGGTCGCTCGACCCCGATCGAACGCGGCGTGTCGGTGAAAACCATCGCGCAGTAAGCGTTCCGCAATAAGAAGCCCCCGTCCAGCCCGCTGCGTCCCCTATCCGCAGCGGGTTGGGCGGGGGCTTCTTGCTGACGCTCATGCAGCCTTGGAAGCGCCGGCCTGTACTTTTTTATGCCAGGTACTGACTTTTACCGATCCAGGAGTTTTGATTTCAAGCGTTCCGTGGAATGACTTGTCGAGACTGTCCAGCATTGTCCGTGCATTCATTCTTCCCACCTGCACGGGACTGATTCCCGAATTGCCTATCAGCAATGCCTTCAACTCTTTCAATCGGCCTTTGATCATCGGAACTGCGCTCAAGTCGGATGAGTGCTTCGGATCTAGTACATCCGGAGAAGCAAAAAACTCCAGGCTGTCGTAGCTGTCACCAAAGGCGCTCCTGAGTGCATTGTCGTCCTCAAGGTCATACTCTGCAAAATGCGTCATGCCCGCTAGAAATCTGCGCTCGTTCACTTCTCCGTTTATGGATAAAAGAAAGAAGGTGAATCCCATATTGCCAGCCTTGGTCCAATCCTTTTCGCTGGTATTGCCACCTTTTCCACCCAACGCCTTCAATTTGCTGTTGACCAGAGAAAAGTTTGACTTGATGTCCATATGTGACGGTGCCGCGCCCTTCGTCGCGAAGTTGTAAGAGTAATGACGCAAGGTAAATTTCAAGTTTTTGGTCTTTTCGAGCACCGCAGGTGGTGCCTTTGTAGTTTTGAACTTGAGCTTGCCTTCGGTTATGTCATTCATCATCGTGTAGGGCTTCACTCTGTCCGTATCGCTGTAATTGTCCTTGTACGATTCAAAAATCTCGATGGCCGTGCGTACCGCCGAATGGGACTTTGATTCCTCGCCTTGCTCGTCAAAAAACGTCAACGGATTATTTCTCACCATTCGGAAAAGATTGATGCCATCTGCCTCCACACCTGCCGGATCCGGATTGCTCCATTTTTGCAACCACGAGATGTAGTAGCGGTAACCGTAGTAATCAAGCCCGCTGGCATCGCGCTCCTTGCCCGAGTAACGCATGTATTTGTAGCTGAATTCACCGTCCTGCCAGGCGCTGGTACCGAAAGGGTGAAACGTTTCGCGGCTGATCATCGCACCGCCATCGGCGGTTTCCAGACTGACCGAACCCAGGTGATCGGCATGTTGGTATCGATACCAATTGTTGAGTCCCGAAGGCGGCGGGCTCTCCCAGTGCTGTACCCGAACGTTGTCGGCAATGATGACCTGCAACCGTTCACCGGTACCGTTGTCGGTGCGCAATTCCAGTCCAGGCAAATAGTGCACATCGGCAATCAGGGTTCGGGCATTGGTTAACAACGAACGAATCTTGCGTGCCCGCTGACTGCTGCCATCGTAGAGGTAGACCTCCTGGTCGTTGAGCCCGGAGGCACGCTCCACCGGGCTGACCGATTGCAGTTGGTTGCGCAAGTTCCAGTTCAGCATCCGCGCCGGTTCCAACTGCTGCAGGTTGCCTCTGCGGTCGTAGGCGGCTTCGATTTGTGCATCGGTGGGCGGCTTGTCTTCGTATGACAGGCTACGGTTGCTGTAACTCGCCGGTTGCAGTTTGCGCCCATGACTTTGCGGGCCGACATGAATCAGGTTGCGCAGGTTGCCGCCGGGATCATATTCGTAAGTCTGCTGATAGTTGCTGATCGCCGAAGGGTCGATGCGCCCCATCGATTGCGGGCCCTGACTGACAGTGCCGGCTTCCCAGCCGAAAGCCATGATCAACTGGTAAAGACTGTCGTAGACAAAGCGGCTGACCGGCTCGATGCGCTGGTTGGCAAAGTAACGGATCGGCAGTGCCTTGTCTTCGATACTCAACACATTCCCCATCCTGTCGTATTCATAACTCAGGTGTTGCAGCACTCGCCCCTGAGCGTCTTCAGATCGAAGGCCTGACAGGCGATCGTCTTCGGCGCGATAAATCCGGGTGGTGTGCACACCGTTGCCGGCGGTTTCCTGCGTGACATTGCCTTGCGCGTTGTAGCGAATGTCAGTAACCAGGATCTGCTCAGGCTCCCCCTTCAACCGCAAGCGGCGCTCGTGCAAGTGGCCATCGACGGTCAGCGCAAATGTATGCCGGTTCTCTCGGGCATCCGTCTGCTCCAGCACATCGCCCAGCGCACCATGGCGCCACCGCGATGTTGCACCGACGCCAGGCTCTAACAATTGCGGGCGATCCGCCTCCTGCTCCGGCCAGTCGGGTGTCAGCGGTTCCTGCGTAAAGTGGCGGGTGTCTTCAGTGCATGAGCCGATGATTGCAAACGCGCTGAACAGCACGCTGCCGGCTGGATGGTCATGACGAATCAGTTGACCGAACTGGTTACGCGACTGATCCCCGCTGCCGGGATGACCGTAGGTCAGGCGCTCGACACAACGCCGAGGCTCGCCCTTTCCCTCTTCGAATATCGCGACGGGGCGCAACAGATTGTCGTGCTCGATCTCGCGCTGCGTCTGACGGCTGTCCCAACTGAACATCGTTTGTGCAGCGAGTCCCTTCAACTCGATTTGGGTACCGGCATCGACACTGTCCGAACGAATCACCGTGGCGTCCAGAGCAAACACCTGCGTCAGATTGGCCGGCGTCAGCGGGTCGCCGGCTTGCGACAGCCAAAGCCGCGGGTCCCAGTGTTTTACCGCACGCCCCGCAGAATCATGCAGGATGCGGTTGATCCGGGACTCTACCGTCCCGCTCTCGATGGCTCGATGATAGTCGACCGTGCGAACCTCTAAGCCGCGCGGCTCGAACACAGACATCCTCGGCGTATTGATATGCAAGCTCATTAACCGTGCATCCTCGCGCGACCGGCGTTCTTTGTAGCTCTGGCATCTGAGCAGGCTCAGCGCTGATCCGGCTACTGTCAGAAATTACAGTCCCGACCAACGGCACTGCGCTCAATCCGTGAATGTCCATTCCCGCGCCCCTTCGGTAGGATGGTCATCACGAGTTCAAGGAGCGTTCGAACATGTTCATCGGCGTCTTGCTGGTCATCACCTGGCTGATCCTGCTGTTGCGCTACCCGGCCAAGGCCTTGCCGGTGTCCATGGCCGCCGCCGTCGGCCTCGGGCTGGTGGCGATGTGGGTGGTGTGGCTGGACAACCGCGAAGTCAAGCAACTGGCGCGCCTGGAACTGCGCATCGTCTATGCCCCCGAACACTGCCCTGCCGACCGCCCGCTGCTGCTCAAGATGAACAACGGCAACGACGTGCCGCTGACCGAACTGCGCTGGCGCATTGCGGCGTACGCGCCGGGCGACACCGTGAATCTGGCCGACAATCAATACGCCGCCCCGCGCTATCGCGGTCCCGGCGAATTGCAGCCCGGCGGCAACTGGGAAGACTGCCTGCCGATGCCGCCGTTGCGTCCTGGTTATCGCCCGCAAACCCTGGAGTTTCGCGCCGAGCGATTGCAGGGTAGTTTCTCCGACTGATCCCCTCTCCCACTCTTTTGCACAAGGAATGCGCCATGCCCGTCGCGTTGATTACCGGTTGTTCCAGCGGCATCGGCCGCGCCCTCGCCGATGCCTTCAAAAGCGCCGGCTACGAGGTCTGGGCCAGTGCGCGCAAGGCTGAAGATGTCGCGGCACTCGCCGCGGCCGGGTTCACGGCCGTGCAGCTCGACGTCAATGACAATGCAGCGCTGGAACAACTCGCCGAGCGGATCAACCAGCAACACGGCGGCCTCGACGTATTGATCAACAACGCCGGTTACGGCGCCATGGGGCCGCTGCTCGATGGCGGTGTTCCGGCCATGCAGCGCCAGTTCGAAACCAACGTGTTTTCGATAGTCGGCGTGACCCGTGCGTTGTTCCCGGTGCTGCGCCGGGCCAAGGGCCTGGTGGTGAATGTCGGTAGTGTTTCCGGGGTGCTGGTCACGCCATTTGCCGGGGCGTATTGCGCGTCGAAAGCGGCAGTGCATGCGTTGAGCGATGCGTTGCGCATGGAGCTGGGGCCGTTCGGGATTCGCGTGCTGGAAGTGCAGCCGGGGGCGATTCAATCGAGCTTCGCCAAGAATGCCGGCTATGAGGCCGAACAACTGATCAACGAACAATCACCGTGGTTTCCGTTGCGTGAAGGCATCCGGGCGCGGGCCAAGGCTTCGCAGGACAAACCAACGCCGGCCAGCGACTTTGCCGCCGAGTTGCTCAAGGCGGTACAGCAGAACAAACCACCACGGCTGATCCGCATCGGCAATGGCAGCCGGGCGTTGCCGTTGCTGGCGACGTTGCTGCCGAAAGGGTTGCTGGAATCGACCTTGATGAAACGCTTCGGCTTGCGCGGGAAACTCTGAGACCGAGTCGGCCCCATCGCGGGCATGCCCGCTCCCACAGGTATTGAGGCGCGCTCAAGATGTTCAGGCGCCGTGATATCTGTGGGAGCGAGCCTGCTCGCGATTTGCAGCGACTCGGTCTGTCAGTTATCCACAGCGTCCTGCTTCACCACCACGGTGCAGGTAATCCCCGCTGCCAGCAGCACCCCTTCCGGCACTTCATCGATGTGAATCCGCACCGGCACCCGTTGCGCCAGCCGCACCCAGTTGAAGGTCGGGTTCACATCGGCAATCAGCTCGCGGCTTTCCGGGTTGTCGCGGTCGTAGATGCCGCGGGAAATGCTCTCCACGTGGCCCTTCAGGACTTCGCCGCTCATCAGCTGCATGTCGGCTTTATCGCCGACCCGCACGTGGGGCAGTTTGGTTTCTTCGAAGAAGCCGTAGACCCAGAACGAGTTCATGTCGACCACGGCCATTTTCGATTCGCCGATGCGCGCGTAATCGCCGCGATGGACGTTGAGGTTGGTCACGTAGCCGTCCACCGCCGCCCGCACTTCGGTACGTTTGAGGTTGAGTTCGGCGGCTTCGAGTTGCGCCTGGGCCTGTTGGTAATCGGCCAGTGCGGAGTCGGCGATGTTGCTGGCGTCGTCGCGGTTTTCCTTGGAGATCACCAATGCGTCCATGTCGGCGCGGCGATGGGCGTTGACCCTGCGCATCTCCCACGTGGCCTTGCGTGAAGCCACCAGCGACTGCGCCTGTTTCACCGCGAGGCGGTAGTGCTCGGGGTCGATCTGCATCAGCAGATCGCCTTTTTTCACCAACTGGTTGTCGCGCACCGGCACGTCGACCACTTCACCGGTGACGTCGGCGGCGACGTTGATGATGTCGGCGCGCACCCGGCCGTCGCGGGTCCACGGGGTGTTCATGTAGTGCTCCCACAACGTGCGGCCGATCCACAACGCCAGGGCCAGCACCAGCAGGGTCGCGAGCAGGCTGAAAAACTTTTTCATCAGAACGTTCTCAACGGTAGACAGTCAGCGCCATGGC
This sequence comes from Pseudomonas sp. GM25, assembly GCF_000282255.1. Lineage (NCBI taxonomy): Bacteria > Pseudomonadati > Pseudomonadota > Gammaproteobacteria > Pseudomonadales > Pseudomonadaceae > Pseudomonas > Pseudomonas sp. GM25. The sequence continues at coordinate 69,368 of NZ_AKJQ01000049.1, read as the reverse complement.
GCCGAACAGACAGGTAAACAGACTCAGGCGCAGCAGCGCCGGGTGCCAGAAGAAGCGATACAGATCGAACCCCGAGAGGAACCGGTCCAGCGCCCAGGCCAGTGCCGCAGCGACGAAAAACATCAGGGTCATGGTCGGCATGTACACGCCGTGGAAGGCGATTTCACGAGGCATGGGCAAGTCCTTCGGGCTTGGCGATGGCGTAGGCAGCGAGTGGCGATTGCGGGTCGAGCAACGAGGTGCGGATGAAGTGCAGGTAGCTTTTCACCCGACGCAGGGCCGAGGTATCGAAGTGCGGTGCGAACGGCTCGTCAGTGGCGGCGACCCGACTGATCGCGTGATCGACCGCCACCAGTGCGCGTTCCAGATTGCTCGAATTCGGTTGCAGGAACAGCCGCACCAGCGAGCGCCCCATGACCCGGATTGCCTGGCGCCACGGCTGGGATTCGGCATACGCCGGATGCACTGGCAGGATCGCCTGCTCCTTGCGCAACTCGATGATCGCGTGGCCGACTTCCAGCACCACGAACATCCAGCGCAACAGGTTTTTCTGCACCAGCGGCTGACCGGCCGCCAGACCATAAGCCTGATGCATCAAGTCGCGGGTACGGCTTTCGAAGCTCGACGCCAGGCCCTTGAGTTTGCCGCTGATCGCGTACACTACTTGCCCGCGCAGGTCCTGCTCCAGGCGCTGCCACAACCAGCGGCTGTTCGGCGGCAGAATGATCGCCCCCGCTGCTGCGCAGACCAGCATGCCCATGACCATCGCGATGTAATCGTTGATGAAGGTGTAGGGGTTGTAGATCGTCAGGTTGTCCGGCACCGAACCGGTGCTGAAGAAGATCAACAGACCGAGGCCGACGCCGGCGTATTGCGGCCGCGAAGCGAGGAACGAACCGAGCACGATCACCGGCGCGAGCATCACGCACAACAACGGAAAACCGTCGATCCACGGGAAGATGAAAAACATCTCGACGAAGCCGATCAGCGCCCCGAGGAACGTGCCGCACGCCATCTGGAACGCCATGCGTTTCGGGTTCGGTGTCGCCGCCGACAGGCCAACAGTGGCGGCGGCGATCAGGGTCATGGTCGCGCCACTCGGCCACGCGGTGGCGACCCAGTAACTGCCGAGCACGACCAGAATGAATGCGGCACGAATCCCCGAAGCCGCTGCTGCCCACCAGCTGGTTTGCGGGGTGAACGGTTCGTTCCAGCGCTCGCGTTCGTGGCTGTGATCGGCCAGCGAGGCGTGGGTCTGTGCATAACTGTGCAGGTCATCGACGAAGCGATAAAGCAGCTCGTATGCAGTGTGGAAATCCAGCTGCTCGGCGTCGCTCGGCTCGCTCTCCTGGAAGATCGCCCGCAGGCTGCGCACCCGCGCCGGCAAGCCTTCCTTGTAGGCCGCGAGCGCCAGCACCAGACGCGCCGCATCCGGGCTGGTCAGGGCGCGGCCGCTGAAACCGTCGAGCACTTCGGCCAAGTCCTGCAGACCCGGTTTGATTGCCGCTTCCACATGGTCGGCGCCGTTGCGGCGCAGGCGTTCGAGCAACTGGTGCAAGGCGTTGAAACGGGTGGTGATGCCCATGAATTCGCTGTTCAGGCGACTGAGTCGACCGTTGCGCCGACGCATGTGCGGGTCTTCGAACACGGTCACGCTGCGCAGTCCTTCCAGCCCCACCGCTTCGGCGATGAAACGCACGTTGCTGGCCTCGAACGACTCCGGTTTGCTGCGCCCGCGCAGGCCATCGGTGACGAACAGGGCGAACACACCGAAGCGCTGATACAAGGCGTTGCGCATCGCCGCGCTGGCGGTTTGCGGCAGGATCGCGGCACTGACCAGGGTCGAGCAGAGAATCCCCAGCGAAATTTCCAGCACCCGCCACACCGCCGCCATGAACGCACCGTCAGGATGGGCGAGCGCCGGCAAACCGACCATCGCGGCGGTGTAGCCGGCCAGCACAAAACCGTAGGCGCGGAAGTTGCGGCAGCGGGCGGCGCCGGCCGAGCAGATGCCGACCCAGATCGCCAGCGAACCGAGGAACAATTCGGTGTTCTGGGCGAACAGGGAAATCAGCGTGACCATCATCGCCGACCCGGCCAGGGTGCCGAGGAAGCGATAGAAACTCTTGGCGAACACCTGGCCGCTCTGCGGCTGCATGACGATGAACACGGTGATCATCGCCGTGCGCGGTTGCGGCAGTTCCAGGCGCATTGCCAGCCACAGGGTCAGGAACGCGGCGATCAACACCTTGAAGATATAGACCCAGGTCACGCCGTCGCTGCGCGCCCAGTCGAAGAAACCCCGGCGCCATTCCAGGGAGTAGAGCCAGCGCAAAGGTGCGGGCAAGGGAGTCATTAAGGCTTGCTCAGTGGTCGAGGGCTTGAAGAAGGGCCGGGGTTTTCGGGGCGGCGGTCTGCTCAAAAGTCGGTACGTCTTTACCCGCACCAAGACCGCCACCCAATGCCGTCACCAGTTCCGCATGGGCACTCAAGCGCGCCGCCTGCACCTGCTGCTCGACCTGCTGCTGCTTGAACAGCAGGGTCTGGGCGTTGAGCACGTTGAGGTAATCGGTGAGGCCGCGCTGGTAGGCGATCATCGCGATGTCGTAAGTCTTCTGCGCGGTAGCCACGGATTCGGCGGCGAACGTCTGCTGCTTGTCCATCGACTCGCGGCGGATCAACTGGTCCGAGATGTTCTTCAGCGCATTGACCAGGGTCTGGTTGTAATGCGCGATGGCAATGTCATAACCCGCCGAGGCTTCACCGAGTTCGGCGCGCAGTCGCCCGCCGTCGAAGATCGGCAGCGAGATCGCCGGCCCGACGTTGTAGTTGAGCTTCTTGCCGGTCAGGAACTCCAGCGCCCCACCGCCAGTGGCCATGTAGCCGAGGCTGCCAACCAGATCGACGTTGGGATAGAACCCGGCATGCGCGACTTCTATCCCGCGCGCCTGCGCCGCCACTTGCCAGCGACTGGCGACCACGTCCGGACGCTGGCCGAGCAGTTCGGCGGGCAATGCCGAAGGCAGCTTCAGTGCCGCGCCCAATGACAGGGTCGGACGCTGCAACTGCGCGCCAGCGCCCGGGCCTTTGCCGGCCAATGCCGCGATCTGGTTGCGGCTCAGGGCGATCTCTTCGTCCAGTGCATCCAGTTGCCGATGGGTTTCCGGCAGCGGGGTTTCAGCCTGACTGACCTCGAAGTGCGTACCGATCCCGCCGTTCAGGCGTTTCTGCGCCAGCTCGAGAATCTGCTGTTGCTGCTTGAGCGTCGCCGCCACGATGTCGCGCTGCGCGTAGTGCAGCGACAACTCGATGTAGGCGCGCACGATGTTGTTCTGCAATTCGAGCTGCGCCTGACGCGCCTCGGCAGCGCTCATGTGCGCCAGATCGACGGCCCGCTCGGTGCTGTTGCTTTCACGGCCCCAGAGGTCGAGGGCGTAACTGAAACCCAGCGCGGCGTTGTTGTCCCAGGTGGTGCTGTTGGCCAGCTCACCGGGACCGTAGAACTGGTCGGTCGGCCAGTTGTGACGCTTGAGGGTCGACTCGCCATTGATCTGCAACGACTCGGCGGCTTCGGCGACACCGGCCATGGACCGGGCCTGACGCACTCGCGCGGCAGCCATGGCCATGGTCGGGCTGCCTTGCACGGCAAGGTCGATCCAATGATTGAGTTGCAGGTCGCCATAGGCTTGCCACCATTGGGCGGTGGGCCAGTTTGCGTCACGGGCGGCGTGGGCGATGGCCTCGTCGGTGGCCAGTTCATTGGCCTCCAGAGCCTTGCCCTGCGGGGCAATCCCTCCGGTTCCAATGCAGCCGCCGAGACCTAACGAAAGAGCCAGAACACTGAGCGGCAAAAGCGCTCTGTTGATGCGACGCGGCACTGCTGCGAATTCCTGAGGTGGGAGATGTTTCGAGGTGGGCGCAATTCTAGGGGGGCGCCATTACGGCGATAAGCTGGGAATCCTGTGAATCTTTGTTACCGTTAACGAGATAATCCCTTGGTCGGGGGTCTCAGCCCCTGAAACTTCGTGTCACAATTTGCCATCTCCCTTGAGAGCACCCCATGGACACTTTGCAAAACATGCGCGCCTTCAGTTGTGTGGCCGAAGCCGGCAGCTTCACCGCCGCCGCCGTGCAACTCGACACCACCACCGCCAACGTCTCGCGCGCGGTCTCCAACCTTGAGGCCCACCTGCAAACCCGCCTGCTCAACCGCACGACACGCCGCATCGCGCTCACCGAAGCCGGCAAGCGCTACCTGCTGCGCTGCGAGCAGATCCTCGCCTACGTCGAAGAGGCCGAAGCCGAAGCCAGCGAAGCCCACGCCCGCCCGGCCGGACAGTTGAAAGTGCACACCATGACCGGCATCGGCCAGCACTTCGTGATCGACGCCATCGCCCGCTACCGCAAGACCCACCCGGACGTGACCTTCGACCTGACCATGGCCAACCGCGTGCCGGACCTGCTCGACGAAGGCTACGACGTGTCCATCGTCCTGGCCCGCGAACTGCCGGACTCGGGCTTCGTCTCGCAACGCCTGGGCATAACCTACAGCATCGTCTGCGCCTCCCCGGCCTACGTGAAAGCCAACGGCTGCGCACAAAAACCCAGCGACCTGCTGAACCACGCCTGCCTGCGCCTGGTGAGCCCGGTGATCCCCCTGGAAAAATGGGCCTTCGACGGCCCTGATGGCCAGGAAATGGTCACCATCAACAGCTCCCCCTTCCTGGTGAACTCCGCCGACGCGATGAAAAGCGCGATCACCAGTGGGATGGGCGTCGGCGTGTTGCCGGTGTACGCCGCGATTGAAGGCTTGCGCAACGGCTCGCTGATGCGGGTGATGCCGAATTACCGCTCGCAGGAACTGAACCTGTACGCGATCTACCCGTCGCGGCAGTATCTGGATGCGAAGATCAAGACCTGGGTTGAATACCTGCGTGGGTCGTTGCCGGAGATATTGGCGGGGCATCAGGCCGAGTTGGCGGCTTATGAGATGAGTGGGAGTCTGGCGGGAGTCAGGGTGGCAAATTGAAGTGATGCAACGGCTTACAAGCAAAAGATTGCCTGAACGAATTTGACAATAGCCAAGCAATCTAAGGTTTGAAGGCTCACCTGTCAGATCTGACAGTAGACCGCTGTTGCTCGAGAGAGAAGACTTGCCTGGCACATCAACTTTTTCCTTGAGGGATCAGAGTATGACCAAGCAAATACCCGAGTCAGGCAGTGGCACTGTGACCGCCACCATTGGCAATGGCTACGCCTACCCAAACTATTCAGGAACTCCCCGTTTTTTTGCCCATGGCAACAAAAAAGTTGTTCTGCACAGCGTCCAGGCGGTCGATAAGTTGGGAACCCAAACCGGCTTGAATCTGACTTTGCAAGATGACCTCAAGCCGGGAATGTACTTGTTCGGGAGCGCTGGCAGCCCGGAACCACCTGTTGTCTGGAATCGCACCGATGTCGATCAAGACAATGACTGGAGGGGATTGACTTACCTTTCAGACCCCTCGTCTGGCCACATCGATATAACTGAATTCAGTTTGACCTCGGGGATTCTCAAGGCGACTTTTGCTATTGAGTTCAAAGCCTATGAAGGTCAGCCAGTGTATACGGCAAGTGGAGAAATTAATGTGGCCGGACTGGTAGAAGACAAATAACGCTGCAGACAAAACTGGCGTCAGATAACACTGACACCAGAAACTCAAAGCACGCATTGAATAGAGTCAGATGTTGCATCCAAACCCCAACAACCTCCAAATGACCACTCAACACAATGAGCGTTAGCTCAAGTAGCGCTCTTGACGTGCCGGCCCCATCGGCCGGCTGAGTGGAGGGATTCATCCGGGGGTGGGCGCGCAGCGCCGTTTGGCGAAGCCAAACACATCGAGAGGAGGTGCAGCGAAGCAAACCGTAGGCGATGCACCCGGATGAATCCCGGAACGAAGGAACACCGAGCCAAAGCGAGGTGCCGAACGCCGGGGCCCAGACCTTTGGTTCCTTTGGGGCGTTTGCCAAAGGGACTCGCCGTAAGGGCGAAACCGTCAGCGGCAGCAACCGAAGCAACGGATATTCACCCAAAACCCCTAGAACCTGGTCGGCCCAAAGGCCGCCAAGACAACCCAAAACAGAAATGTTAGCTTGCTTGGCATCACACCAGCCGCCAAGCCCGAGCCAAATGCCAATGAAAAAAACAGTCCTGGCCTTCAGCCGCATCACCCCGCCCATGATCGAACGCCTGCAACAGGACTTCGACGTCATCGTCCCCAACCCGAAGAACGGCGATATCAACGCCCAGTTCAACGAAGCCCTGCCCCACGCCCACGGCCTGATCGGCGTCGGTCGCAAACTCGGCAAGGCCCAACTGGAAAACGCCGCAAAACTTGAAGTCGTCTCCAGCGTCTCCGTCGGCTACGACAACTACGACCTCGCCTACTTCAACGAACGCGGGATCATGCTCACCAACACCCCGGACGTCCTCACCGAAAGCACCGCTGACCTGGCCTTCGCCCTGATCATGAGTAGCGCCCGCCGCGTGGCCGAACTGGACGCCTGGACCAAGGCCGGCCAATGGCAGGCCAGCGTCGGCGCACCACTGTTCGGTTGCGACGTACACGGCAAGACCCTGGGCATCGTCGGCATGGGCAACATCGGCGCCGCCGTCGCCCGCCGCGGACGCTTCGGCTTCAACATGCCGATTCTCTACAGCGGCAACAGCCGCAAGACCGAACTGGAACAGGAACTCGGTGCACAGTTCCGCAGCCTTGACCAACTGCTGGTCGAAGCCGATTTCGTCTGCCTGGTAGTACCGCTCAGCGAAAAGACCCGCCACCTGATCAGCCACCGCGAACTGGCACTGATGAAGCCGGACGCCATTCTGGTGAACATCTCCCGTGGCCCGGTGGTCGATGAGCCGGCCCTGATCGAAGCGTTGCAGAACAACCGTATTCGCGGCGCCGGCCTCGACGTCTACGAAAAAGAACCGCTGAGCGAATCTCCGCTGTTTCAGCTGAAAAACGCCGTGACTTTGCCGCACATCGGCTCGGCTACGAATGAAACCCGCGAAGCCATGGCCAACCGTGCGCTGGCCAACTTGCGCAGCGCCCTGCTCGGCGAGCGCCCGCAGGATCTGGTCAATCCGCAAGTCTGGAAAGACTGAATACAACTAAGGCTGGACACAAGTTTGTCCAGCCTTAGTTGTTTATATAAGCGACCCAACAAGCAAATTAATTGCGACACATTCAAAAGCTACACAAATTGAAAATGACTCTTTGCCCGTTTATCTTCCGCGAGCTATAGAATCCCGTCACAACCTGCCAAGAGACAGGTTTAATTGACGGAGAAAACAAATGACGAATCTGACAACAGCTCAATTGATTCGAAGAAGCAAAGTAGCAATAGTTCTCATGGTGGGTGTTTTGGGCACACTGATCGTTTACAGCAATGCAACCGACTACAACTCCAACTATATCTACCTTGGCCATATCCTCAGCATGGACACGACAGGCAGTCATTTGACATATCGCTCCATCAACTCGGAAATCATGCATCACCGGATCTACTGGATGATCATGACACTCGAGACGATTTTTACTTCTGCCTGCCTGCTAGGTGGCTATCAACTTGCCAAAAACATAAATTCATCGGAACAGCAATTTCACGAAGCCAAGAAATACGCCGTACTGGGTTTTCTGGTAGCACTGTTTGTTTATTATTTCTGCCTGCAAGTCGTAGGCAATGAATGGTTCGACATGGACCAGTCAAAAGAATGGAACGCCATGTCCTGGGCACAAAGTATTGTCGACTTTCTGCTCCCGGCACTTATATTCCTGGTCATGAAAATCGACAATTGAGTATTCAATGTGCGGGTTTAGCGATCATTTCAATAACGGGTTTAGGTTTACGAAATACCAACACATTGCCCAGCATCACAAGCACAAGCCCCGCCAGCGCCGGCGCTGTCCATTGATAGCCTTCGGCAAAGGCCGATACGTTCAGCGCCACCACCGGGAACAGCACTGTGCAATAAGCCGCGCGCTCCGGCCCCATACGGCCGACCAGCGTCAGGTACGCGGTGAAGCCGATCACCGAACCGGGGATGACCAGATACAGCAGCGCGCCGATGTAACGTGACGTCCATTCCATCTCGAACGGAATACCTTTGACCAGGCACCACACCGACAGCATCGCCGCACCGTAAGCCATGCCCCACGCATTGGTGGTCAGCGGCTTGAGGCCGGCCTTCTGTTGCAGGCTCGAGAGCATGTTGCCCGCCGAAAAACACAAGGTGCCGCAGAGTGCCAGGCCAAGTCCGAGCAGGGTTTGCGGACTGGCGTGATGCCCGGCCAGCTCCGGCCAGAACAACAGGCCCAGACCGCCAAGCCCCAGCGCCGCGCCCATCAGCACATTGCGCGCGATGCGTTGACCAAAGAACACCCGTGCATTCAGCGCGTTCCACAACGTTGCAGTGGAAAACACCACCGCCACCAGACCGCTGGGGATCCACTGACTGGCAGTCAGGAAACACATGAAGTTGACGCAGAACAGGCACAACCCCTGCGCCACGCAGATCAGATGCCCGCGCCGGTTCATCGGTTGCAGGCGACGGCTGAGCAGCAACAACGCAAACAACACCAGCGCCGCAAGACCGAAGCGATAAACGATCGACACCGGAATCGCCACCACGCCCAGTTGCCATTTCAAGGCGATCCAGGTGGTGCCCCAGATCAGCACGGTCAACAAATACAACGACAGGTTCATGACAGACACTCCTTGATTGGTTTTCAGTGTCCGCCTGCACCCTCGGCCCTCGCTTGCATAAACTTGCGCTTTTGTCGGCGCGCAGGCTGGCAGCGCGAAATCTACGGAGTAGGATGCAAGGCGTTGAAGAGAACCGATCATGGCCGCCATCGATACCCTGCAAGTCTTCCAAGCCCTCAACAATTCGCCCAATGCACGCCTTGTGCACAGCGCCGAGTTGGGTGACGGCCTGTCTGCAGCTTTGTGGACCAATCACCATGACGCCCAGGAATACGAAGCGCCGAGCCATCACACCCTCTCCTGCTACATCGCCGGCGGCACCGGCACCTTCCGCCGTGGCGAACCCGGCCACAAGGGCGGCCCGGACAAGTTGTGCATCCTGCCGGCCGACCACGAATCAGGCTGGGTCATCAACGGTGATATTCGTCTGGCCCACCTGTATTTCAGCGCCGAACAATTTGCCTTGGGTTGCGTCACGCTGCTGGATCGCGAGCCTCGGGAAATGCAGCTGCGCGAACAGACCTTTCTGGAAGACCCGCAACAGGCCCAACGGTTTCGCCAGCTACTGACCTTGAACTGGGACGAGCCTGCCGAGCGCTTGCTGACCAGCAGCTTGGCCCACGAATTGATCAGCCATACCCTGTTGAGCCAGGTCGGCGTGCGTCAGGGCTTGCGTCTGAAAGGTGGATTGGCACCGCACCAGCGCCGGCAACTGGTGGAGTTCATCGACAGCCAATTGGCCGAGCCGATCAGCCTCGGGCAACTGGCCGGGTTGTGTGCGTTGTCGGAATACCACTTTGCGCGGATGTTCCGGGTGAGCTTCGGTCTGCCGCCGCATCAATATGTGCTGGCACGGCGTTTGAGCCGGGCGCGGGAATTGTTGCGGGGCACGGCGTTGCCGTTGGGGGAGATTGCCCTGGCGTGCGGATTTGCCAGTGCCAGCCACTTCACCAACCGCTTTCGCCAAGTGCTGGGGGGAACGCCCGGCGAGTATCGCCAGGCGTTTTTACGCTGATCAGAACTCCAGCGTGCTCGACAACGAAATCTGCCGCGAATCGCCCATCGACACGAAGAACCGGCTCGCCGCCGAGGTGTAGTAAGTGCGGTCGAACAGGTTCTTCACGTTGAGCTGGAACTTGACCTTCTGCCCTTCAACCTTGGTGTCGTAAGTGGCAAACGCATCGGCCACGGTGTAGCTCGGCAGATCGAAATCATTCACCGCGTTACCCGCTCGTTCACCGACATACCGCGCGCCGGCGCCGACCCGAAGTTGATCGCCGCCGACCACGCTGCCGAAGTCGTAGACCGCCGACAACGAGCCGGTATTCTTCGCCACGTTCTGCAGCTTGTTGCCTTTGTAGTCCGGATCTTCCGTGACCTCGGCGTCGGTGTAGGCGTAGCTGCCGATCATGCTCCAGCGGTCGCTGAGCTGGCCGGTCAGATCGACTTCCAGACCACGGGAACGCACTTCGCCGGCGGCGCTGTAGATCGTGGTCGGGCCTTCGGCGTTGGCCACCAGCACGTTGCGTTTCTTGATGTCGAACAGCGCGATGTTGCCGGTAACACGCCCCGGAATGTCGAGGCGTGCGCCCAGCTCCCAGGACTTGGCCTCTTCCGGCGCGATGCTGCCGTCGAGCACGGTGCTGCTGCCGCTGAGCGGGGCGATGGTCGAGTTGGGTTTGAACGATTCGGTGTAGCTGCCGTAGAACGACAACGCGTCGGTGTAGCGATACACCAGACCGGCGCGCGGTACCCACTTCTGGCCGTTGCTGTCGGTGTTGGCCTTGAACGGTACGCCTTTGCCGGCGTACTGGTCGTACTCCTGGAACCGCCCGCCGGCCACCAGAATCCACTGGTCATTGAGGTGGATCGAGTCCTGCAGGAATACCGAATCGCTGCGCAGTTCGTCGGTCTGCGCACTATCGGCGGCGCTGACCGTGGTGCCTTCGACTTCGCGGCCGTAGACCGGGTTGACGTAGCTGAAGGTGCTCAGGCTTTTCTGGCGGATCAGGTCGGCGCGGTAGATCTTGCGGTACTCGTCGTCGACGCCGAACACCACATCATGCTGCATGCCCAGCACGTTGACCTTGCCTTCGAGGCTGGCGGTGGTGAAACGGTCGGTGCTGATCGCGCCCTGGGTGCCGTCCATGCTGCGGGTCAGGGTGCCTTTTTTGGTGTCGATCGCGGTTACGCGGACCTGGCTGGCATCGTAGGTTTCGCGGTTCCAGCTGTAGCCGAAATGGGCTTTCCAGTCATCGTTGAGTTCATGGTCGGCCTCGAAGTGATAGAGGTCCGAGCGCCCTTCCATGTCGTTGAATTTCTCGTCGAGACGCTCGTTGCGCGAGATGTCCAGCGGATGGTTGGTGCGAGGATCGATCAGGGTTCCACGATCGAATGGGGTCAGGAATTCGCGATGCTCGTAAGCGAACAGCAGCTTGGTGCGCTCGCCATACCAGGCCAGCGACGGCGCGATCAGGGTTTCGCGATGAGTGCCGAAGTTGCGCCAGTAATCTTCGTCTTCGTGGTCCAGCACCATGCGATACGCGAGGCCGGAATCCCCCAGCGCACCGGTGCTGTCGAACGAGCCGCCGCTGCCATTCTTGCCGTCGCCGTAAGTCGAACCGCGCAGGGTCAGCGCGTTGTACTGGGTCAGTTCGGGCTTCTTGCTGACCATGTTGACCACGCCACCCGGGTCCTGAATCCCGTACAACAGCGAGGCCGGGCCTTTGAGCACTTCGACACGATCCACGGTCGCGTTCATGCCACGGCCCTGCACCACCGGCATGCCGTCACGCATGATGGAGCCGTTGCGGTTGTCGCCGAAGCCGCGGGTCATCACCGAATCCTGGGTGCTGCCCAAGGTGTTGCCCTGGGTAATGCCGCTGACGTTGGCCAATGCGTCATCGAGATTACGCGGTGCCTGATCGCGAATGACCTGGGCCGGAATCACGTTGACGGTCTGGGGGATTTCCTGAAGCGAAGCGGAGGAGCGCATCACCGAACTGGTTTCCGGTGGCTGGTAACTCATCGGCTGGTTGACCACCGAAGTGATGGTGGTCGCGCCGAGGTTCAGAGCGCCTGCAGTCGGTTGCGGTTCTAGCGCCAGGGTGTGGCTGTCGGTGCGGCGGAAGGTCAGGCCGGAGCCGGTGAGCAGACGTTGCAGCGCTTGCTCGGCACTCATCTGGCCGTTGATCGCAGGTGCGGTCAGGCCGTAAGGCGCTTCATCGGTGTAGACCACGCTCTGCCCGGTGACGCGGCTGAAGTCGCTCAGGGCCTGAGGCAACGGCTTGGCGGCCAGGGAAAAACTGAACTGCTTTTGTGGCTGACTGCTGACGGATTCAGCGGCCAGCGCCACGCTCATCGGCAACAGGGCCAATGCCGAAAAACTCAAGGCCGAAACGCCTAACCACTGTTTGACCGAACCCGATTTTGCCCTGGACTTCATTGCTCATGACCTGTGTAGAACCGCAACGGATGCGAATGACTCGCAGTTTCAGTCACTACACGGATGGCGTCCGGGTTTACCTCACCACAAAGTTGAAAATATTTTCAGCGCAGGATGATCAGTTTGCCCAAGACCTGATGCTGCTCGAATCCCAACACCCCTTGCAGGGAATTCAACACCGCTTGCAGATCCTTGCTCGGAAAGCTGCCACTGACCTTGCGCGCGCCCAGTTCGTCGTTGAGCAACACGATCCGTCCCGGGTAATAACGCCGCAGATCCTGCACCACATCGGCCAGTGTCGACTTGTAGTAAGTCAGCCAGCCCTGGCGCCACGCCAGTTGCGCTTCGCTGTCCACGGCATGCAGTTTTTCCGCAGTGCCTGCGCCGTACGCCACTTGCTGGCCGGCGGTGAGAATCTGCTGCTTGGCATCACGCGCCGCCGTCACGCCAACGCGCCCGGACAACACGGTGACTTGTGCGCCATGAGGTTGCAGGCGCACTTCGAACTGAGTGCCGAGCACCCGCGCCTGCCCCTTCTCGGCCTCGACCACAAAAGGATCGCCCGTGTGAGTCACGCTGAAAAATCCGGCGCCTCGGCGCAATTGCACATGTCGCTCGCCGTGACTGAAATCCACGGCGATGGCGCTGTCGGCGTCCAGCGTCACCTGCGACTGATCGGCAAGTGTCACGGTGCGGATCTCGCCCGGGGCCGACACGTAATCGGCGCCCAGATCATCGATCCAGCGCTGCGGCTGCCAACCACTGCCGAGGCTGATCATCAACAACAGGCAGGCCGCCATCGCCAGCGCGCCGGCCCAACGCCGGATCTGTGGACGACGCGGCCGGTCCATCGCATTGAGCAATCCCTGCAACGCCAGCGCGTCTTCGTCGGCCAAGGTGCGCGCCGGCCCTTCGCTCAATTCCCACACCACTTGCGCCTGGGCGTAGGCCTCGGCGTGGGCCGGGTCAGCGTGCAGCCATTGACTGAACGTCAGTTGATCACCGGTGCTCGGGCGGTCGTGCAGCAGGCTCAGCCAGGCGAAAGCGGCCTGTTCCTGAGCGGGCGTCGGGATGACGCGGTCGGTGTTGTTCACGGTGCTTTCCCTGGCAGGCGTGGCGCGGGTTCGCGCAGGCTGGCCTTGCAGGCCTCGAGGGCGCGCATCATATGTTTTTCCACGGCGCTTTGGGACAGGCCCATGGCTTTGGCGATCTCGGCGTACTTGCGCCCGTGGATGCGATTGAGCAAAAAAATCTGCCGTGTGCGCTCGGGCAGCGCTCGCAACGCCGCTTCGACATGGCGCAAATCGTTGCCCGCTTCGAGCGCCGCCTGCGGTTCGCTGGCGCTGCTGTCCGGCTCGTCCGGTTGCCAGCCTTCGTTGACCCGCACCCGCGCGCCTTCGCTGCGCAAATGATCGATGGCGATATTGCCGGCGCAGCGCAACAGATAAGTGCTGAGTTCTTCGACCTGCACCAGCGGCCGACGCCAGAACCGCAGGAACAGATCCTGCACCAGATCCGCCGCCGTCGCCCGGCAACCGACGCGCCGGCTCACCAGCGCTTCCATCTGCGAACGCTGGGACAGGAACACCTGAAGAAAATGCGCACGGGCGCCATGGGGTTCGCCGTCGCGATGCTCGGGAGGATGGCCGATCAACATGTCAGTTCAAGGCCCACGCAGCGACCGGACTGGCGAGCAGGCTCAGTCCGGCCATGGTCAATGCCAGGCGTGGGCGATAGGGCAACAGCAGCACCAGAGTCAGCGCGCTGAGCATCAACACCGCGCACCAGTCGACCAGGCCGAAGCTCCAGCCTTTCATGGAAACCGCCGCCCAGAGCGACAGCCCCAGCAACAGCCAGCCTGCGAGTTTCAGACCCTGCCGACGGCGAGCCGAAGGTTTGTGGCCCAGCAGTTCCTCGTGATGCCGAGGCATCGCCAGGCACAGAGCCGTGAATGCGGAATAGCAGAGCAATAGCGCCAGCAGCATTCAGTTCGTCCCTTGCTCAAGGGTGATCGGCCGGGCCTTTTCGCGGGCTGGTTTTTTCACGTTGACGGTGAGCCCGGCGCGCTGCATTTTCCGGGCGGCCCAGGCGAGGAATAGGCCGCTACCCAGACACGTCAAGTCGAAACCGGCCAGGGCCCAGTCGCCTTCGGGCACTGTCACGCCGAGGTGATACGGGGAGGTCAAACCGTTAAGAAGCGGCACTGCGACAAACAGTGCAGCCCCCAGCGACAACTGTTCGACCCAGGCTTTGCGTCCCGGCCGCAACATGGCGTGCACCACGCTCAAGCCCCAAGCGATGAAAAACGCGTTCACTTCCCAGTCGTCACGTCCTGCCAGACTCACCGGCAGCAGACGATTGGCCCAGAAGAACACGGCGACCGCTGCCACCAGTCCGGCCATGCTGGCAATGTTCAGCACTTCAACCAGCCGCAATTCGAAAGGCATCACACCGGTCTTGGCGTGTTTGAGCTGACGCTTGCCGAGCCAGATCACCAGCCCGGTGCCGATCATCGCCGTGCCCGCCAGACCGCAGATGAAATACAGCCAACGCAGCACCGGCCCGGCAAAGTGGCCCATGTGCAAACCGTAGAAACTGCCAGCAACCGCCATCGCCATAGGCTGATCGGGCGTTGTACCGATGACTTGCCCGCTGACACCGCTGAAGGTCAGGGCGCTGTCGGAATTCACCACACGGTCGGAGCCCGCGCGGGACATCACCACCGAGGCGTTGGCGTCGCCCGGATTGTTCACGCTGATACGCCCGACGCGCCCGCCCGACCATTGCTCGCTGGCCGCCAGCAACAGGGGCGCCAGCGGTGCCAGTGTCGCCGGTTGATTGGCACGTTCAGGAATGCTGGATTCGGGAAAAACCTCGTCGTAAAACGCCCGGACGTTGTTGCCGTACGAAGCCAGAATGCTCGCCGGCATCACCATCGACATGAAGATCACCAGGCTGCTGTAGGTGATCATCAGATGAAACGGCAGCACCAGCACACCCACCGCGTTATGCCCGTCGAGCCACGAACGCTGGCCCTTGCGCGGGCGGAAGGTGAAGAAGTCCTTGAAGATTTTCTTGTGGGTGATGATCCCGGTGATCAGCGCGACGAACATCACCATCGCGGCAAGGGTCGAGAGCCAGCGGCCCCACGGATAAGGCATTTGCAGCTGGAAATGGAAGCGGTAAAAAAACTCGCCGCCCATGCTTTTCCGGGGCTGCGCTTCGGCACCGGTTTGCGCATCGAGGGTCTTGCGGGTGAATGCGCCGCGCTCGCCCGGATTGGCTGGCGTCTGCTGCCAGCCCACGCTCAGACCGGGATCGCGGGCGTCGGGCAGGCCAATGATCCAGCGCGAAGCGTCGGGGGCATTTTGTTGCAGATACTGCTGGGCCAGCGTCAGGCTTTTTTCGGCATTCAATGGATGGGCGTGGATTTCCGGTTGCATCCAGTGAGTGGTTTCATCCTTGAAATAGGCCAGGGTCCCGGTCAGGAAAATCGCGAACAACAGCCAGCCGAAGACCAGCCCGGTCCACGTATGCAGCCAGGCCATCGCCTGACGGAAGCCCTCTTTCATGCCAGCCCCAGACCGCGCGCAGCCCCGGAAACGGTCGCCAGGATCACGCTCGGCACCAGCAAACCGACCCACGCCGACCACGCCGTGCGACAGGCGAAACACCAGAGCACCGCCACCAGATACACCAGAAACGAAACGGTCATGCCGGTCACCACCGCTTCGGCGCGGTTCAGCGGCAGCCACAGGGTCAGCGTGACACTGGCCAAAGCCGCGACCAGATAGCCGCCGAACACCGCCGCGAGCACCCGCGAAGTGACGGCGAGACGATAGGACATGGGAAGAGCGGC
Organism: Pseudomonas sp. GM25; assembly: GCF_000282255.1. NCBI lineage: Bacteria > Pseudomonadati > Pseudomonadota > Gammaproteobacteria > Pseudomonadales > Pseudomonadaceae > Pseudomonas > Pseudomonas sp. GM25. Next base: position 53,310 of record NZ_AKJQ01000049.1, on the reverse strand, counting down.
GAGTTTGGCTTTCATGTTTCGACCCTGAAACGGTTAACGCCCGGCCAACACGCCGAACGACAGGCGAGCAATATTAATGATAAATATTCTCATACGCAAAAGAGTCTGATTGCCGGCGCGCACTCGCAACCCTACAATGCGAACCATTCTTGTTCTCTAACGCATCCCGCATGCGCCCGGAGTAATGCCGTTGTCGTCCGCCCATCCTGTCGAATCGCTGTATCAGGCCCACCACAGCTGGCTCACCGGCTGGCTGCGGCGCAAACTCGGCTGCCCGGACAGCGCCGCCGATCTGGCTCAGGACACCTTCATCCGGGTGCTGACCGCCCGCGAGCCGCCGGTGATCATCGAGCCGCGCGCATTCCTCACCACCCTGGCCAAGCGTGTGCTGTTCAATCATTACCGCCGCCAGGATCTGGAGCGCGCCTACCTCGACACCCTCGCGCAGATGCCGGAAATGGTTGCGCCTTCGGAAGAAGAGAAAGCCATCATCCTGCAAACCCTGATGGAGCTGGATCAGTTGCTCGACGGTCTGCCGCGCGCCGTCAAACGCGCATTTCTGCTGGCGCAGGTCGATGGCCTGACGTATCCGCAGATCGCCGCCGAACTGGGCATTTCCGTGGCCACGGTCAAACGTCATCTGAATAAAGCGGCGATGCGCTGCTACTTCGCCCTGTGAATCCGCCGATGGATTTTTCCGCGCAGGTCGCCGAACAGGCGGTGCACTGGTTGCTGGAAATGCAGCAGGGCCAACTGAGCCCGCGCCAGCAACAAGCCTGGCAACATTGGATCGACGCCCACAGCGAACATCGCCGTGCGTGGGATCACATTCAGCGGGTCAATTCGCGGTTGCGCGGGTTGTCGTCGCCACTGGCCCACGCCGCGTTGAATGCGCCGAAGTCCGGCAGCCGTCGTCAGGCGCTGAAGTTGTTGCTGATTTTCGGCGCCGGCTCGGCAGTCACCTGGGGGATGCGCGAGCACAATCCGTTGCCATCGCTGCTGGCCGATTACCGCAGCCCGGTTGGTCAACGCCGCAAAATATCGCTTGGCGCCGGCGGCCAGTTGCAGCTCAACACCGCGAGTGCGGCGGATGTCCGGGGCGACGGCTTGATCCGTCTGCTCGAAGGCGAAATGTTGCTAACCGCTACTCAATCCTTCGAAATAAAAACCGCCCAAGGCGTGCTGAAAACCCAGGGCGCACGAATAAACGTGCGGCAGTTTGCCGACCGCACGCAGATCGCACTGTTTGAAGGTCGGGTCGAGTTGAATGCCCAAGGTCGCGCGCCGATGTTGCTGCCGGTCGCCCGACAACTGAGTTTCAGCGCCACCTCCATCAGTGACGCCAAACCGTTGGACGCCAACAGCGGTGCCTGGGCCGACGGCATGCTGGTGGCGGCGCACATGCGTCTTGGCGACTTCCTTGATGAAGTGGGTCGCTATCGTCGCGGGCAGCTCAATTGCCATGCGAAAGTCGCTGATTTGCTGATCTCAGGGACTTATCCACTGGACGACAGCGAGCGGATTCTCGATCTGCTGGAAATCAGCCTGCCGGTGAAAGTGAAGCGTTTTACTCGCTATTGGGTGACGGTCGAAGCTAAAGCCTGATCGTTCCCACGCTCCGCGTGGGAATGCAGCCCCGGACGCTCCGCGTCCCCTGCAAAAATAAATGAGCCGTTTTTCAGATCTGGCGTGACAGAGAAGGAAAGCCCCCTTGATTCAACCTTCTCAGGACCGTCCCCCATGCAACCCACCCGCCTCACGCCGCTGGCCCGAACCCTGCGCAACCTCGTCCTCGGCGCCAGCCTGAGCTTCAGCGCCCTGCCCCATGCGCTGGCTGCCGAAACCAAGGCTTACCACATCGCCCCGTCGTCGCTGGAAAACGCCCTCAACCAGTTCGGCCGTGAAGCCGGTGTGCTGATTTCGTTCGGCTCGCAGGTTACCAGTGGTGTGCAAAGCCGTGGCCTCGAAGGCAGTTACACAGCGGAGCAAGGTCTGAATGCACTGCTCGAAGGCACTGGTCTGCAAGCTCGCGCCGAAGGTGGAAATGCCTTCAGCCTGCAACCGTCGAACGACAACGCACTGGAGCTGGACACCTCGAAAGTGGTCGGCGACTGGTTGGGTGAGGCCGCACAGGTCAACGTCTTCGAACATCCCGGTGCCCGTGACGTGATCCGCCGCGAAGAGTTCGAACGCCAGGGCGCGACCCAGGCCCGCGATGTGCTCAACCGCATTCCCGGCGTCAACGCCCCGGAAAACAACGGCACCGGCAGCCACGACATGGCGCTGAACTTCGGCATTCGCGGTCTCAACCCGCGCCTGGCCGCACGTTCGACAGTGTTGATGGACGGCATTCCCGTGCCGTTCGCGCCTTACGGTCAGCCGCAGTTGTCGTTCGCGCCGATCAGCATGGGCAACATGGATGCGGTCGACGTGGTGCGTGGCGGCGGTGCCGTGCGTTACGGCCCGCAGAACGTCGGCGGCGTGGTCAACTTCGTGACCCGGGCGATTCCGGACGAGCCGACCGTCAAGGGCGGCTTCCAGACTGAAACCAGTCCTTCTTCCAGCCATGACGGTTTCAAGACCAGCGCCAACCTGCTGGCCGGCGGCACCAATGCCAATGGTCTGGGCGGCGCGTTGCTGTATTCCGGCACTCGCGGTGGCGACTGGCGTGAGCACAGCGACACGGAAATCGACGACCTGATCCTCAAGGGCAAATACCAGCTCGACGAGGCCAACAGTTTCAACGCCATGGCCCAGTATTACGAAGGCAAGGCCGACATGCCCGGCGGCCTGAATGTCGCCGACTACGATGCCGACCCGTATCAGTCGACCCGGCCGAAGGACCAGTTCTGGGGCCGTCGCACGATGTTCAATTTCGGCTATCGCTATCAGGAAGATCGCCGCGAGTTCACCGCCAACACCTTCTTCACCAAGACCCTGCGCAGCGGTTATCTGGATCAGGGCACGTTCCTGTCGCTGTCACCGCGCGAATATTGGGTTCGCGGTCTGGAAACCCGCTTCGCCCAGGGCTTCGACCTCGGCGCCACCAGCCATGAAGTCGGCGTCGGCTATCGCTATATCAATGAAGCCGGCCACGAATTGCGCTATCGCACGCCGATCGCCAGCAATGAATATCCGACCACCAACAGCCGCAATGACCGCGACACTCGCGGCGGCACCGAAGCGAATGCGTTCTTCGTTGATGACCGGATCGACATCGGCAAGTGGACGATCACCCCGGGCGTGCGCTACGAGATGATCGAGTCGCAGCAGACCAACAACCTGACCAACGTCAAATACAAGGGCGACTACAACACCGCGCTGCCGGCGTTGAACGTGCTGTATCACCTGACCGACAGCTGGAATCTGTATGCCAACACCGAAGGTTCCTTCGGCAGCGTGCAATACAGTCAGATGCCCAACCGCGTCAGCAGCGGCGAAGTGAAACCGGAGAAGGCCCGCACCTGGGAGGTCGGCACCCGCTACGACAACGGTGCACTGCGAGCGGAGATCGGCGCGTTCCTGATCAACTTCGACAACCAGTACGAAAGCAACCAGACCAACGACTCGGTGATCGCCCGTGGCGAAACCCGGCATCAGGGCATCGAGACCAGCGTCAATTACGCGCTGGATGACTTGAGCCCGGCGCTGGCCGGCTTCGACGTCTACGCCACTTACGCTTATGTTGACGCGACCATCCGCGAAGACGGGCCGAACAAGGGCAATCGTGTGCCGTTCTCGTCGAAACACAAAGGCACGATCGGCGTCGGTTACACCGACGGGCCGTGGAAGCTGAACCTGGACAGCAGCTTCCAGAGCGACCAGTTCGCCGACAACGCCAACACCTCGAAAGAAAGCGCTGATGGCAGCACCGGCAAGATCCCGGGCTACATGCTGTTCAGCAGCCGTGCCGGTTATGACTTCGGCCCGCAGCTGTCGGACCTGAACGTCGCGGTGGGGGTGAAGAACATCTTCAACACCCAGTACTTCACCCGTTCGTTCGATGACAACAACAAGGGCAAGTATGTCGGTGAACCGCGCACGATATACGTGCAGACCTCCGTAGCTTTCTGACCCCTGCTGAAAACAGAAAGGGCCTGCAATTGCAGGCCCTTTCTCATTGGGTGGCTTGGAAAATCAGCGTATCAACTGTTGATCGCTGCCTGTTCGTTCTCGTCAAACTCTTCCGCCAATAGCTTGTCATTGGCTTTGCTTGTGAATGGCACCACAGCGGCTCGCGGTTTGCCGCGCAGTTTGCCAAACAGGTGCTCCAGCGCGTGCTCCAGTTTTTCGGCTGCACCATCGATCGCCTGTTCCAGCGAATCGGCTTTGTGGGTGACGGAAATCGGTTGATGGCCTTTCGGCCGCGCTTCCAGTTGGCAGCGCAAGTCATGGGGACCCGGCTTTTCACCGTTCTCGTCGCTCAGATGGACTTCGACACGGGTCAGGTCTTCCTCATAACGGTCGAGCGTGCTCTCAATTGTGGTGCGTACCCACTCCTCCAGTCGTTTGCTGCTTTGAATATGGTTGTCGCTGTTGACTTGGATTTGCATAGTTCATCCCTTATTTCAGCTAGCTCGCAAGAGGCCTGGAACAGGATTTCGTGACCTCTTGATTACAACAATCGGCCCGCCGGACGAACATTTCAACCCCTTAAAAAAGATAAATATTCATACGCAAAAAAAGCCGGACAACCGAGTAAAGCGCTGGTAAGGTCGGGAGTTGGGTCGCCCCGCCACCCCGAAAAATCTGCTCACAATTGGCCATCACCCAACGGGTGCAGGCTGCGGAAAATCCCCGCCTCTTCCACCAGCCAGTCATGCACCGCCCGCACGCCCGGATGGCTCAACGCCCCCGGCGCATAGAGCAATACATAGCGTTTGTGATTGGGCACCGAAATCCCGAACGGCACGATCAACGTCCCCCGCTCCAGCTCGTCATTGAGCAACGTTCGCCGGGCAATCGCCACGCCCATGCCGGCAATCGCCGCTTCGATGGTCAGGTGGTTGCGATTGAACGTGTGCCCGCGCCGCACATCGGCGCCCTCGAAACCGATGGCATTCAGATAAAACTCCCACTCCGCGTATTCATAGCTGCCGCGCCAGGCGGTGATGTCGTGCAACAGCGGGAAATGCACCAGATCCGCCGGCCCGTGCAGCGGCGGGCGTCCGCGCAACAGGTTCGGCGCGCACACCGGGAAAATCTGCTCGTCGAGCAAGGCTGTGGATAACAGTCCCGGATAGCTGCCGTCGTTCAGGTCGATGGCCAGGTCGAAATCCCCCTCATGCAACGGCACGCTGCTGTCCTCGGCCACCAACCGCAACTGGATGTCCGGGTAACGCTGTTGCAGGCGCGGCAGGCGCGGGGTCAGCCACTTGCTGAGGAACGACGGAATCGAACGCACCCGCAGAATCCCGCTGATCATCCCCGCATCCAGCCGACGCAATTCCGCATCGATGCTGCCGTAAGCCTCGTTGACCGTGATCGCCAGTCGCTGCCCTTCCGCGCTCAGCTCCACACCGCGCGCGCGGCGGTGAAACAGGCGAAACCCCAGCCGCTCTTCCAGCTGTCGGATTTGCTGACTCACCGCCCCCGGCGTGATGTGCAGTTCTTCGGCACAACGGGTGAATGACAGGTGCCGCGCGGCACAGGAAAACACCTGCAGCCAGACGTAAGTCTGGGCATGCAATTGACGACTCATTGTTTAGTCCTGCTAAAGGCTTACTTAGGAAGTTTCGTTAGTCACGTTGAAGCGAGGGAGGCAGTATCGCCGACATTGCGCTTGTCCTACAAAAAATGGCAGCGATTCCTACTCCATTGCTTGTAAGGGTTTAGCATGGCTATCAGTGTTTTCGATCTATTCAAAGTCGGCATCGGCCCGTCCAGTTCCCACACCGTCGGCCCGATGCGCGCCGCCGCGACCTTCGCCCAGGCCCTGATCGAGCAGCATTTGCTGAACGATGTTCAGCGGGTGGAAATCCGTTTGTACGGTTCGCTTTCGGCCACCGGTGTCGGCCACGCCACTGACCGCGCGACGGTCATGGGCCTGATGGGCGAATGGCCGGACAGCATCGATCCGTCGACCATCGAGCCACGCATCCAGCAACTGCGCGAGACCGGCCAACTGTCCCTCGCCGGTGAACGCTCGATTGCCTTCAACTGGCAGCACGATCTCCTGCTGCTGGACGAGAGCCTGCCCTACCACCCAAACGCCATGTCGCTGACAGCCTTCGGAGCATCCGGCCAACTGTTCGAGCAAACGTACTACTCCGTCGGCGGCGGTTTCATCATCGAAGCGGCCGAAGCCGAATCGGGTGTGGCGCCGGCCGGTGACGTCGAGTTGCCTTACGAATTCTCCAGCGCCGTCGAACTGCTGGCGCTGTGCAAGCAGCACAACCTGCGGGTTTCCGAACTAATGATGGCCAACGAACGGGCCTGGCGCAGCGACGCCGAGATCCGCCAGGGCCTGCTGCATATCTGGTCGGTGATGCGCGAATGCGTCGAGCAAGGCCTGCGTCACGAAGGCGTCCTGCCCGGCGGTCTGAATGTGCCGCGTCGTGCGGCGAAACTGCACCGCAGCCTGCTGGAAATCGGCAAGCCGAACGTCATCAGTTCGACCCTGTCGGCGATGGAGTGGGTCAACCTGTTCGCCCTCGCCGTCAACGAAGAAAACGCCGCCGGCGGGCGCATGGTGACCGCGCCGACCAACGGTGCTGCCGGGATCATTCCGGCCGTCCTGCACTACTACATGAAATTCAATCCCGACGCGTCAGACGATGACGTGGTCGCGTTCTTCCTGGGTGCGGCAGCGGTCGGCATCCTGTGCAAGAAAAACGCCTCGATCTCCGGCGCCGAAGTGGGCTGCCAGGGCGAAGTCGGCTCCGCTTGTGCGATGGCCGCTGCGGGTCTGGCCGATGTGCTGGGCGCCACGCCTGAGCAACTGGAAAACGCCGCCGAAATCGGCCTGGAACACAACCTCGGCCTGACCTGCGACCCGGTCGGCGGGCTCGTGCAGGTGCCGTGCATCGAGCGCAACGCCATCGCTGCGGTGAAGGCAATCAACGCCACGCAAATGGCCCTGCGCGGCGACGGCAAACACTTCATTTCCCTCGACCGGGTGATCCGCACCATGCGCGATACCGGCGCCGACATGCATGACAAATACAAAGAGACTTCACGGGGCGGCTTGGCCGTGAGCTGGGTGGAGTGCTGAGGAGCGCTCCCTGACCGCCTGTAACACGTGAGCCCGAGCAAGAATAATAACGAGGCAAAAACGATGACCGATGTACGCACACCTGCTGCCGAAAATCCCGCTGTAGACCGCACACGCAATAACGAAACCGCCCACAAGGGCTGGAGCAAATTCGACACCACCTGGATGCTCGGCCTGTACGGCACGGCCATCGGTGCCGGCACCTTGTTTCTGCCGATCAACGCCGGTGTCGGCGGTTTCTGGCCGTTGCTGATCCTGGCGTTGCTGGCGTTCCCGATGACCTTCTTCGCGCACCGCGGCCTGACCCGCTTCGTGCTGTCGGGCCGTTCCGGTGACATCACCGAAGTGGTGGAAGAACACTTCGGCATCGGCGCCGGCAAACTGATCACGCTGCTGTATTTCTTCGCGATCTTCCCGATCCTGCTGGTGTACAGCGTGGCGCTGACCAACACCCTGAGCAGCTTCCTCGAACACCAGTTGCACATCGCCCCGCCGCCACGTGCGGTGCTGTCGCTGGCGCTGATCCTCGGCTTGATGGCCATCGTCCGCTGTGGTCAGAGCGTGATCGTCAAAGCCATGAGCGTGCTGGTCTATCCGTTCGTCGCCGCGCTGCTGTTGCTCGGTATCAGCCTTATCCCGAACTGGAACGGCGCATTCTTCGCCAGTGCTCAAGAACCGATGGAAATGTCGGTGTTCCTCAAGACCCTGTGGCTGGCGATCCCGGTGATGGTGTTCTCGTTCAACCATTCGCCGATCATTTCCGCGTTCGCCGTCGAGCAGAAACAACGCTACGGCGACCAGGCCGAACGCAAGAGCAGCGGCATCCTCGCCATGGCTCACGGCATGATGGTGGTGACGGTGATGTTCTTTTGCTTCAGTTGCGTGCTGGCGCTGTCGCCGGCGGATCTGGCAGCGGCCAAGGCGCAGAACATTTCGATCCTGTCGTACCTGGCCAACCACTTCCAGACCCCGGTCATCGCCTACGCCGCGCCGCTGATTGCGCTGGTGGCGATCACCAAATCCTTCCTCGGCCACTACATCGGCGCCAGCGAAGGCTTCCAGGGCATGATCGTCAAAAGCCTGCGCAGCCGTGGCCGGGTGATGTCGGCGAGCTGGCTGAACCGTGCGACTGCGCTGTTCATGATCCTCAGCTGCTGGGCCGTGGCAACCTTCAACCCGAGCATCCTCGGCATGATCGAAACCCTTGGCGGGCCGGTGATTGCCTGCCTGCTGTTCCTGATGCCGATGTACGCAATCCGCCGCGTGCCGGCCTTGCGCCAGTATTCGGGCCAGGTGTCCAACGTGTTCGTGGTGCTGATCGGCCTGATTGCACTGTCAGCGATCATCTACTCGGTTCTGCCCTGAAACGGGCCGCAAACGAAGAAGGCGAGCCATGGGCTCGCCTTCTTTTTGGCCGGTTTCATTGTTCGACAATATTCCCGGCATGTCCCTTGCTACATCGCTGAAGGAGACAGGACCACGGAAGGGCCGATGGTCAGGTTTGGCGAACCAACCCGATCAAGGCCGGTCAACAACTGCACGTTCAATCAGGCGGTGACGCATCATGGACAATCCTTTTCAGATCATTACCGATGCCTTCGCGCCGGACTATCAGATCAACCTGAGCATTCAGGGGCTCGACGGCAGCATCATGCTGACCCTCTCCAATGGCGGCCGGATCGTCGCCAAACGGATGATCAGCGCCGAACAGCGCAACGACCCCAAGCGCTTGAAGCGCCTGGTTCAGAGCATTCAATTCGGCATCGCCATCGAACAGGGCCACAGCGCCATGGCGATCCTCGATGCCATGACCCGCGGCGACGGAATCGCTCCACCACCGCGTCAGGCCAAACATCAGCCCCGGCCAACTGCCGGCCTTTAAAGTTCGCCCTTCTCCACTTCAGGATGTTCACTGGAACCCGTGCCGATCTTGCGGTGCGGGTTCTCGATTTTCACCGAAGGGAATTGCGACGAGGCGTAACGCACCACCAGGATCGAGAACGCCAGCAGCAGAATCCCGCCACACAGGTAGATGATGCCCATGTCCGGCGGATTGTGGTGCGAGACGTTGGAGATCAGCAGGCGCGTCAGTGCGGTGATCGCCACGTAGATCAGGAAGCGCACCGGCATGTGGTTGGTCTTGAAATAAATCCCGACCATCGCCCCCAGTTCCAGATAGATGAACAGCAACAGAATGTCATCGATCTTGATGTGCCCTTCCTCGAGCATCCCGAGAAACTCCATCACCGCCGCCCAGGCGGTTACTGCACCAATGGCGAACAGCGCCAGGTAGTGGAAGGTCTCGACGAACAGGTTGCCCAGGGACTCGGCCAGTTGGTGCACGTTTTGCCGCAGTTTCTCGGCCCAGTTGATTTTCACGATGAAGGTTCCTTAGCCCGGTTCGAGCGGATGTTGCTTGCTGGACGTGACGGTTATTGCGCACGTACGCAGATGCATGCAGAAAAGAGGCCACGCCATCATGGCGAGCCGCCGCGAAACCCGCGCCGTGGCGTTTGGTCGCACCTGTGCGCAGGCGTCGGGCTGACAAAATCCGAATCCGGTCTACATTGAAAAGCCACTACCCAAAGCGCAGGGATTCGCTTATCCTTTTCGCTGTATATAGATACAGTGGTCGCAAAGACAACTTAATGTGAAGGCATGTGAGGTGGTGAATGGCCGTCGAAGTGGTATACCGCAGCAGCCGAGATCTGGAGCGCTTGTTCATGGATAAAGCCGAAGCTGACCGTCATGACAAAATGCTCGAACTGGCCGAACTGTTGGCCGAAGTACTGGAAAAAGCCGTTCCTTCGTTGAGCGAGCAGCAAGTGGAAGAAGTCGGGATCTTCATGGCGAAGAACCGCGATGTGTTTGCCCGGGCGTTCAAGAGCCAGCCAGATGCCCTGTCGGAGCTGATCAACGCACCGGCGGCACCGGTTGTGGCAACCGAGCCGGCAGACGTGGCTGAACCGGTAGAAGCGCCAGCCAAACCTGCCAAGGCGGCGAAGGCTGCGAAGTAATCGGCACCTGAATTGGAGCCTCTGAATTGAATAGCCCCTGAGTTGAAAGACTCAGGGGCTTTTTCATGCCCGGACAAACCTCAGCGGTATAACACCTTCTCCGCCAACTCGTCCGCCACCCGCGCGGGTGATCGTTTTTCCGCCTGGGCGTGGGCGAAGACTTCTGTCAGGCGCGAACTGATCTTCGACAGGTGCGCAGTGATGGTCGTCAGTTCTTCGCCGCGATGCTTGAGGGAAACGTAGATCAGCCCGCCAGCATTGATCACGTAATCCGGCGCGTACAGGATGCCGCGCCGTTCCAGTTGATCGGCGACGTCCAGGTGCGTCAGCTGATTGTTGGCCGACCCCGCCACTGCCGAACAGCGCAACTGGGTGACCGAGTGACTGTTGAGCACCCCGCCCAGGCCACACGGCGCGAGGATGTCGCACGGCGTGCTGAGCAATGCGTCGTTGGCAATCGGATGGGCGTTGAGCTGTTCCATCGCCAGTTGCACCTTGCCGTGGTCGATGTCGCTGACCAACAGCTCGGCACCGGCAGCGTGCAGCTGTTCAGCGAGGGCATAACCGACGTTGCCCAGCCCCTGAATCGCCACGCGCAAGCCTTCGAGATTGTCGCTGCCCAGCCGCGCCATGGCCGTGGCGCGAATTCCGGTGAACACGCCCATCGCCGCATGCGGCGCGGGGTCGCCGGCCGAGGTGGTGCTGGTGACATGCTGGGTCTGCTGGGCGATGCAATCCATGTCCGCCACCGAAGTGCCGCTGTCGATGGCGGTGATGTAGCGCCCGTCGAGCTGATCGATGCAACGGCCGAAGGCTTCGAACAAGGCGCCACGATTTTCCACATGGGCCGGCCGCACGATCACGGCGACACCGCCGCCCTGGGCGAGGCCGGCCAGCGCGGCCTTGTAGCTCATGCCCTGGGCCAGGCGTATGGCGTCCTCGACCGCGGATTCGTCGTTCGGATAGGCAAGATAACGACACCCGCCCAGGGCTGGCCCCAGGCGACTGTTATGGATGGCAATGACCGCCTTCAATCCGGACACCGGATCAACGCTAAGGTGCAGCGATTCCAAGCGAGTGCTTTGCATGAGAGCGAACATCGGCAGGCTCCCGAATCACTTCTGGTAGACGCCAGTATAGGCTTGCGCCTGAAAATTGCTGAAGCGCACCGGAATAAGCGCCGCCACCGATCGGAGGGTTGTGGCATAACCCGATGGCAGAGCGGCCCGGTACTGGACGAATGGCAAAGACGGGGCTAAAACGAGGCATGCCCCGGAGATTTAGATGAGTCCGCGCCAACGTTTCTTCGACTGTCTGCACCGTTCACCGCCCGCGCTGTTCGAAGCCGCGTTGTGGATGGCCGCCGAACATGACAAACAAGCCGACCCCGAAGCGCTGTTGCAGGAATTCAAGGAACTGCAGCAGCGGGTCAGCTATGGCTTGCCGTTGCTGCCGGTCAGCGAGCTGGCGCAACCGCTGCTGCGGCGCATGACCGATCTGGGGTTTGCCCAGGATGATTTCGTACCGCTGCGCCCGCAGGCCGCGATGGTGCACAAAGTCATGCAGACCAAACGCGGCCAGCCGCTGGCGCTGGCACTGATCGCTCTGGAACTGGCCCGTGGCCTGGAGATTCCGCTGGTGGGCGTGAACTTTCCCGGGCATTTCCTGCTGAAGGTTCCCGGGGCCGATCACCTGCTCGATCCGTGCGGCGGACGGCGCCTGTATCCGAACGATTGCCGCGAACTGCTGCATCGCCAGTACGGCCACCAGATGAAACTCAACGCCGACCACCTGCTGACTGCCGAACCGGTGCAGATGCTTCAGCGCCTGTCACGCAACCTGCGCCAGCTGCACCTGACCCACGACGACTTCATCGCGGCGCTGATCGATGCCGAGCGCGTGCTCGAACTGGGCAACGCCAGCGCCGCCGACTATCTGGCTCGCGCCAGTCTGTACCAGCGCCTCGATTGCCCGAACGCCGAGCGTTTCGATCTGGAGCACGCGCTATTGCTCAGTGACGACCCGATTCAGCGACTTCGCCTGACGGAACGGCTGGGGCATCTGCCGCCGAACTCGGTTGTCCACTGAACAGGGCAGTGGCTGGCGAACGCACCTGAATGATCAGCAACGCCGCAATCACCGCCGGAATCGCACAGAAGAAGAAAATCTGCTCCACCGGAATGTGCATCGCCAACAACAGGCTGCCGAACAGCGGCCCGAGAATCGAGCCGAACCGCCCTACTCCCAATGCCCAGCCGGTGCCGGTGGCACGCACATGCGCCGGGTAGAAATTGCTGGCGAACGCGTTGAGCGTCAGTTGCCCGCCGATAATGCAGAACCCCGCCGCGAACACACAGGCCACCAGATAGCGCGGATTGTCGTGATTCAGGCCCAGCAGGATCGTGCACACCGCCGCGCCAGCCAGCACGCCGGACAACAGTCGCACCTTGCTTTTCAAACGATCGGCGAACCACGCCATGCAGATCGCCCCCAGCGTGCCGGCGAACAGGAACATCGACGTCACCAGGTTCGCTTCGTTGAGTTTCAGGCCACTTTCCAGCAGCAGCGACGGCAGCCAGCTGATCATGAAATACAGCAGGATCAGGCTGACGAAAAACGTCGACCAGATCAGCAAGGTCGGGCGTGCGTATCCGTTGCGGAACAACTCCACCACAGTCAGTTTGCTACCCTGCTCGCGTTCGTTCTGTTCGACCGATGCGGCCGGTGGCTGCCAATCTGGCAGCATTCGCGCGGTGACTTTGCGCAGGCGTGCATAGGGCGGCGCATCACGCAGCAGACGTGGCAAGGATTCCGGCAGCATCCACCAGAGAAACGGAAACAGCAGCAACGGCGTGACACCGCCAGCGAGGAACACCGCTTGCCAACCGAAACGGTCGATGAAACCCGCCGCGACAAAACCACCCGCCGCACCGCCGAACGAGAAGCCGCAGGCCGCCAGCGTCACCATCAACGTGCGCAGGCGCGGTGGTGAATATTCCGACATCAACGCCATGGCGCTGGGCATCGCGCCGCCCATGCCGATACCGCAGATGAAGCGCGCGATCATCAGGGTATTCAGGGAATCGGCGAACACCATCAGCACGGTGAGGCTGGCGTAGATCAGCACGCAGGCGAGCAGAATCCGTCGAACGCCGAAGCGGTCGGCCAGCGGCGTCACGGCGAGCGAGCCCAGCGTCAGGCCCAGCAAGTTGGCGCTGAACACCGGGCCGAACGCCGATTTCTCCAGGCCCCAGTCCTGCGCCAGGGCCGGCACCACGTAGCCAAGCACCTGGGCGTCATAGCCGTCGGTGACCAGCAGCAAGGCGAGAAGAATCAGGAGCAACCACTGAAAGCGGGACACAGGACGGGCGTCGAGTGCCGCCCGAAAGCTGGCAATCTGGTTGTGCATCGCAAGGTACCTGTTTTGTTTTTATGATTTTTTGCGGGTAACCGGAATGGCTCCCGTGCGCTGCACGGGAGCCATCAAATGCTACTTCGGGGTATCCGGCTGATTCGCCGGATGCGCCGCAATGAACGCCGGATGTTCAGCGGCCAACGCAGCCACCCGACGAATCCGTGGAAACGCCTCCAGCGAAACGTTGAAACGCTCGGCCGCGTACAGCTGCGGAATCAGGTACACGTCCGCCACACACGGCCACTCGCCGAAACAGAAGCCGCTGTCGCCGATCAACTGCTCCACCGTCGCCAATCCCTGACTGATCCAGTGAGCGATCCACTCGTTAACTTGCGGCTCGTCATGCCCCAACCCGCGCAAGCGGTTGAGCACACTGACGTTATGCAGCGGGTGCACATCGCAGCCGATCACCGCCGCCACGCCGCGCACCTGTGCACGGGCAACGAGGTCTTCGGGCAGCAGCGGCACCTGTGGATAACGTTCCTCCAGGTACTCGATGATCGCCGGCGACTGAATCAGCAACTTGTCGTCATCAGTGCGCAAGGCCGGCACCCGGCCCTGAGGATTGATCGCCAGATACGCCGGTTGCCGATGCTCGCCGCCGGGCGGTGCGATCAGGTTGACCGGCAGCGCCTGATAGTCGAGACCCTTGAGTGCCAGCGCGATCCGCACCCGGTACGACGAGGTGGAGCGGTAATAGGTATAGAGATCCATGAGCCGCTCCTGTCAGCGCGCCGCCAGCACGGTGCCACGGCATTCGCCGAAACCGATCGAGGCAAAACCTTCGCGGGCGCAGCGGGCGCGCAGGATGATTTCGTCGCCGTCTTCAAGGAATTTGCGCACTTCACCGGACGCCAGTTCGATCGGCTTTTTGCCACCCTCGGTGATTTCCAGCAGGCTGCCGAACTGGCCGTTTTCAGGGCCGGACAAGGTGCCCGAACCGAACAGGTCACCGGCCTGCAACTGGCAGCCGTTGACGCTGTGGTGCGCAACCATTTGCGCAACGGTCCAGTACATGTAGCGGGTGTTGCTCAGGGTCAGACGATGGGCCGGCAGATTCTGTTCGCGCATTTTCTCGGTGAGCAGCAGCACTTCCAGCTCGATGTCGAAACCACCACCCTCCTGATCGCGCTTGTCGAGCAGGTACGGCAGCGGCTGCGGATCACCTTGCGGACGCGCCGGTTGCGCGGTGCGGAACGGCGCCAGCGCTTCGGCGGTCACCACCCATGGCGAGACGCTGGTGATGAAGCTCTTGGACAGGAACGGGCCGAGCGGCTGGTATTCCCAGGCCTGGATGTCACGGGCCGACCAGTCGTTGAGCAGGCAGAAACCGGCGATGTGTTCAGCGGCGTCACCAATGGCGATCGGCTCGCCCATCTCGTTGCCCTGACCGATCCAGATCCCCAGTTCCAGCTCATAGTCCAGACGCGCGCACGGGCCGAAGGTCGGCTCGGTCGCACCGGCTGGCAAGGTCTGGCCTTTCGGGCGGCGCACGTCGGCACCGGAGGCGCGCACGGTGGAGGCACGACCGTGGTAGCCGATCGGTACGTGTTTGTAGTTCGGCAGCAGCGGGTTGTCCGGACGGAACAGTTTGCCAACGTTCTGCGCGTGCTCGATGCCGACGTAGAAGTCGGTGTAATCGCTGATGCGCGCCGGCAGGTGCAGCTGGCAATCGGCGGCCAGTGGCAGCAGTTTCGCGCCTTGGGCTTCGATGTTGCCGCGGTGAGTGCTGCCTTCGCTGAACAGTTCCAGCAGACGCTCGCGCAGGGCAACGCGGGCGTCGCGACCGAGCTCGAAGAAGGCGTTCAACTGACCGCCGCGCATGGCTTCGACCGCACTGCGCGCGACGCCGTCGAACAGCCCGGCCTCCAGCGCCACTTGCAGATCGAAGATGTGTTCGCCAATCGCCACGCCCGCGCGTGGTGCCGAGCCTTCGACGCTGAACACGCCCAGTGGCAGGTTCTGCAGCGGGAATTCGGTGTGGCCGTTGGCCGAAGCGACCCAACTGCGGGTGATGGAATTCTGAGTCATGGGTTATCTCCGGGTCGGGTCGAACGTGGCGGGCAGCGTGGCCCAGCAGGCGTCGTAAGTGGATTGCAGTTGCGGGCAGTCGAGGGCAAAGCGGCTTGGGCGCAGCACCTGGCTGGTCTCGAACATGAAGGCCATGGTGTTGTCGATCTTCGCCGGTTTGAGGTCCGCGTTGATGGCTTTGGTGCAGGTCTCGCCGTCCGGGCCGTGGGCGCTCATGCAGCTGTGCAGGGATGCACCGCCGGGCACGAAACCTTCAGCCTTGGCGTCGTATTCGCCCTGGATCAGGCCCATGAATTCGTTCATCAGGTTGCGGTGGAACCACGGCGGACGGAAGGTGTTCTCCGCCACCATCCAGCGCGGCGGGAAGATCACGAAGTCGAGGTTGGCCAGACCGTGGACGCTGGTCGGCGAGGTCAGCACGGTGAAGATCGACGGATCCGGGTGATCGAAACTGACGGTGCCGATGGTGTTGAAGCGGCGCAGGTCATATTTGTACGGCACGTTGTTGCCGTGCCAGGCGACCACGTTCAGCGGCGAGTGATTGAGTTCGGTGCCCCACAACTGGCCGAGGAATTTCTGCACCAGGGTGGTCGGTTGTTGCAGGTTTTCGTACGCGGCGACCGGGGTCAGGAAATCCCGTGGATTGGCCAGACCGTTGCTGCCGATCGGCCCCAGATCCGGCAGGCGCAATGGAGCGCCATGGTTTTCGGCGACGTAACCGCGTGCTTGCGGATCGAGCAATTCGACGCGGAATTTCAGGCCCCGTGGCAGCACGGCGATTTCCAGCGGCGCCACGTCCAGCACACCCAGTTCGGTGGCGATTCGCAGGCGCCCGAGTTGCGGCACCAGCAGCAGCTCGCCGTCGGCGTTGAAGAACACGCGCTCCATCGAACGGTTGGCGCAGTAGTGATAGATGCTGATGCCGGCCGGTTTTTCGCCGGCGGAATTGGCCGCCATGCTCACCAGACCGTCGATGAAATCGGTCGGTTCGGCCGGGATCTCCAGCGGGTTCCAGCGCAGGCGATTGGGGGTCACTTCACCCAACGGGCCGCCCGCCAGTTGCCGCTCGAGTTTGACGAATGCCGGGTGATTGGCCGACGGCTGGATCCGGTACATCCACGTACGCCGCGCTTCACTGCGGGTCATGGTGAACGCGGTGCCGGAGAACAGTTCGGTGTACAGACCGTAAGGGGCTTTCTGCGGGGAGTTCTGGCCGACGGGCAGTGCGCCGGGCAGTGCTTCGGAGCTGAATTCGTTACCGAAACCGGACTGGTAAGCCAGGGCTGAATCGAGGTTCATGGAGCCTCCTGAACAGGGAGTCGGCATGGCCGGACGCTCTGGATCAGAGGTCTTGGCACGCCGGGGTTATTTTTATCGTAATTCAATTACGCATAACGTAATTTGCTCGCTATCCAGCGTCAAGCTATAAAGACGGCCATTCGTTCCGGGACACGGCAGCACCATGGAAAAAACCAGCGACAGCAACGGCAAACAGAAAGTCCGCTCCGCCGAAGTCGGCACCGACATCCTCAAGGCCCTGGCCGAGTTGTCGCCGTCCACTTCGCTGTCGCGTCTGGCCGAACATGTGCAGATGCCCGCGAGCAAGGTTCACCGTTATCTGCAGGCTTTGATCGCCTCGGGTTTTGCCGAGCAGAACACCGCCACCAACCACTACGGTCTCGGCCGTGAAGCGCTGCGCGTGGGCCTGGCCGCTCTCAACAGTATGGACGTGCTAAAAGTCGCCGCCCTGCCGCTGGCCGAGTTGCGCGACGAACTCAACGAAACCTGTTTCCTCGCGGTATGGGGCAATCAGGGCGCGACCGTGGTGCACATCGAACCGGCGGTGCGCGCGGTGACGGTAGTGACGCAACTGGGCTCGGTATTACCGTTGCTCAGTTCCTCCACCGGCCTGGTCTTCGGCGCGTTCCTGCCGCATCGGGAAACCGATGAATTGCGCGAGCAGGAAATCGCCAGCGGCGGCCATCCGCTGGCAGACGAAAAAGCCTATGCGGCGTTGTGCGAACAGATCCGCGAACGCGGTCTGCATCATGTTCACGGCTTGCTGATGCCCGGCGTCGATGCCTTGTCGGCACCGGTGTTCAACGCTCTCGGGCAGGTCGCTGCGGTATTGACCATCGTCGGCCCGACCTCGCTGTTTCATGCCGACGAAAACGGCCCGGCGGCGCAGCGGTTGCTGGCGGCGACGCGGGCCGTGAGCTGGCGGATGGGGTTTGACGCCCGCTAGTCAGATGACTTCAGCCGGTTACAGCAACAACGTCTGGCTATCGCTGGCCGACTCTTCTTTCAGGATCTCCTCAAGCAGTTCCTGAAAACGCTCGTAGCCGAGACTCTGGCCAGTGGCCGAAGCCACCAGACCGACGACCGTGTTGGCGTCGCCCAGAAGCTGGATCAGGGTCTTCTGAGCCTTGGTCGCTTCTTTCCCTCCGGGAACCAGAGAGGCCAGGTCCAGCAACGCATCCTTGAAATGGTCGAACGCTGTTTCCCGATCTCCGTACTTGTAAGCCTGGGCACCCTCGAGAACATTCCTGGTGATCTGCACCGCTGAAAGCGCCAGCCCCACCGGTGGAATAACCATGCTGACCACCGTTGCAGCCAGAACTGACGTGTCATAAACCAGTTTCCCGATGATTTCACCAAGGCTGGTCGTTTGTGCGTCCACATCGGAAATAATCCGTTCTATGCGGGCGTTGTAACTCGCCCGCAACGACTGCACACGGCTGTTCATCTCAAGCACGGGCGGGCTTTCGGAGATGTTCTTGAACTCGATGTTATTGATGAAAGTCCCGATGATCGGCTGCTCGATGTATTTGACCCGTTCATAGAAATACTGGCCGAGAGCGTTTTCCCTGATCGACGCAAAGAGCTGATTCATCGGGCGGTAATGGATACCATCGGGTGCGTTGGGCGTGTAGAGAATCTCGGTGATTTTTCCGCCCTCTACCAATCTGAAAACGTAGACGCCTTCAATCAGGCAACGCTTCAAATGCAGTTTGAACACCGCACTGTATTGCACGTTGGTGACGGTTTCTCCATAAGGAGGAAACGATGGATCCGAGGCCTTGTCCAGCCCTGCGATCAAACGATTCAACTGTTCAGCCAACCCTGGGGACATCTCGCCGGAAAACTGGCTGGACAATACCGCCCGGTACATCTCGGCTTGCTGCGCTCTAAAATGTATTTCCCGCTTAAGCTCATAGTCTGGATGTTTATTGTTCAGATAAACCGAACGCAACATGGCAATGTACTTTTCTCCCGGGCGCAATGTTCGGGACCAGCTTGCCAATTGACGAATATCAAGATTGTGCAGCGTTGGATGACCTGCACTCACGCGAAAGCGCGGATAAATACCTGGCAGCTTGCCCTCCACTTCACGCACAGTGAACGGCGTCTCTTTGATAATGATCCGCGACAACGAAATTTCTTCACCCTGCTCCAGCTCGACAATAATCTCATCAGGATTGACTACGACGATTTCCCCGGATGCTTTCAGCAGGTCTTCTATTTTATTTTTTATGAGATCACGGCAAAAAGTCTCATAAGGAACAATGCCGGCTTCGCGAGCGTTGACGGTATAGAGGGCTTTCAACTCCGTGTTCAATCGAGCGTAACGCTGACGAAGATCGGCAGACGAGTTTCGATAGCCAACCGGCTGGACAAGACTCTCCTGGGCCAGGTCCCAGGACACTTGATAGAAAACCGCCTCTGCAAGAATCCCTTCGGGTGCCTCGGGCCATTCGTAGAAGTTTGCGCCTTTCCAGGCACTCGGAAGTTGCTGAAGCTGTTTCGCATACTTCGTCAATGCGCCCCTCTCCTGAGGATGCGCCTGGGACGTCAGATAGCTCACGCCCTCGTCAGTCCTGACCCAGCCGGCCACCTGAAACTCGAGCTCGCGAATATTGGGGAACGCGTACCAGTCCCGCCCGCCGGGCGAGCCTGGAGCGTACAAGGCGCAGGCGCCATAGGGATTGCTCTTTTGCTGGAAAGCCGTCAGGTCCCTGAAACCATATCGGTATCCCTTCAACACGAACGCCGATGCCGAAATGCTGCGGTCCCCCTGCAGGAAGCGCTCGACCATCTGCATGCTCGACTGATTGAGATGTCCCTGCAAAGTCGCCGAAAACGCGCTGAAAGCGATGCGGGTTGCAAAGGTACCCAACAATGCGATTTGCACACCGTAATCATCAAAGGATTTTCGAAGCGCTTCGAAGTAATCCGATCGGATATCGACCCCGGACAACCAGTTTTCCACGCGTGCTTGAGTCAAGCCTGAAGGAATCTGACCCTCGAACTTCATTTCAGACCGGTGGTTCTGATCATGCAGACCGAACAATGCCAGCTCCAGTAACGAACGCTTATCCTCTTGAACCAGCGTGCGACCAGCCATTTGAATGTTGAAGCGGGAAACGACACTGACACTTTCCGGATCAATTCGAGCACTCAATGCGCTGTTCGTCCATTCCTGAACACGTGCGGATGCATAGGTCTTCAAGGATGCCGACTTGCCCAGCAGTTGCCTGAGCTCCGCTTCCTGGCCAGCCATTTGCTGCATCAGGTATTCATACTTCTGTTGATTGTACGAGCTGGTGCCAGCGAGCCATTGCGGACGAACGCCGAGGGTATCTTTTAAATCGTTCATTGCGAGTTCCTTGCAGCATCAAAAACTAAATGACACAACGCCATTTATTCAATGCAACAAAACTAACGCTCAACAACCCCGACTAAAACAAGCGACCCGTTACTTCACATTTTGAATATTTAATAATTATCTCCGAGAAGAAACCGAACAAATAAATCATTCTCCCGCTGTAACGCCGCTATACATCCAGACCCAGTATCTTTGCACTGGCCACTGCTTGCGTTCTGCGCTCGACACCCAACTTTCCATGTATACGCCTGGCATGAGTCTTTACCGTATGTAAGGAAATAAACAGCTGATCTGCAATCTGTTGATTGGAATACCCTTTGGCAATCAGTCTCAAAACTTCCAGTTCTCGCTGACTGAGCAATGCGCCACCGCTCGAACTGACTGCACAAGGTGTCTCGGCAACCCCGTCAATCAGTTCGGGACGGCGCATTTTCAGCTCATGCAGCGCCTGATGCAGTCCATGCAGGCTGGCCATTTCACAACCCGCCTGCAAATGAGATCTGGCCAACAATTCGTCACCCAGCGCGAACGCGACCTCGGCCAATGCCAGGTGGAGGTCGGTTTCCAGAGAAAGCATTCTGCAATGCCGGGCGGTTTCCAGAAGCTGCTGGAGGCGCGCGATCGGGCAGTGAGCCTTGTGTAATTCAACCTCGGCCAGGATCAGCAAATACTCGATACGTGGAACCAGCTCCAGCGTCGCAGGTGGAGCCTGCAATGCACCGGGTCCCTGATAGTGTCGCAGCAGGCGGGTCATCGCCTCGCAAACCAGTTCGTTACGTCCTTGCTGCAGCCAGAAAAGGCTGCTGGCGTGCAACAAGGCACCGCGATAGACCGTGTCCGGAATCTGCCGCAGTTGCATCAGCCGCTCGGCATCACGCAGGCACACGAAAGCCTGTTCGTAGTCCGCCTGGTTGGCGGCCAATTGCGCCAGTCCGATGAAGCCATACAGCACGCGCTTGTCATGATTTCGTTTGCAGTCCTCCAGACCGGCCTGGAAAAACCCTGCGGCGCGGGCGTCCAACCCCTGACTCAAAGCCAGCCGCCCTCGGCGTAACGCGATTCTTCCCATCAACGGTGTCGGCCGGTTCGATTGCTTGCCAAGCAAATCGTGGACATTGGCCAGGAGGCTTTCAGCCCGGGACGCTGTGCCGCGCTGCTCCAGCAATTGCGCATGATCGAGCTCAAGCAGTGCCTCGAACACCAGCGAGCCTTGCGCGCGTGCCAGACACAGCGCCTGGCGGTTACAGGCATGCGCAACGTCGAGTTCGCCTCTTAAAAGTGCTTGCTGGGTCAATCCAGACAAACACATTGCCCGAGCGATCCAGCTGTCCGCGTCCAGCACTTCCAATGCTTGAGAAAAATGCTCTTGGGCAGCCTCCATTCGCCCCTCGAGATGCGCGAGCCAACCGCTCAACGCCTGCCAGCGTGCAATCAGCTGACACTCACCCTGTGCAGAGGATTGCGGCAGGAAACACGAAAGACGCGCAATGCATTGCCCCGCCTGTTCAAAGCGACCGGCAAACAGCAACGCCGCCGTCATCAGTCCGACCAGCTGTGGCGAACTCATTGTCAGCTCACCGCCGCGGATTTCATGCAGCCGTAACAACAGCACCACCGTTTGCTCTTCGAACAGATGCTCGAAGCTGAAGTGCTGCAACAGACTGATGGCCGCCTCATGTTCTTCGGCCAGGAGAGCCTGTTCAAAAGCCGAGCGCCAGTCATTCGCGGCAGCGAACCACTGGCATGCCCGACGATGCCAGGAACGCCCCGATGGCCACTGTTCTTCGCGAATGACGTGCGACAGTGACGGGCAAACCTGCAGCCAGTCGGCCGAATCGTTCCAGGGCTCGATAAAGCAGCCGAGCACTTGCAGCGTGCGCAAGTACTGGGCGCCCTCTCCGGCACCAAACAGGTGTTCACAGAGCTCGGCATTGAACCGCGGCAAATGCGCCAGCACACGCCAGGCCTCGGCCAACTCCGGGCTCAGACCACTGAACAGTTCGTGTTGCAGGTAGTCCAGCAAGGTGTCCATGCGTTGCTGCGGCAAGGTCTTTTGCGACCAGTCGCATTTTTGCATCAACAGCATCCGCACCCCGGCGCACCAGCCGCCGCTGCGCTGGAAGATGCGCCCCGCCACGCTGTCGGCCTGGGCGGGAGGCAAGTGTCGCAACGCTTGTGCGATTTCGTCCCGGGTCAGCGCCAACGCCGCGCCTTCACATTCGTACAAAGCATCATCGAGCAGCAAGCGGGGCCAGTTGCAGGACGGACGGCGCCGCGTGCCGATCCACCACGTCAGGGCCGGACTGCTGACCGCCAGCATCCGGTCGAGAAAGGCATCCAGCGCAGGCTCCGGATATCGGCAGTAGTCATCGATCAGCACCCACGTTGTCGAAGTACGCCGCGCCAGTTCATACAGCAGTGATGTCTCGTCTGCGCCTGTCAGTCCCATAGTGCGCGCCAGCCGTTCGCAAAATTCGCCAACGCTCAAGGACGAGCCCGCCAGCGGCAACCAGCACAGCGTGCAATTGACGGGCGCCTGGAGCAGGCATTCGGTGAGCAGCGCGGTCTTGCCGCTGCCGGCGGGTGCGCAGACCAGTTTGACCCGCGCCGCAGACTCGAGCAAAGCACCGCAAAGACGCGGACGCGCAAGGTGATGGGAAGACAGTCTCGGGAGAAAACCCGCTCGATCCGGAGCGTGGGTCATGGCGGTCATCGGGTACGCCTTTTTATCGTTGTACGCTCACCCTAGCCCTCTCCCCGGCGCTTGTTGACGAGTATTCAGTACGCTGATTGGCGCCCATAAAAAAGGCGACCGTACGGTCGCCTTTTGCCTTGCCCATGTATCGAAACCCTTACCGTACGCCCTCGGCGCGCAGGGCCGACGGGGTGTAGTCGGCGGCCTTGGCTTCGAAGCCGAATTCGAAGCTGTGCTTCTCTTCGTTCTTCATCCCCAGGGCAATGTAGCGGCCGGCGATGATGTCGTAGAGCGCTTCGAGGGTGTAGGCCTGGGCCTGGTGATCGTAGTAGTACTGAGCGTGCCCTTCGGCCACTCGCCACAGTTGCCCGCGACCGTCGTAGTGATCGGCCAGCGCCACTTGCCAGCTGTCCTCGTCGATGTACATGTGGCGCTTGGCGTAGATGTGCCGCTCGTTCGGTTTCACCGTGCCGACCACTTCCCAGACCCGGTGCAGTTCATAGCGGGTCAGGTCCTGGTTGATGTGTCCGGCCTTGACGATGTCGTCGTACTTGAGGCTCGGCGAATCGAGTTTGTAGCTGTTGTACGGAATGTACATTTCCTTCTTGCCGATCAGTTTCCAGTCGTAGCGGTCCGGCGCGCCGGAGAACATGTCGAAGTTGTCCGAGGTGCGCAGGCCGTCGGCAGCGGTGCCCGGCCCGTCATAGGCGACCTGCGGCGCACGGCGCACCCGGCGCTGGCCGGCGTTGTAGATCCATGCCAGACGCGGCTCCTTCACCTGATCAAGGGTCTCGTGCACCAGCAGCACGTTACCGGCCAGTCGCGCCGGGGCGGTCACCGACTGTTTGAAGAAGGTCAGGACGTTGGCGGCTTTGTCCGCGTCAAGATCCTTCATCAGTTGCGGCACGGCGATCTCTTCTTCGAAGCGGATCGGCGTGTAACTGCCGTTGGTCTGCGGGGTCACCTGAGTGATGATCCGTTTGACGTTGCCGCCGTGATAGCGGGTGATGTGGTTCCACAATACCTCGACCCCGTTCTTCGGAATCGGGAAGGCGTAGTAGCGATTGCCGGTGAAATTGGCCAGACCGTTACCGTCGTTGATCGTCGTGACATTGAGCGCACTGCGCTTGGCCGACTCGTAGATTTCCGGCGGCACGGCCACGGTGCGATGGGTCGGGTAGACCGGAATCTTGTAGGTTTCGGGGTAGCGCTTGAACATCGCCACCTGGCCGTCGGACAGCTTGTCCTTGTACTTGTCGACGTTGGCGGCGGTGATGGTGAACAGCGGTTTTTCGCTGGCGAACGGGTCAGCCAGGAAGCCTTTGCTGTCGACCGCACCGGCGTTTTTCGGGATGCCGCCGGTCCAGGCCGGAATCGAGCCGTCGGCGTTGCCGGCCTTCTCGGCGCCCAGCGGCGTCAGGCTGGTGCCGAGCTTGTTGGCTTCGTCCGGCGACACCGCCGCGATCACGTTGGCGGCCAGCAGGCTCAGGGCCAGGACACCGCATTGCAGAATCATCTTGCGCATTGCATTCATCCTTCTCGGGCAGATCAGAAGTTCACACCGAAGCTCAGGGCCACGAAGTCACGGTCTTCGAGGGTGTTGTAGTCACCACCGAAAAAATCGGTGTAACTCAGGCTCGCGGTATAGGTGTTGCGGTAGTCGGCATCGACCCCGACGCTGACGGCTTTGGCGCCTTCGTTGAACAGACCGTTGGGGCCATAACCGGCGACGTCGTGGGACCAGGACAGGTTGGGCTTGAGGTTGATCCCGCCGATCACGTTGGCGTAATCGAGGATCGCCCGGGCGCGATAACCCCAGGAGGTGGAGGTGACGAAACCGTCGGTGTCACCGCCGAAACCGTACTGGCCGTAGACCGAGTCACGGCCATAACGCAGTTTGCTGCGCGACTCCAGTCCGCCGACCCGAACCACCGCTGCTTCACCCACCAGAGTCAAACGTTGAGCGCCCCAGACCTGATCGAAAAAGTGCGTCAGCGTGCTCTGGATCTGCGTCACTTCCTTGCGCCGGTAGCCCTTGTTGTCAGCACCCGGTGAGGTAACCAGCGGCGACGCGGCACCGCCGGCAATCGGATTGAGCAAGGCCAGGGTCAGGTCGTTGGTGTTGACCTGCACCGGCGCGTTGGGCCGGTAGCTGATCTCGCCGGTCCAGGCGGTGCCGGTCGGCAGTGTGGTGGAGAAACTCGCGCCGTACAGGCGGATGTCTTCCGGGTATTCGAGGTAGTACTGACCGCGCCCGAGCATCACGCTTTGCGCCAGTCCCGATCCGCTGCCGGGCGCCAGCCGGTTGGCGATCCCGACCATGCCCGGCAATGACGACAGGGTCGACAGGCCGGCGGTGCTGGTGCCGACGGTCGGTGTGCGACTGTGGTAATTCATGAAGTAGAGGCCGTACTCGGTGTCATCGCCGAGCCAGCGCAACGCCGTGCCCCATTGCCCGGAATCCCGTGCATCACGGTCGCCGCCACGGGGCACGATCACGCCTTCGCGGGTAACCTGGATCGGCTGGCCGAAGGCTGCCGCCAGCGGCGCCAACGGGGCGATCGCCGGGCTACCGACGGTGTAGCCGTTGTTGCAACCGTCCGCCGCCACGTCGACACCGAAGAAGGTGCCGCAGTTGTCGAGAACGGTCTGATCCCATTCCAGTTGGTAGAAGCCCTCGACCGTCAGTTGGTCGGTCAACCCCTGAGAGGCGAACAGCATGTTCACCGGAATCAGCCCTTCCTTGATCTCCGCACCTGGCCGGCGAAACGCCGAGACGTCGATCGGGTTGATGCTGTTGATCGAGTTGCCGATGAAGGTACTTTCGCCCCAGCTCACCACCTGCTTGCCGGCGCGAACGGTCCCCGGCAGATCAGCGATGGAATAGTTGTGGTAGACGAACGCATCGAGAATCTGCGCGCCGGAAGACTTGGCGCCCTCCTTACGGCCCTTGTCACTGATCGGTTTGAACTCGCGGTCTTCGTCCTTGAGTTCGAAGTCGTACCAGTACTTGCCGCGCACGAACACACCGGTGTCGCCGTACTTCAGTTCGAGGTCGTGGATGCCTTTGAAGATCTTGGAAAAGGTCTCGCCTTTCTTGAAGTTCAAACGCCCGTCATCACCGGTGGAAGACTGGCCCGTCCCGCCGTTGACCGTCCCCACCAGCGACTTGTCGGCATCGCGCATGCCCCAGCTCGCACCCACCGACAGCGACGAATCGAAGGTGCCTTCGATTTCCCCGATATTGAAAGCGACCGCGTGCGCCTGGGCACAGCAACCCAAGGCCACCGCAGCGGCGAGCGCGTGCGGTGTGAAGATGGCGCGCATTGTTGTTTTTGTCATGCGTCTTCCCCGGTGAGTGACAGAAGGCCTCACCCTACTGCCGCCACACGGGGACGATAAGCGCACCAAGGAGGTATTCACGCTGTCGCTCGAAAGGATGAATCCCCGCCTGCGACAAGGCTTTGCGTCCGCCATGAACAGGCTGGATGCACCACTATCAACGCAACGGATAATGACGACCGCGGTGCGCGCCACTGTTACATGCCCCGTAACAGTGCATGTCCGGAATCGCTATTTTTCCCTGAGGCGCCAGCCCTTATTCTGAGCGGGCTTTCACGGCAGACCGCCAGCAAGCACGAAGTCCGCGACCGAGTCGTCGGCAACCGATTTCTGATGGACCGAAGCGTTTTCGATCCCTCGCCCCGGTGTTCACTGACGTTGATTTGTAGCTCCTTGATCCAACGTCTTACCTTGGCCGCTGCGTTTGCAGCGGCCTTTTTTATGCCTGCGAAAAAGATCACATCGTTCACTCATGGAAGATTCCGAATAGCTCGTCAGATATTTCCATTTTAAAACGGGAAATATCCACTCTTTTTAATACCAGCTCAAATTTCATACAGATTAATTCGCCATCAACTACAGCCTAATCAGAATCAGGCCAATACATCTTGCTGTAACTTGATTCCATGCAAACGCTTGTCGGCGCTACGACTTTTTGCCGGCTTATTACAAACCTGCTTATTCAAAAGGATATGAATATGGCAACCCCTCCATCAGGAAGATTGGAAATAGGCATTAACGACGCCGTCCATATACGAGGCATTGCACCACGCGACACATTCATTATGCCGCCATCCCATTCGCCCAGAATTCCTCACGGCAGCGGGATGTTTGGCCATGGGCATGGCATGCAAATGACCGCCCACTCCGCTCATATGATCGCACACGCCATGCAATCAAATATCAGTGTTCTGGAGAGTGAATTTCAAACCCGTACGACTCAATTACCACAAACAATTGAACATGAATTAGCGACGATTCGGCAGGAGGGCTCCAATCATTATCTACCTCCCACGCAAGCGGTTATTCGCGAACTGGACATTCGCAACAGATTGATAGCGCGCAAGACGGCGGTACTTCAGCAACAAAGCGCCATCGCTAACCAGTTCTTCGGCAGTGACCCTGCCAATAAAACGCTGCCCGAATTTATCCAAAAGGCTTCGCAGATGGAGCCGCAGATCAAGCCCTATGGCATAGCCATACAAGCTTGGACCGTTTCGTACCGCGCGGCTCATGAAGTGAGGCTGCTGTCCCAGACCATCGACATTCTGAGTCGACAGAACACCAACTATTACACCTGGCTTGCCGCCTCCCAAGCCAACGACCGGGAGCTGGCCAGGCAAACAGCCGAACGAGCCCGAATCGCTGCTGAACAACACCGTCAGCGAGCACTCGCAGAGGCGGTACGGCAGCAAAAGGTACAAAAGGAAATCCAGGCCCGTGAAGAGGCGCGCCTTGCAGCGCTGGCTGAAGTGCAACGGCTTGCCGCCGAGCAGGCGCAAATCGCCGCCGAAGCTATCGCACAGCAGATTGCTGCCGAGCAGGCACGTCTGCAAGCGGAAAACGCCCCGAACGGACAATCCCCCGTCGTTGCCAATGCCGGATCAATGGCCGCATTCGGCCCCACCTTCAGCGGGCCGCTTGGCGTCTTTGGCAATAGCCCGGCAACTACGCTGGCACTCAGAACATCGCTGCGAACGGCGGTGTCCCTGGCGCTGACGGCCATCTCCACAGCGGCGGCGCCGGTAATTGTCGGGTTCGCCGCTTTGCTTGCACCCTCGAGACTGGGCAACGGCGATCTTTACTCTGCCAGCGTTCCACTGTCAGACCTGGCACCCGACTTGAGCAGCGATGAGCTGTATCAGTCAGCCGCCATTGGAGGAGATGTCGATCTGCCGGTCAGGCTCGGTTCATCGACGATGGGCGACAAAATCGAGTTCGTTGTAGTCACCACGGACGGTCTGACTGTCCCCGCCAATGTGCCCGTCAGGGCCGCACACTTCGACGCTCGCACAAACACCTACGTTTCCACTGCCAGCGACACCAACGGCCCCACGCTGACCTGGACGCCATTGGTAGATCAGTTGAATCCCTCGACGGATTTGCCGCAGGCCGATTCGGAACTGCCGATTTACAACGGTGCTGAAGTAGTTCCTGGAGAGGGGCGGATCGACCCGTTTCCTGAACTGGATCGGTATGAGTTGGGTGGGTTTATCACGGTCTTTCCGATTGAGTCGGGGATACCGCCTCTGTATGTGGTTTTAAGCAGTCCTTATGACGGAGGCGTCGAAGATGGCGAGCACAGTGGCCGCGCATTCAACCCCAAAGAAATCGGCGGCTCAATTCTTGATTTGGCATGGACACCTGTAACTGCAACATCAGAAGGAGCAACTATCGTGAAACTGCACATATCCAGATTTCCTGAATCGGCCGCCAATAAGGTAATGATTGATCGCCTGGAAAAAATCATCAGCGGAGAGCTTGAGATAACGGATACAGACAAGCGCTTCTACACTCATGAGTTGAGAGAGCTAGAAAGATTCAGAGCCTTGGGATATGGGGATAACGAACGACCTGATCCGAACTCTCCTGTGTGGAACAATGTTCACACAGCAACGCTGGAAGACTTCAAACTCAAAGACGATGCTTCGCTGCTGTACACACCTGAAGCGCTGGCCGCCGACGCAGAACAAGTGGAACTCGAATACCAAAGGTTGTTGAAGGAGATGTGGAAATGAATACTGTCGAACAAATCGTAAAAAACGAGTCCCTTGATGACATCGTTGCAGTGTTCGCTTTGATCAAAGCAAATCCACATCTGGACAGGATGATCAGACTCTACAACCGTGACATCCTCAAAGAGTATGGCGCACTCGAAAACGCCTACTCCCGCCTCTTCGCCGCCGGGGTACTTGCTCTCGGAGAGCACGGTCTGGCGATCAAAGGCCCGAACTGGTCCCCTCCAAAATTCATGATCGAAAACAGATACACCTGATCGGCAAATCGGCCACCAGGCTCTCACCTGGTGGCCACTTCGGGTTACAACGAATACTTCTGCAAATTCCCCATCATTTCCTTCAGCGCTTCGATGTTGTCCTTCGGATGCGCCGCGCCTTCGAAATCACAGATCTGCTGCCAGTGCGCCGCGACGTCTTCCGGGGAAAACCCGACGCGAGGATCGAACCCGGCACCAAGGCTGCGTTCCCAGCGCACCTTGCCCATCCAGCCGCCGCCGACTTCGAACAGGCCCGAGGTTTCCTGGCATTGTTCGCTGGCCAGGTACACCACCAACGGGCTGACCAGTTCCGGTTTGAGTTGTTCGAACACTTGCGGCGGGATCAGGCCTTCAGTCATGCGCGTACCGCCGGTGGGGGCGATGGCGTTGACCAGGATGTTGTTCTTGCGACCTTCGATGGCCAGGGTGCGGGTCAGGCCGTAGAGACCGAGTTTGGCCATGCCGTAGTTGGACTGGCCGAAGTTGCCGTAGATGCCCGAGGTCGATGCAGTGAAGATCACTCGCCCGTAGTTTTGTTCACGCATGTGCGGCCACGCGGCGCGGGTCACCTTGTAGGCGCCTTCGACGTGGACGCGGTAGACCAGATCCCAGTCGGCGTCTTCCATTTTGTGGAAGGTCTTGTCGCGCAGGATCCCGGCGTTGTTGACCACCACATCGACGCGGCCGAACACATCGAGCGCGTTCTGCACCAGTTTGTCGCCGTCGGTGACCGAATCATGGTTGGCTTCGGCGATGCCGCCGGCCTCACGGATTTCCGCTACCACGCGGTCGGCGGCCGAAGCGTTGGCGCCTTCGCCCTGGGTCGAGCCGCCGAGGTCGTTGACCAGCACTTTGGCGCCCTGTTTGGCGAACAGCAAAGCGTGAGCGCGTCCCAGGCCACCACCGGCTCCGGTGACGATCACGACTTTATCTTCGAAACGCACAGACTCATTCATCGGGGCAACTCCAGCAGGCCTGAGGGACAGTGTCCCTGAGTGTCAGGCACGACGCGTTCGGTCACAACGAACACGGCTGGGGCTGAATGGTGCGCGATAAGGCTGGGGGATGATGAAAACGTGCCGAGGCGCCAGGCGCCTGCGGCACGAATTCAGGAACACGCCACCTTGCGCGGCGGCAACACGAAGTGATCGCGAAACTCGAGGTAGTGCTTGAGCACCTGCACCGGCGCTTCGGTTTGCGGGTAGTGGCCGATGCCCGGCAACAGCACGGTGTCAGCGTCGGGAATCAGCGCGCGATAACGCTCGACCATGTGCGCGCCGGAAATCGGATCGACTTCGCCATCGATCACCCGCAGCGGCACCTCGCCGCGCTGCATCGCCGCGACCCAGCGATCACGCTGAACCCGGCGCTCGGGAATGTAGTGAATCAGCTTGTGCATGACCCGCGGCCCGCGATTGCATTCGATCAGGCTCCAGAAATCATCCATCTCGCTTTCGCTGGGCCGGGTGTCCGGGCCGAAGATCTGCCGGAAATTTTTCACCAGCGCATCGCGAGTAAACGCCCGGCCAATCATCCAGCCCAAGGGGCTGAGCAGCAGTTTTTGCGTCAGCAGCGGCCGATGGGTTTCCGGGAACAGACCACCGTTGAGGAACACGCAACTGGCGACCTCGATCCGGTCTTCGTAATGCCGGGCCAGCAGTTCCTGGGCAACACTGTCGCCGTAGTCGTGGGCCAGAACGTGCACCGGTTGCTCGACCTGCAGATGCGCGAGCAAGGCCTGTTGCAGATCGGCCTGCTCCAGCAGGCTGTAGGTGTGATTCAGGGGTTTGGCCGAGTCGCCGAAGCCGAGCATGTCGCAGGCAATCACCCGGTAGCGCTGGGACAGCGGCTGCCACAGGTAATGCCAGTCCCAACTGGCCGTCGGGAAACCATGGATCAGCAGCAGCGGTTCGCCCTGCCCAGCCGTCCAGTAGCGGATCGGCTGACCACGGAAGACAAACGTCTGGCTGCGTTTGCGCCAGGCACTCAGAGGGATCTCGGCGAGAGGCATTAGAGTTTATACCCGGGGTCTTGTTTATCGAGTTTGCGCAGCAGCGCCGGCCAGGCCAGCGCGCCACCCATGCCTTGAGCACTTTTGGTGACGCCGGCGATCATCGCCTTGGCGCCCGCCAGAATCTGCGGTTCGATGGCGATCAGTTCGGCACCGCCAGTCTGCGCCATGACCTGGATGTCGCACGCACGCTGAAAGGTGAACATCATCAGGAACGTGTCAGCGATGGTGCCGCCACAGGTCAGCAGACCGTGGTTGTGCAGCATCAGGAAATTGCTGTCACCGAGATCCGCCTGCAACCGCGCTTTCTCTTCATGGTTGAGCGCCACACCTTCGTAGGCGTGAAAGGCCAGGCTCGACAGCACGAACAACGATTGCTGACTGATCGGCAACACGCCCTGCTTCTGCGCCGATACCGCGACACCGGAGGCGGTGTGGGTGTGCAGCACGCAGGCCACGTCGTGCCGCACTTCGTGCACGGCGCTGTGGATGGTGTAGCCGGCGGGATTGATTTCGTAAGGACTGTCCATGAGTTTGTTGCCGGCCTGGTCGACCTTCACCAGGCTCGAGGCGGTGATCTCATGGAACATCAGGCCAAACGGGTTGATCAGGAAATCTTCGGTGCCGGGCACCTTGGCGGAAATGTGGGTGAAGATCAGATCATCCCAGCCATGCAGCGCGACCAGACGATAACAGGCGGCCAGATCGACCCGGGTCTGCCATTCCGCGGCACTGACCTGGTCTTTGACGTTCACGGATGAAGGGACGGGGGCTACGCTCACTGTATGCACCTCTGCGTTCTTATTGTTTTTGCGTGTGTCAGCAGTCTAGTCAGCCCCGGACGGTCGCGTAGTTGCATTGGCAGCCAGCTTGATGACTGAACGAGTCAGCTACGCAAACAGCTTGGATCCATGTCAAAGCAACGACGCCAACAAAGGTGCGGCGAACAGATTGAGCAGCCCCGTCAGCACCATCACCAGCCCCGCGACCGAGCCTTCTTCACCGCCCACTTCATGTGCCCGGCTGACCCCGGCACCGTGCGCCCCGACGCCGAACAATGCACCGCGCGCCAGGGCGCTGCGCAACGGCAGCCACTTGAGCAGCACACCGCCAAGCATGGCGCCGAACACCCCGGTAAACATCACGAACACCGCTGTCAGCTCCGGCACGCCACCGAGGTCCTGCGCCAGCGGCATGGCGAACGGTGTGGTAATCGAACGGGGCACCAGCGACAGCGTCACCGAACTGTCCAGCGCCAGTGCTTTCGCAAGACCGAACGAAGTGGCGATCGACGCCGCACTGCCAGCCAGCATGCCCAGCAACAACGCCGACCAATGCCGCACCAGCAATCGCCGCTGCTGCCAGATCGGCACCGCAAACGCCACGGTGACCGGACCGAGCACCAGCATCAGCCAATGGGTGTTACTCGAATATTCGGCGTAAGCGGTGTGCAGCGGCACGGCAAGCGCCAGCAGCAACGCGGGGACCAGAATCAGCGGCGACAACACGTAGCGCCCGGTCCGGCGATACAGCCAGCGGCTGAACAGATAAGCCAGCAACGTGAATGCCAGCCAGAACATCGGCATCAGCTCAAGCTTCATGGGACCGCCTCAGGCGCACGGCCAGCTCCACGGTGAACGCGGTTACCAGCATCACCATCAACGTGCTGGCCGCGATCACCAACAAGATCCGCCAGCCGTCATCGCGCAACAATGCGCCGTAATCCAGCAGGCTCATCAGCGCCGGAATGAAGAACAGCAGCATCTCGGCCATCAACAAGCCTGCGCCCAATTGCAGCGCCGCCGGTTTGACCCAGCCGAGCGCAAAGCCCATCAGCAACAGCGCCATGCCGATCACACCGCCGGGAATCGGCCAGGCCAGCCACGCTGCGATCTGGCAGCCGAGCAGGTAGAGAGCGAGCAGCACCGCCAGTTCGGCCAGCAGGCGGGAGAGATATTTAACGGTCGAGGCTTTCATCGGGGGCTCCTTTCAGGTGCCTATTTTACGAACCCGACTGCCATCTCCGAAGCGAATTGTTAGACTAAAAGCCATTCCAATATGGAATCAGGCCATGGAATTCAAACAGCTCAAAAGCTTCGTCGAAGTCATGCATCAGGGCGGTTTCACTCAAGCCGCGAAGACCCTGCACATCAGTCAGTCCGCCGTGAGCAAGCAGATCGCCCAGCTCGAACAGAGCCTCGGCACCCCATTGCTCGAACGGCTGGGTTCGCAGATACGCCTGACCGCCGCCGGCAGTGTGGTGCTGCAACGGGCCGAAGGCATGCTGCGGTTGCGCAATGAATTGCTCAGCGAACTGGATGACCTCAGCCATCTGGCACGCGGCGAGTTGCGTCTCGGGTTGCCATTGCTCGGCAGCGATGCGTTGTTTGCCGGGCTGTTCGCCGAGTACCGACGGCGCTACCCGAACATCAGCGTGCAGTTGCTTGAAGGCGGCAGTCGCAACATCGAACAGGCGGTGCTCAGCGGGGAGCTGGAGCTGGGCGGCAGTCTGCTGCCGAAAGATCCGCAATTCGACTTTCAGCCGTTCTGCGATGAACCGCTCGATGCGCTGCTACCGGTGGATCACCCACTGGCGGCAAAAGCTGAAATTGGTCTGGAGGAATTGGCCGACACGCCGTTTCTTTTGTATCAACGCAGTTTCGTCCTCAACGATCGTTTACTTCAGGCTTGCCAGCAGATGGGTTTCACCCCGAAGGAAGGCGGGCGCAGCGGGCAGGCGGATTTTCTCGCGGCGCTGGTCGCCGCCGGGCAAGGCGTGGTGTTGCTGCCCAGCGTGGTGGCGCGCGGTCTGGTGCGGCCAGGCGTGGTGCGCCTGACCCTGAACGCGCCAGACTATTTGCGCTGGGATATCGCTTTCATCTGGCGCCGGGGTGCCTATCTTTCAAAGGCTGCACAGGCCTGGCTGGCGCTGTTGCGTGAACGCGGGATCAGCCCTTGAGCGTGGCGATCAACTGTTCCAGCCAAGGCTCGGCGTCGGTTTCCGGGGTGACGCTTTCGCTGGCGTCGATGCGCAGCATGTCCTGCACTTCGCGCACACCCAGTTCGCCGAACAACTCGCGCAATTGCTCGCCGCCGCCGCAGAACGTGTCGCCGTAGCTAGCGTCGCCCAAAGCGATCACCGCGCCAGGCAAACCACGCCAGGCCGCCGGCAATTGGTCGCGAATGGCCGAATACAACGGTTGCAGGTTGTCCGGCAACTCGCCCATGCCGGTGGTCGAGGTCACGCCGAGCAAGGCTTCAGGGCCAAAAGCCTGGAGCTCGGCGAGGCTGGCGCGCGAGTTGTAGAAGGTTTCAAAACCGGCGGCGTTCAACAGGCTCTGAGCGTGGCGAGCGACTTCTTCGGCCGTGCCGTACACCGAGCCGGAGAGGATGGCGACTTTCATCAATCTGATCCTGAAACTGAAAAAAAGAGCGGCGATAGTAACAGCCGGC
Organism: Pseudomonas sp. GM25; assembly: GCF_000282255.1. Taxonomy (NCBI): domain Bacteria; kingdom Pseudomonadati; phylum Pseudomonadota; class Gammaproteobacteria; order Pseudomonadales; family Pseudomonadaceae; genus Pseudomonas; species Pseudomonas sp. GM25. Next base: position 18,472 of record NZ_AKJQ01000049.1, on the reverse strand, counting down.
GGCGCCCTGTTGCGATTGGCTCTCGATAAGCGCTGATGGCCAGTAGACAGCGCTGGGCGATCTTCTAGAATGCCTGCGGTCGATAACACTGAAGGGATTCATAGATGATCAATGCCAGTCTGCTGCAAATGGTGATCAACGCGTCGAACGACGGAATTGTGGTAGCGGAAAAGGAAGGCGAGCAGGACAACATCCTGATCTACGTGAATCCGGCTTTCGAAAAACTGACTGGCTACACCAGTGAAGAAATTCTCTATCAGGACTGCCGTTTCCTGCAGGCCGGAGATCGCGACCAGGCCAGTCTGGAGGTGATTCGCGACGTTTTGAGAGAAGGCGGCTCATGCCGGGAAATCCTGCGTAACTACCGCAAGGACGGCACGCCGTTCTGGAACGAGCTGTCACTGTCGACGGTAAAAAATGCCGACGACGGACTGACCTATTTCGTGGGCGTGCAAAAGGACGTCACGGTTCAGGTCAAGGCGCAGCAGCGGGTTGTGCAACTGGAAGCTCAGGTTGCGGCACTGGAAGCAGAAATTGCTGCCTTGAAAGCGACGAACGGCGCAAACAAAACAGCGAACTAATTGTCATTAACTACAATCACCAATGACTTTGTAATTATTCATTTCGAGTTAGCCATGCAGCGTGACGCCCTCCTGACCCAGGATGAGCTGGATTTCATCCAGACCATGCAACACAACCCGCAACTCAATGTGCGGGATGCGACGTCGAGCCTGCTGGTCAATGGTGGTTCGCAGATCCGTGATCTGCTCACGCGTCTGGCGGCCCATGAGCAAGTCACCATCCAGGCCAACTTCGAAAATCAGCAGATGACCTTCCCGCTGCATCTGGTGGAAGACGAGTTTCACGCCCTGCATTTGCGTCTCGGGGTTCCAAGCATTTACGAAGACGGGCCAATGGTGCGTCCATGGCGCCTGACCCTGGAAGAACCGGTGGCGCTGGAAAATGCCAAGGGCCAGCCCGGTACGTTGTGGGTGCATGAGGTTTCGCACAAGGGTGTGCTGCTGGAAGTGCGCAACAAGACCAAACCGCCGAAGCATTTTGCCTTGTGGTTCAGCCCGTCGGGCTACGAGCGGATTTCCCTGCGCGGGACGTTCGAGCGGGAAACCGAAAGCGGCTTTTATGCTTACGAGCTAAGCCAGAGCGATGCCGACGAAACCGAGCGTCTGCGCCAGTTCATCCTGCAACAGCATCGTCTGACCCACCCTGCCCTGCACACCTGATTCTCAGGTATCCAGCGTCCCCGCCAGGAACTGATTCATGCGCTGGCGCATGGTCGATCCTTCATTGCCCAGACAGCCAACCGATGATCCGGCCAGGCTGTCCTGCGCCAGATCGGCAGCATCGCCTGCCAGCATCAACTGACAATCCAGGCTCAAGGCCAGACGATTCAGACGTCGTGGCAGCTCTGCGGTTGGCGCGTGATTGGAAAACAGCACCAACGCCTGGGGCCTGGTCTTTTCGCACACCAGCGTCAGCTCATCGAACGGCTGACCGGTGGTGAGCACACGAACGCCCGCGTCATTGCCGCTGAGAAACAGCGCCGCTACCAGCAATTCAAGCTCACGACATTGTCCGGCCAGCGCGCTGACGATCACTTTGCGCGGTTGCGAGCCGCGCAGCACGACGATGCGCTGCAGCACCTTCGCTCGCAGAAAACCATCGAAGAACAGCCACTCGCTGGTCTGCCCGAACGCGTCCTGCCGTTGCAGCATTTGCAGCCACAGCGGCATCAGGATGTCCTGAAACACCACGGGCAACGCATAGGAGGAGAAAATCTGACCGTAGACCCGGTCGAGCAACTGATCGTCGAACGAGCTGACTGCCTGCCGGACCTGTTCCTGCCACTGGAGGTAGTCAGCCTGCACCAGATCATCGGGAATGAAGTGAGCCAGCACCTTCATTGGCTCGGTCTTGGCGAGGATCTTGCCGATCTTGCTCACGGCGACCCCGCGATCGATCCAGTCGACGATGCTGCGAACGCGCTCGATATCGGTCATCGAATACAAACGATGCCCACTTTCGGTGCGCGTCGGCTGGATCAAACCATAGCGGCGTTCCCATGCGCGCAATGTAACCGGGTTGACCCCGGTCAGGCGCGACACTTCTCGTATCGGGAAAAGTTCTTCGCGCTCCAGCGCAACAGATGCCTGCGAAGCAGGGCGAACGTCTGTAATGACAGGCATTTGGGCGGACACGTCCTTGTTGGCGGAGTTTGTTGGCGTAGTTGGATCCCATTCTACTCCTGATGCCCCTTCTCGGTTCAAGCGACGAAATGGGACGAAAGTCTCTGGTTTTGTCACAAAAATCAGGAATAATCCTTGCTTGTCGAAAAACGCAGCCCTCTACCCCGGCGCTGCGTCAGGCGAAGCTCCTACCCGGAGCGACGCAAATGCAATACGGAGATACACAATGTCTACTTCCCCCGTCACGCTGATGGTCGCGCGTCGTGTCGCCAATGGTCGTTATCAGGATCTGATCGCCTGGTTGCGCGAAGGCGAACAACTGGCCACCGACTTCCCTGGTTACCTCGGCTCCGGCGTATTGGCTCCGCCTCCCGGCGACGATGAATTCCAGATCATTTTCCGCTTCGTCGACGAACAGACCCTGCACGCCTGGGAACACTCGGCTTCGCGCACTGCATGGCTGGCTCGTGGCAGCGATCTGTTTGCTCACCCGACGGAACATCGGGTCAGCGGAATCGAAGGCTGGTTCGGTGCAGCCGGCGCGCGTCCTCCACGCTGGAAGCAAGCTGTGGCGATCTGGCTGGCATTCTTCCCGGTGTCGCTGCTGTTCAATTTCGTGCTGGGCCCGCTGCTCGCTGAAATGAGCCTGTTGCCGAGGGTCTTCATCAGCACGCTGTGCCTGACCCCGTTGATGGTCTATTTCTTCATTCCGCTGTCGACCCGTCTGCTGGCCGGCTGGCTCAACCCGGCGCCTGCACGCCCGCTGCCTGCCGCACCCTCCACGCAAAATCGCTGAAGCCGTCGCTCGCGTCGCTGTTATAGTTTTTGCTCTGACTTCGACGCGAGCCGTACATGACTTCTCCCACAGCTCCCATCCTCATCACCGGCGCCGGCCAGCGGGTCGGCCTGCATTGTGCGCAGCGTCTGCTGGAAGACGGTCATCGGGTGATCTTCACCTATCGAAGCGAACGACCGGGTGTGAAGGCATTGCGGGATCTGGGCGCCCTCGGGCTGCACGCGGACTTTTCCAGCGAAGCCTCGATCCTCGCGTTCATCACCGAACTGAAAACCCACACCGACAGCCTGCGCGCCATCGTGCACAACGCCTCGGAGTGGCTGGCGGAAACCGGTGACGGCGAAGCCGAAGCCTTCAGCCGGATGTTCAACATCCACATGCTGGCGCCGTACCTGATCAACCTGCATTGCGCCCAATTGCTGCAACGTTCGAGTCCTGCCGACATCATCCACATCAGCGATGACGTCACCCGCAAGGGCAGCAGCAAACACATCGGCTATTGCGCCAGCAAGGCCGGGCTCGACAGTCTCACGCTGTCCTTCGCCGCGCGCTATGCGCCGTCAATCAAGGTCAACGGCATCGCGCCAGCCCTGCTATTGTTCAATCCCGACGACGACGCGGCGTACCGCGCCAAGGCGCTGGCCAAGTCCGCGCTGGGCATCGAACCCGGCAGCGAAGTGATCTATCAGAGCCTGCGCTATCTGCTCGACAACCCGTATGTCACCGGCACGACCCTGACCGTCAACGGCGGGCGGCACATCAAGTAATACGCCCCCGCGAGGATGCTCCATGACCCGTTCCCTGCCCGAGAATTACCGCGAGATCCTGATCGGTCTCGGTGAAAACCCCGACCGCGAAGGACTGCTCGACACGCCGGTGCGGGCGGCGAAGGCCATGCAGTATCTGTGTCACGGCTACGAACAGAGCGTCGACGAGATCGTCAATGGCGCGCTGTTTGCGTCCGACACCGACGAGATGATCATCGTCGCCGACATCGAGCTGTACTCGTTGTGCGAACATCACCTGCTGCCCTTCATCGGCAAGGCCCATGTGGCTTATATTCCGACGGGCAAGGTGCTGGGGCTGTCGAAGATCGCGCGGCTGGTGGACATGTTCGCCCGCCGCCTGCAGATCCAGGAAAACCTCACCCGGCAGATCGCCGAGGCGGTCCAGCAAGTCACCGATGCCGCCGGCGTCGCGGTGGTCATCGAAGCCCGGCACATGTGCATGATGATGCGCGGTGTCGAGAAACAGAATTCGACCATGAACACCTCGGTCATGCTCGGCGCCTTCCGCGAGTCGAGCAACACCCGCCAGGAGTTCCTGCAATTGATTGGACGGAGCAAGTAAATGCCACAACTTCAACCGGGAATGGCGCGCATCCGGGTCAAGGATCTGCGCCTGCGCACCTTTATCGGGATCAACGAGGACGAAATCCTCAACAAGCAGGATGTGCTGATCAACCTGACCATCCTGTACGCCGCGCAGGAAGCGGTGCGTGACAACGACATCGACCACGCGCTGAATTACCGTACCATCACCAAGGCGATCATCGCCCACGTGGAAGGCAACCGCTTCGCGCTGCTCGAACGCCTGACCCAGGAGCTGCTGGATCTGGTGATGGCCAACGAATCGGTGCTGTACGCCGAAGTCGAAGTCGACAAGCCGCATGCGTTGCGTTTTGCCGAGTCGGTGTCGATCACCCTCGCCGCCAGCCGCTGAACGCGTCTGGCGCTCCGGGCGTCAGACTTTTATCATCCGCGCCACGATTTGACTGCACAGAGCCCATCATGACCGAGCAACAACGCCTCGAACTCGAAGCCGCCGCCTTCCGCCGGCTGGTCGCCCACCTGGACAGCCGCAAGGACGTGCAGAACATCGACCTGATGAACCTCGCCGGGTTCTGCCGCAACTGCCTGTCCAAGTGGTACAAGGCCGAGGCCGACGAGCGCCGGATCGAGGTCAGCCTCGACGATGCCCGTGAAGTGGTTTACGGCATGCCGTACGCCGACTGGAAAGCCCAATATCAGCAAGAAGCCAGCGCCGAACAACAAGCGGCGTTCGCCAAAGGAAAACCCAATGAGTGATCTGAACACCCTGCGCGCCAGCCTCAAGAGCGGCGAACACGTTTTTGCCGACACCTTGTCCTTCATCGCCGCCGGCTACGACTACCAGCCTCAGGCGTTCAACAACGGTGGCGTGGAAAACGCGGCCGGGCAGAACGAAGGTTCGTGCAAGACTTTGGGTCTGGCGCTGCTGGAAGGCTTGAGCGATGAAGAAGCGCTGCTGGCATTCGGCGAACACTACCGCTCGGTCGTGGCGACCCCTGAAGGCAGCGATCACGGCAATATCCGTGCGCTGATCCAGCACGGTCTGGCGGGCGTGAAATTCGAAGCGCGACCGCTGACCCGCCGCTGATTCCGAGCGAATCGCAGGCATGAAAAAACCGGCCAGTGGCCGGTTTTTTTGTACCTGCAATCTTAGAACGAAACGTTCTGCAGATCGTCCAGGTAACGCTCGGTATCCAGTGCCGCCATGCAGCCGGCGCCGGCCGAGGTGATGGCCTGACGGTAAACGTGGTCGGCCACGTCGCCGGCAGCGAAGATGCCTTCGACGCTGGTCGCGGTGGCGTTGCCTTCACGGCCGCCCTGAACCACGAGGTAGCCGTCCTTCAGCTCCAGCTGACCTTCGAACAGCGAGGTGTTCGGGGTGTGGCCGATCGCGATGAACACGCCGTCGACCTTGATTTCGTCGAAGCTGCCGTCGTTGTTCTTCAGACGCGCGCCGGTCACGCCCATGTTGTCGCCCAGCACTTCGTCCAGGGTCGCGTTCAGTTTCAGCTCGATCTTGCCTTCGGCCACACGGGCGTTGAGCTTGTCGATCAGGATCTTCTCGGCGCGGAAGGTTTCGCGACGGTGGATCAGGGTGACCTTGCTGGCGATGTTGGCCAGGTACAGGGCTTCTTCGACAGCGGTGTTGCCGCCACCGACCACAGCCACCGGCTTGTTGCGATAGAAGAAACCGTCGCAGGTCGCGCAGGCCGAAACGCCTTTGCCCATGAACGCTTCTTCCGACGGCAGGCCCAGGTAGCGAGCGCTGGCGCCGGTGGCGATGATCAGCGCGTCGCAGGTGTAGGTGCCGCTGTCGCCGGTCAGGCTGTACGGCTTGGAAGCGAAGTCCACGGCGTTGATGTGATCGAACACGATCTCGGTTTCAAAACGCTCGGCGTGCTCGCGCATGCGCTCCATCAGCACCGGGCCGGTCAGACCGTGGACGTCGCCCGGCCAGTTGTCGACTTCGGTGGTGGTGGTCAGTTGACCGCCGGCCTGCATGCCGGTGATCAGCAGCGGCTTGAGGTTGGCACGGGCAGCGTAGACGGCAGCGCTGTAACCGGCAGGGCCGGAACCGAGGATGATCACTCGCGAATGACGGACTTCAGACATGAACCTGCTCCTGTTGACCGGCCAAGACACCTGGCCGGACGCCGGACTGCCGGCGGGAATAAAAAAGGACTGTGGATAACCTTGGGGAAGGCGTGAGCTCGACAGTCCTGTAAAAAGTTGGGTGCAGCGTATCGAGGGGGGCAAGATTAAGGAAATACGGTTTAACAATCCAGCTCATAGGTGGTCTCTATGCCGACACACTGACGAGATGGACGTCTTTGTTACAGTGAATGTCGATCCCGCTGCCGCGCTTTCACAGGTTCTGCAAAGTCGGTAAGGTCGGCGCGTTTTCCCTTGCTCGGAGCACCTTATGCCCGCCCCTGTTCTGTCCGGCCCGCAATACCTGCGCGAAGGCCTCAAATTGGTTCTCAGCCCGAGCCTGCGCCTGTTCGTGCTGCTGCCGTTGGCCATCAACCTGGTGCTGTTCGTCGGATTGATCTATCTGGCCGGCCACCAGTTCAGCCTGTGGGTCGACACGCTGATGCCGTCGCTGCCCGAATGGCTGAGTTTCCTCAGTTACATCCTGTGGCCGCTGTTTGTGGTGCTGGTGGCGTTGATGGTGTTCTTCACCTTCACCATGCTGGCCAACGTGATCGCCGCGCCGTTCAACGGTTTCCTCGCGGAAAAGGTTGAAGTGGTGGTGCGCGGCACCGACGACTTCCCGGCCTTCAGTTGGGGCGAACTGATCGCCATGATCCCGCGCACCCTCGCCCGGGAAATGCGCAAACTCGGTTACTTCCTGCCCCGGGCGATCGGCCTGTTCATCCTTTCGTTCATCCCGGTGGTGAACATCGTCGCCGCGCCGCTGTGGCTGCTGTTCGGGGTGTGGATGATGGCGATCCAGTACATCGACTACCCGGCGGATAACCACAAGCTGGGCTGGAACGAAATGCTCGCCTGGCTGCGTCAGAAACGCTGGCAAAGCATGAGCTTTGGCGGGATCGTTTATCTGGTGTTGCTGATTCCGGTGGTCAACATCCTGATGATGCCGGCCGCCGTGGCTGGCGCGACGCTGTTCTGGGTGCGTGAGCGGGGTGCGGAGAACCTCGTCACGCAGCGCTGAGGCGGTCGTGATTGACTGAAAGAACCCGGTCGCAACTAACGCTTGAACTGCCCTTTCCCAGCCAACTGATACACAAGGCTGGTACACATGGCTCTCATCGCACAACCATTCCGGCACCCCGACTCGGGCATCTACTACCTCCGACGCAGGGTGCCGGATGATCTAAGGGATATAATCGGCAAGACTGAGATTCGCCGTTCGCTGAACACGCGAAACCACCACCAAGCGAAGGCCGCGTTTGCCGTCGCGTACGCGGATTCCGAACGACTATTCAGTGATGCCCGCCAGGGGCTCTGCATTGAGCACCATACGCTAGAGGTGATAGCGAGGCCCCCAACTGCCTCCTATCCGCCAGCACGCATAGAAACCTCTATAAAGCTTTCAGAAGCGCTTGCCCGCTACGTTCAGTCCATCTCCATGTCGGGCAGGTCGGAGTACGTTTCTCGTCGTCATGCTGTCGACTATACCCGTGCTGTCAATCGGTACATCACTGACATGGGCGACATGACCATTGCGGCAATCCAGCCTTCGGATGTCCACAAGTTCGCTAGCAACCTGATCCAGCCTTCGGAGCCCGAGGTCAGGCCGCTGGCTACTTCATCTACGCGACTGTTATTGGCAAGGCTGTCATCAGTGCTGACGTTTTCGGTGGACTCCGGCTTGATTGAAAACAATCCCGTCAGTACATCTCGGATTCACAAGCGTTTAGGATCAGGTAAACCGAAGCGCCGCCTAGACGATAACCGAGGGTACAGCTGGAGCGAACTGGTCACACTCTTTAGTCACTCCGAGTTCCAGCGGCTTCGAACTGCCGAGGGCCGTCCGGGCAACGCAGTGTTCTGGATACCGTTGATAGCCGCTTACACCGGTGGCCGTCGCGAAGAGCTGGCTCAGCTGTATGTTGAAGACATTCACCAGCACGAAGGGGACTCATGGTTCATCCGCGTCATTGACGACCGCCCCGACAAGTCCGTCAAAACGGACAGCAGTCGAAGGGAAATTCCTGTCCATCCTGACCTGATCGCCCTTGGCCTGCTGTCCCTCGTACAGGAACGCGAGCCGGGAACGAGGGTTTTCCCTCAGTTGCTCAAAGTCTCCGACGGTTTTGCAGGAATCGTCTCCAAATCATGGCGTCCGATTACTCAGCTCTGCGGCGTGTATCAACCAGGTCGCCATCCCCTGCACGCGTTCCGACACAGCTTCAAGACACTGGCTAGAGAACACGGCATTCCCAAGGAGGTCAGCGACTGGATCACCGGACATGCTTCAGGGCACATTGGTGACAGCTATGGCACCAACCCGCTGTCGCGCATGGCCTCGGAGATAAAGAAGCTCCCCAGCCTCGCGAAAGCTGCCGGTCTGCTTTCAATGGAAAAGGAAGATTGCATTGGCGAAACCGAGGTTGACGGGGGAGCGGCACGTAACCCTAGATAAGCAGATCGTAGGAGGAACGCCCGTCCATTCCCCCCGAAAAGGATTGCTGGGAGAGAAAACGTTTTGGTCACGTTCAGCATCTATGGCAGCCGCAGCACGCTGAAGGTGATGCCGTATGCTCTGGACGAAGTCATCATAGACAGGGGGATAGCTACGATGAACAAGCCAGTGCCATTTACTCTCCCGGTAAGTTGATGGCGCACTGACACTAAAGTTGTACCACTATTTTGCCAAAAAGTTTATTTTGATAATCCGCACCACCCTGATAGTATTCAAGCCAACAAAAATGAGCACGAAAACAGACCTCGCAAAGTCGCTTCAATCAAGTAAAAAAATCACAAATAACTGTTGACAGTGGCGACCAGCTCGCTAATATTTGCAGCGCACCTCACCCAGATATACAGGTCCATCGGACAAGCTAGAACACAACTCTCTGCCGAGCTCGGGAAATACCGAGAACTGCACAGGGTTTTTTGCGTGCCTGAAATTTAGCAAATCCTAAACTTATAGCCCTAGTTTAAATTACACGACTAACTACCATGCCATGACTGCAAGATGAGAATATGCCACCCCATTAATCAATCACGGAGAACATTAAATGACATAAATTAATCGCCTTCGCATACTTGGCTGAGATTAGAGCCTTAAAATCAATTCAATTCCAAAACACTTTCAGCACAACGGCACACTAGGTTTCCGTGACGCCCTTCTGCCGCCCCGAAAATCCGAATAACACACTATAGGACAGAAGCATTACCTAGCTCCTTACCAAACAATACCGACCTCGACCGGTACTGAAATAATGTGCGAGACATATTTTTAATCGCCCGCATTAAATGCTGCAAAGCTGTAGCGATGGGCAGTTATACCTTAAATTTGAGAACTAATTAATTTTATGAAAATGCAAAACACGTACACCACCACTACACACCACCAACCCGCTAGCGCTGTCATCATGGCTAACCAGAGCCCCCTCGCCCATCAATTTCCGGAGATCTCGGAGTATTGCAGCGGTACCTCAGCTGCTCCCCTCACTATGATCAGCTTGGAGATCGCGGAGCTGACCGGAAAGAATCATGCGGACGTGCTGCGTGACATTCGCAAAATGCTCAATGAGCTGGGAGTAGACAGCAAGTTTGCTGGCTATTACACAGCCGAGAATGGAAAGCGTAACCCATGCTTTTACCTACCCCGCCGCGAGGTAGAAATCTTGGTGACTGGGTATAGCACTGCACTGCGGGCCAGTGTGATTGATCGCTGGCATGAACTGGAACAGGAGGTTACCACGCCGTCTCTAGCCTCAAGTGACCTCCCAGCCCTTCATCACTTGCTTCTGGGCTATACAGAGCGAGCGTTTATGCTAGAACAGCAGGTCAAGGACGACGCCCCGAAGGTGGGCTTCTACAACGTGATGGCAGAGACGACTCAGCTATTCAGCGTATCCACAGTTGCAAAAACGCTAGATACAGGGCCGATTCGCTTGTTTACCTACATGCGTGAACACAAGATCCTAATCTCGAAGCATTATAAGTTCAATGAGCCCTACCAAGTGCATCAGGAGGCCGGACGATTCCAAGTAAAATGGGGGTACTATAAGAACAATGTGACTGGGGAGATTGAGCTCAAAGCTACTCCTTACTTTACTGGCAAAGGAGTCATCTGGATCGAACAGTTCATTGCCAAGCACGGTCGAGATGGATTGTAAAAGATCTCGCCTATTTATTAGACGAGCTGGCAAGCCTGCGCTCAAGCCCCAGCCAATTTCGCTGATAGATCGCTAGTAACATGGACGCATACAACCCGGACGACTTTATGCACTGGCCCGGACGAAGTACACTTTGAAGGCGGCTGGCGAAACACACCAGCCAGCCTCTAGCGCCATAGGCCAGACCACTATTGGCAGCATAGACACAAGCAACTAACTCGTTAGACAACCATCGCACGAGTTAAATATAAAAGCCAAGGCCCAATTATATCGCTATACATGTGGCGCTGGGCGACTATCACCCCCCAAAAAAAAAACACAATAGAAAGAGACACACTATAAAACACTTAATCAATAAAAAAGAACAGAAAACACGAAAGCAGCCACACACCTTGGAGCGTCACCACAAGATCAATAAACTCAAAGCAGTATGCAGTGCCGATTACTCGCCCAGGAGGGCATCATGAGTAACATTAAAATTCTCTCTTGCTACCAGACAAAGGAAACTATCATCGATGGCATCACCATTCGACAGGACGCAGAGGGTCGTTATTGCCTCAACGATGTTCAGAGAGCCGCAACGCTTGGCCGCAACCCACGGACAGTAGAGTTGCATGAGTTCATGCGGCGGCCTGAGACGATTAAGCTGGTAGAACTCTTGGAAAATACGGGAAATCCTCATGTTAAGGCATATATTACTAAGCGGGGTCGCACTGGTGGCACATACGCCGTAAAGGAGTTGATCTACGCCTACGCCATGTGGATCAGCCCTTCGTACCACCTGAAAGTGATCCGTGCCTATGGCCGCATGGTGACTGATGGCGTAGCGGTACATGAGAGCGTTGCTCAGGATCTGCTCACCAATCCGCTGAAGCATCTCCAGGCGATTATTGGGCAGGCCCAAGCCCTAGTAGAAGAGAACGCTCGATTGAAGCAGAAATCCGAGACAGACGTACCGAAGGTGAATAATACGACGCAGTGAACTGATTACGAATTCTTGGTAATTAACAGCCAGAGACCAACTGAGGATTCCCCTATGAAATAAACTTAATAAATTAGGACAAACATCATGTCGCACGCAATCGCTTTGAATTTGAGTATCAGCTTAGCCGACACTCCAATTTCGCCGAGGTATAAACACCTTACCAAACTATGCCGCACGTACATTGTCGATGGTTTTAGAACCGACAAAGACACTGGTGAAATCTATGGTAAGTTTGTTGCACTGCAATATCAATCCTGCTCCGAGAAGTATACGGCCGCAACTCTTAAGCCACCTTCCGCACGCAGACGATGGGGGCAGCCAACAGTTATCACCAAGATTGATAATGTCGTGCATGTGGATTTCAGTACATCCGATAATAATAGCATTGGACAAGACGATACTGTACCCCAGCGAAACCCAAAAGGGGCGGGCCGAAGGAGTGTCTCTACAGTTAATCCCATTTCACACCTTGCCATAGAACTACTGACGACTGATCTAGGTAAACCGCATCCATTGTGGCTCGACAACATTATCTTTGGTAGCTGCCTCAGAGCTGCTGGGCAATCTCAGAACGTGTGCAATGTAGCTATGAATGAAGTTGTTGGAACCCTGTATCTGCATGAATTCAAAGTTGAAACACTTGTGACTCAAGGTACATCGCTTCGAAAAGCTCAACGAATTATCAAAGCTGCTCGACATGCATCTCATGGAATTAACAACTATCTGAGGCGTAGACCGAAACTACTAAAATTGTATGAGGATGCTGCAGCGGTCGAAGCTACTGTTGCATATTCGCCAGATCATCTTGAGAGTTACCCCCACCCACAGGAAGCTCCTCAACACATTAAAAGTATGTATGACGATAGAGATTATCTCGCATACGGTAAAGCTCTAAGGGCGTTCCGTCTAGGTTTGAACTAACGGAATGAACTTCGCAGGCTTGGACTATTACAGCTGCAAGGAGACATGACCAATCTCGTGATTTCGGTCATTATTGATCAATCTTTAATTAACGACGGAAAGAGAAGTGACCACTTCTGCCGGAGGTAGAAGCGGTAACGCATCACCAAAGCGTAGCTTTGAGATTAACCTTTTATATCGTTACTTTGCGGCTTAGACACTACAGCATAACAACCTGTGCCCGAGGCACGGATTACAACTCTATACAATCAGGGGAAATAGGGGCATAAGCCCCTCCCGCTGTTGCCTTTGCTTTGAACCTTGCTGATATACCTTGCGGTGTAAGCCACGATTAATCAATGCAAGAGGGTTAGCCGTGACTGTGGTCACAGGGAATTAGTCTGTGCCTATGGCACCATCGCCCCTTGCATCATACAAAGCAAGTGCAGGGGATGGGTTAATCCCCATCCTCCCCCCCTGTGCTAGGTACAGTTGTTACTCGTGCCCTGAGGCACAGGTAGTAATCCTGGAAAGTACAAAACTAGAGATCAGAGAATCCGTTACTTTCAGTCACCTTATACCTGCACAGTTAAAGTCAAAAGCTTTAGGGGCTTCTTGTTATTGCCCCATTGATTACCTGTTATGCCAGTAGGATAATAGGAAGGTGCAGCGGTCACATTCGGGCCTGATGTTAACCATGCCGAGCTGAAAGATGGGCCTGAATGAACTGATCGCTAACGTACAGGAAGCCATTTAGCTAGCCCACCTAGATGGGCTAGGGGTAGCCCTTTCCACGCACGTTAGCGTCCAGACGTGATCATTAGCAGCAGGAAATGGGCCGGGTGAATTCTCTGTTTAGTGAACATCAACCGCCTTTAAGCGAGTGTTTACTATCCTCGTCAACGTATCGAAGTCTGCGTGGATGAAGGCTGCGTGGGCAACGCAATCGAGGAAACGGTGCCGCATCGCATCTTCATCAATTGAATCGACCCAACTCTTCTTAATGAGGCCCGAGACCGCACGACCCACCCGCTCACTACTGAGCGTAAGTAACTCAGGCAACAAAGACGTGTCGATCCGCACTGCACGGCTAAAGTCCATCCGCATTAACAGAAGTAGCATCACCGCCACCTTGTCCGCGTCAAACGACGCGTAAGCCGCCATAGCTTCAAACGCATAACGTGGAACACTTACCGCCTGGTCCTTGGGCACCATTGGCAATTCTCTAACCTGCTACTTACAGTGATCCACGCTCGTCAGGCTTTTCGGCTTGAGCGAGATCCGGATTCACGACACAGGCAATGGTTCCACCGGGCTCTTTACTGATCTTCACCGAGCTGATCAATCCAGCTGCCTCAAGGTCAGCAATGGCCTTCTCTACGTCTTGCAGGCCGATCTCACACCGATGTGCCACTGCTGTCTGGGAAACCGTTACAGCACCAGCATCCCCGATTTCTGCTACCAAAATCAGCATCACTGATACGGTGTGAGGGTTGATCCGGTTCAGTTTATCCAGCTCTCCGAACAGGGAGGGGTTGAAGAACAAGCTGTCGCCGATCTCATCTGCACTTGGGGCTAGTGCCACGATTCGTTGGGGCATTTCTCTTCTCCAGGGTTACTGCGTTGGCTGACTACCCAATCGCAATGTCACGATTAGTGTGTGTCCGATTAGAGCACATCACCCGACCATAGGGGAATGCCAGCACCAGCCCCCTCCCCAGCACTTCAGCATCAGTTCGGCAACCGAGTCAGGGAGCTCCGTGTGGCTATGGGTATGAGCCAAGAAGCTTTTGCTGATCGATGCGGCTTCGCCAGGACGTATATGTCCCGCATCGAAACTGGCGGAGCTAATCCTTCTATAAATGCCATCAAGGTGTTGGCAGATGCCCTGAGCGTAAGCATCTCGACGTTGTTCGAGGGAATGTAGGGCTGGATGATTGTGCCCAGATCCCCCCACGGAACTGATCAAAAAGCTAAACAATATCTAATCCGCCATAGCGCTAACCTAAGCCTCAGACACCTCCTAGCCTTGGGCAAGTCCCCTATTTTCGGGGCTCCGCTACAGGAAGGCTAAGCCAAGCCCCCTCGACAAGCAGTTTCTAGCAATAGCGGCATATCTTGTTATACCGGGCTGAGTACAACACTCGAAATCACGCCCCCCTCCCCCAACACATCGGGACTGACCCTGGGTCGCTGCCACACAAGTTGCATACTCTTCCACAACCGCTGCACTTCCCTTTGGAGCCGCGAGACATACCAACCAAGCGGTGGTTACGCGACCCTGAATAGATATCAAACACAACCTGACTGGTCGTCACTCGACTCGTACGCTTGATCCGATAATGGCGATGCAAAACACAGCTGCTCGACTGGATTAACGAGTATCCAAATACCTACGTAGAGTCGACCAATGACTTTACAATGGTTGAACGGTCGTTCTAACAGTTGTAATATCCGGCCATAACTCACTTTCTGGAGGTGTCAGCATGGAAGTCGTCGCCTACTATCGCGTTTCCACGAGAGGTCAGGGAGAGTCTGGACTGGGTTTGGATGCTCAGCGGGAGTACGTTAGATTCGCCGCTCAACAGCAAGGATGGGTAGTGGTGAAAGAGTATCAGGACGTGGGCATATCTGGCTCGATTCACCCGCTAGAGCGGCCAGCGAGCGCCGAAGCTTTCGCGGATGGTCTACCTGTAGTCGTTGCCAAACTTGATCGGATGAGCAGAGATGTTGAGCACATCGCCGGTCTGATGAAGCGCCACAAGTTTAGAGTAGCAACTATGCCCACCGCTGATACGTTCCAACTGCATATATACGCGGTACTGGCTGAGCAGGAACGTACGTTCATTAGCGAACGTACGAAGGCCGCATTGAAGTCTTTGGAGTCGCGTGCGGCCAGTGGTGACGAAGATGCCTTACAGAAGATTAGCAATCGCTCCCAGGCTCTTGCTAAGGGCCGTATCCTCCTGAACCGCACCAAAGGCCATGATACCCAACGTCAGCAGGCAGACGACCGTGCCGCCTTAGTTAAGGACGCAATCAGGTTATGCATCATCGACGGAGCAACAAGCCTTCAGGCGATAGCCGACTGCCTTAAAACTCGCAAAATTCCTACCCCTCGTGGTGGTCAGTGGTCCCCTACCGCCGCGATGCGTGTGATGCAACGTCTTGGATTGGAGCTGACCAAGGTCAGGACCGTTTCTGAACGCCACTAAGAAGCGATTGCAGCGAAACAAATTAGCCGAATTTCTGCGACTTTTTCATCCTCTTGATATTTTGATTTCACAGCCGCTGGCAGCGGAGTAGGACGGCAACGGCTCTTAACCTCGACCCAGGCTGTGCTAGTAGCCTGCCGATCTTGCCAGAACCCTGGTGGCATTTCGTCTCGGCTTTAGGGTAATTTTCTATCCCCTGCATGCGGAGCCTCTGAAGGCTGACAGCGGCGAGCGAGCCCCCCCTGTGCAATCTCATTATCATTTGATAGAGTCAGCGCCTGTGTACGAATGGGGGGCATCAGTAAACGCTCACGTCCCGTCCCTGACTGAACCTCCCATAACACCGCTCGTCACGCAAACGTTATCGCTGTGGAACGTTGCCAAAAAGCGGCTAGTCTCACATTTGCAGCAGACGATGGTGTAATCTGTTACTAGTACTAGCGACAAGACAGGAGAATACTATGAAAAATGCAAGCATTGGCGTTGGTGAAGGCTAACGATACAGTTATTTTAAAAGGCCCTTAGGGGCCTTTTTTCATGCCAAGGATAGTTATGAACAACTTCAAAATTGGTGCATCAGCGGCCGCTCTTGTAATCCTGATCGTGTTTCGCTTTATTTTCGGAATTTCCTCTCAGCTGAATCCGCCTGTTAGTCTCGCGGTGATTGACTTTTTTATAATTTTCAGTGGATCGCTTCTTTTCGTTTTTGCGGTACATGATTATATTGTGAAAAGATATAGAGATACTGCTGACTTGCTGCCTCTTTTTTGTGCGATAGTTATATTGGTTGTCAATGCCGGCTATCTGATCATTCGCTATAATGAAAAGTATCAAACAGCTCTTTCTATCATGGCGACTGGGACATTCATTGGCATGGGGTGGTGGATTCAGGCAATTAATACAGCTGCAAATGCGCGAAGAGCTCACACCTTAAATATCATAATGGCTTCTCGAACCTCTAGCGAATACCAGCAGCAAACCCGAGCTAGCTCTAAGATTTATCGCGGAGGAACAATAATCTGCAAAGACCTCGCTCAATGGCGCCTGAATCCAGCCACAGAAGAGTTTAGATATACGGAAGTTCCTCAGCACATTGACGACGCAATAAATGGAACCATCTATGTTCTTAACTACTTTGAATTTCTGGCCCAAGGTATTAAATACAGAGACCTAGACGATTGCTTGCTGAAGGAATGCTTTAGTGGGATCTTGGCGGGAATTGAACGTAGAGGGTTTCACCTAATAATTGAACATCAAAAGGTTGATCAACGTTCGTTTGAAGGCGTCATACGCTTAACAAAAGACTGGAACGGTGAGTCTTTTGTTGAGAAACATCGATCTAATCCCGATAATTCTGCGGTAGGGGCAGGCTTTCCAGCAGGAGAGGAGCTTATAAGTATTATGAACAAAAAGAAGCCACCGGAGCCTGTCGACCCTACACCACACCTTGTAACCACAGATGGAAGGCCGGTCGCTGTTCCAGAAGAGCAGCCTTAATCTCGCCTTCAAATGTTTGAAGTGGTCAAGAGGCCAAGCAGGACCTTGCTTATTTGAGGGCGCAATATTAGCGGATTTAGTTGCTGTAGTTCCCCGGAATATTGTCGCCCCGAATTGCATTTGCCGTGCTAGAAGCTCTAGTAAATAGAGTTGGAAAATGGTTGATGAAAGTCTCCGTCAGATGGCCGTGGTAGTAGGAATACACGTACCGATTGATAGGAACCCCTTTCTGCGCACGTATGTAAAAATGTAAAACGCCATCTTCAATTTCTGGGCACATCCACGCTTGGCCTGCGACCTGTGCGGCCTTATGAGTAAAATTCCCCTGCCGGTTTTCTTCCCATGTAGTGATTTTGTCTTTTGGATTTTCTTGATTGACATGGTTTTTGAAGGCATCCAAAAGCGCTTTGGGGCTAGAGGTCGAGAAGCTTACGGCCACGATACGGCACCTTGTACTGGAAGTGAGCTAGATTCATACCATTTGAGGCGGCTCTAATCAACAGAACACCGCTCTAAATCAGGTGCGAGGGCCTAACACGCCAAAGTGAGCTTCGAGAGATTCATAAAGCTGGAGTTCCCCCCCCAAAAATGCTGCTTTCGGTCAAAAGTAGGCTCTCATGACCGATAGCTTCCGCCCGCTAGCCATCATCCAGTCGAGGACTGTCCTAAGTTAAGCTGTTGCCTAGTGGCGCCTAGCGCTTCGACACCCGAACGGCCTCATCAAGCATAGATACCGTGATTTTTCGACCGGTTGTAATCATCGACGAAGATTGATTCGGATGGCCAGGTGCTGAATGGCCAGCCGGCCCACGTCTCGGTAGTCACGTAGCTCCTCATCGTTCAGCTTGTCAGGCTTCCGCAATTCACGAAATTCGCCTCACACTCGACGAGAATATAAATTGTGCCGCCTCCGTAATGAGGAATGCCAGAAGCTGTCAGTCATGTTGTATGCCGCAGGTGCGAGTTAAATCAAACGCTTCTTTAATTACTTAGGTTACTCTTCGATTTCTGACAATGGCTTTGCTGAGAATGCACGATTCGAATGAATACTTCTCGCCGTTAGCCGCCGGTCACGAAGGGCAAACCTGAACAATTGCCACCTTGCCCTAGCTAGCGACTAAGTGAACTGGGGTTTCCATATAATCACTCAAAGACTCAGGGATGGTGCCATGTTAGACAACTCAGAGGTCAATATAGCAACGGCAGACTGAATCGCCCCGGGTTTTCTAG